>JAVHVD010000121.1:0-20103 GCA_032160745.1 Pseudonocardiales bacterium
GTGTCCGCGGCCACCGAGGCGAACATCGACGAGGTAACCCTCGGCCTGCGCCCCGAGTCGTTCACCGCCGAGGCCACCGGCTCCGACATGAGCAAGGGCGCCAAGCTCACCCTGACCGTGGCGCTGGTCGAGGAGCTCGGCGCCGACGCCTACGTCTACGGCACGCTGCCGGGAGACGACAGCATCGCGGACAAGCACCTTGTCGTGCGCTTCGACGGCCGCGGCACGCCGTCGATCGGCGACCAGGTGCAGATGAGCTTCCGCCAGGACGAGGCGCACGTCTTCAACCCGGTCACCGGGCTCCGCCTCGGCTGACCTCTTGCGTTTCCCCGCAGCTGACCGGTCGAGCACCGGATAACCGGTCAGCTGCGGGGAAGAGCACCAGATAAGCGGTCAGCTGCGGGGAAGAGCAGGGCGCGCAGCGATCCCAGCTGCAGCGGCTACGAGGCCGGCTCGGGCAGCGGCGTACCGCCGAGCTTGCGCAGCGTCTGCTCCATCAGGATGATCTCCGAACTCTGAGAGCTGACGATCTGTCCGGCCATCGCCCGCACGAAGGGCTCCGTCGCGTGGGCGACGGCGTACCTCGCCATCGGTAGCCCGCCCTGGTGGTGATGGATCATCAGTTGCAGGAACAGGATGTCGAGCGCCTTGCCGTGAAGGGACTCCAGCTTGTTCATCTGCGCCGGGGTGGCCATGCCGGGCATCAGCCCGTCGGGTCCCATGGTCATGTGCTGATCGCCCATCCAGGCCATCGGATGGGGGTTGTTGCGCGTCTGCCCCCACTGATCGAGCCAGCCCTGGATCTGCCCGACCTGGAACTCCTGCGAGCTCTCGATGTCGAACGCCAGCACTTTGAGCCCGCTGTCGCTGGTGTAGTCGCGTTCGTAACCGGCCATGGTGACGGCCTGGATGTGATGGGTCGCCATGTCCTGCGCGAAGCCGATGTCGACCGCGGATGCGGCGGGCGTGCTGGACGAGGACGACCGGTCGCCGATCACCCAGCCGACCGTCCCGGCCAGGGCGACAACCGCCACGGCGATGACCGCCATGAGGGTCCGCCGCAGTCCGGTCCCGCCGGCAGTGACCGGTGCGCCGTCGGCCGGCTCGCCCGCCGGGTCGACGCTCCCGGAGCCGCGCTCGGCTACCCGGTGGCCGGTGTCCACAGCGGGTTTCCGAAGGTGCTCGGGTGCTGCTTGAACGAGGCCTGGGCACAGGTGGCCCCGTACTCCGGCGTCGTCTTCTGGTTGTACTTCAGCGTCGAGATGAACTGCGCGATTCGCGGGTCGGACGCCTTGTCGACGAACAGCTGGTAACCCCACGACTGCAGCGAGATCGGTGCCTTCAGGTTCGGATAGGGCGACAGCGCCAACCGGTCGACGCCGGACACGTAGCTCTTCAGCTCCGTCAGCTGGGCCGCGGGCAGGGTGTTCGCGTTGTAGGTGATCCAGATCGCGCCGTGCTCGAGCATGTGCACGGCGTTCTCGTTGGCGATGGCCTTGTCGTAGACGGTGCCGGTGCAGTCGGCCCAGTACTGGCTGTGGTCACCGCCGACCGGCGGGGACGAGTCGTACGTGAGGTGACCTTCCTTGTGGTTGTGCTGCCCCTCGACGCGGTAGGTCACTCCGCTGATCGCCTTCGCGGCCGCGAGTTCGGGCTGGCGGTACGCGTCGCTCTTGTCGACCGTCTGGCCGCCGTTCGTGGCCGCCGTTCCGTTGCTGCTGCCGGCGTCGGTGCTCGACTTGTGCGTGGCGACCACGGCGATGATCACCGCGGCGGCGAACACCACGACCGCGGTCGCAGCAGCGATCAGCCCCCAGGGCGTCTGCTTCTGGTTGACGATCGACTTGCCCTTGCGGGCGGGAAGCTTGCCGGCCGGTCCCCTGCCACCGGCGGGGGGTCTGCGGTCAGTGGCCGCCTTGGCCCCGCCCGCCTTCGCCGCGGACGAGGACGAGGACGAGGACGAGGACGAGGTGGCGCCGCCCGGCTTGCCGGCCGGCCGCGTGGTGCCCTTCTTCGAGGTTGGTTTCCCCGGCGGGGGCGACTTGCGCTGGGCCATGGGCCTGCCTTCTGCGATCGGGAACGGTCATGGGACGGCACGTCCGACCCGCAAGTGTAGGTGCCGGTCGATGGGTCCGTCCTGTGCGAGCCTGTGCGGCGCGGTGAAAGCGTTCTCCCGCGCGCGAAACCGCCCACCGGGCGCCACTAAGATTGCCCGGTGACCCCTGATGACTTGAACCGTGTCGTGAGGGACGCCGTCGTCCACAGCGGCTTGGAAGTCACGATTCCCTTTCAGGTCGTCATTGAACGGCCGAAGAACCCCGAGCACGGCGACTACACGACCAATGTCGCGATGCGTCTGGCCAAGCCGACCGGTCAGCCGGCCCGAATGGTCGCCGAGGCGATCGCCGCGCGGCTGCGCGACGCGGAGGGGATAGCCAAGGTCGACGTCGCAGGCCCGGGTTTCCTGAACATCAGTTTGGCCGCCGCGTCGCTCGGCGCCGTGGCGCATGACATCGTCGAAGCCGGGGCGTCCTTCGGGCGCTCGAACGAGCTGGCTGGGCAGCGGATCAACCTCGAGTTCGTCTCGGCCAATCCCACCGGCCCCGTGCATCTCGGCCACACCCGGTGGGCCGCGTTGGGCGACAGCCTGCGCCGCCTGCTTCAGGCCGCGGGCGCCGAGGTCGCCGCCGAGCACTACATCAACGACTACGGCGCGCAGATGGACAAGTTCGCAGCCTCGCTCCTCGCCGTTGCGCAGGGCCGGGAAGTCGCTGAGGACGGGTACCACGGCGACTACGTCTTCGACGTCGCCAAGCAGGTCGTCGAGCTACAGCCCGACGTGCTCGCGCTGCCCGAGGCCGAGGCGCTCGGAGTCTTCCGGTCGGTCGGCGAGGACCTGATGGTCGAGGGCCTGCGGACCAGCCTGGCTCGGTTCGGCGTGCACTTCGACGTCTGGTTCTCCGAGCGGACGCTGCACGAGAGCGGCGCGGTCGAGGCGGCGCTCGGCCGGCTGCGCGAGCAAGGGCATGTGTTCGATCAGGACGGCGCGGTCTGGCTGCGGACCACCGACTTCGGCGACGACAGGGACCGCGTGCTCGTCCGCTCGAACGGCGAGAAGACCTACTTCGCGGCCGACGCCGCGTACTACCTCGACAAGCGGGGTCGCGGCTTCAACCGCTGCGTCTACATGCTGGGCGCCGATCACCACGGTTACGTCGGACGGCTGCGGGCCATCGTTGCCTGCGCCGGCGACGATCCCGACCAGACGATCGATGTGCTGATCGGCCAGCTGGTCAAGCTCGTCCGCGACGGCGAGGAGGTCCGGCTGTCCAAGCGGGCCGGCACGCTCATCACCCTGGACGAGTTCGTCGACCTGGTCGGCGTCGACGCGGGCCGCTACTCGCTCGCGCGGTGGTCCGCGGACACTCCGCTCGTCCTCGACATCGCCGAGATCACCCGGGCGTCCAGTGACAACCCCGTGTACTACGTGCAGTACGCGCACGCCCGCACCTGCAACGCGAAACGCAACGCCGCCGACGTCGGCATCGGCCTCGACGTCTTCGCGCCCGACCTGCTGACCTCGTCGTACGAGGCCGCGCTGCTCACCGCGCTCGGCGACTTCCCGCGGGTGATCGCCACGGCCGCCGAACTGCGCGCGCCCCATCGGGTCGCCCGCTATCTCGAGGACCTCGCCGGCACCTATCACCGCTGGTACGACAACTGTCGGATCATTCCGTCCGGCGACGGCGAGATCACCGACGTCAACCGCACCCGCGCCTGGGTCAACGAGGCGACGCGCATCGTCCTCGCGAACGGCCTGCAGTTGCTCGGCGTCCACGCTCCCGAGCGGATGTAACGACCGATGTCGAGAAACGCCCACCCGGCCGGTCCGCGACACGGCGACGTGCTGCCCGACCCGCACCCGTCCAGCGCCCCGGTCGATCCCAACGCGCTGGATCCGGCGATCTGGCCGACGTCGGCGCGTCGGGTCGACGGCGTGCTGCACGTCGGCGGCGCGCCGGTGACCGAGCTGGCGGCCGAGCACGGCACACCGGCGCTCTTCCTGGACGAGAACGATCTACGCAGCCGGGCCCGCGCGTACACCGCGGCCTTCGACGGCGTCGACGTCTACTACGCCGGCAAGGCCTTCCTGTGCACCACGGTCGCCCGCTGGATCGCCGAGGAAGGCCTCGGGCTGGACGTGTGCACCGGCGGGGAGCTGGCGGTCGCGCTGGCGGCCCAGTTCCCGCCCGAGCGGATCGCGGTGCACGGCAACAACAAGTCCGTCGCTGAACTCACGCGCGCCGCGTCGGCCGGCGTCGGCCACGTCATCCTCGACTCCTTCACCGAGATCGATCGGTTGGCCGAGATCGCCGCCGCGGCCGGTGTCCGGCAGCGGGTGCTGATCCGGGTGACCGTCGGCGTCGAGGCGCACACCCACGAGTTCATCGCCACCGCCCATGAGGATCAGAAGTTCGGCTTCTCGCTGCGGGACGGTTCGGCGGCGCGGGCGGTTTCGGCTGCGCTGGCGCTGCCGTCGCTCGAACTCGCCGGGCTGCACTCACACATCGGCTCACAGATCTTCGAGACGGCCGGCTTCGAGGTAGCCGCGCACCGCGTCGTGGGGCTGGCGGCGACGATCCGCGACGTGCACGGCATCCAACTCGACGAGATCAACCTCGGAGGCGGGCTCGGCATCGCCTACGTGACCGGCGACGACCCGGAGTCACCCAAGCAGACCCTCGAGCGGCTCAGCGGGATCGTCGAAGTGGAGTGCGCGAGCGTCGGGCTACGGATGCCGCGGCTGTCGGTGGAGCCGGGGCGAGCAATCGTCGGGCCGAGCGCGGTCACGGTGTACGAGGTCGGCACCATCAAGGACGTCACGCTCGATGGTGGCCATACCCGAAAGTACGTATCCGTCGACGGCGGCATGAGTGACAACATCCGCACCGCCCTCTACGACGCCGACTACACCTGCGTGCTGGCCAACCGGGAGTCCACCGCACCGGCGACGGTGGCCCGCGTTGTGGGAAAGCACTGCGAGAGCGGTGATGTGGTGGTGCGCGACACCTGGCTGCCCGGCGACATCCGCCCCGGCGATCTGCTCGCGGTCGCGGCCACCGGCGCCTACTGCCGCAGCATGGCCAGCAACTACAACCACGTCCCGCGCCCGCCGGTGGTCGCCGTCCGCGACGGCGACGCCCAGGTGATCGTCCGCCGCGAAACCGAGGACGACCTCCTCCGCCTCGACCCCGGCTTTGCACCTTTCAGCGCCCCTGACGCCCGCGAAAAGGGGCGCTCAAAGGTGGAAAGCGGTGAGTAGGCCGGCATTGAGAGTCGCGCTGCTCGGGTGCGGTGTCGTCGGGTCGCAGGTCGTCCGCCTGTTGGACGAGCAGTCCCGCGACCTCGCCGCCCGGATCGGCGCGCCGCTCGAGCTCGCCGGTATCGCGGTCCGCCGTCCGGCTCGGCACACCGACGTACCCGCCGACCTGCTGACAACCGACGCGGCGGCGCTCGTCGCGCGCGACGACGTCGATCTCGTCGTCGAGGTGATCGGGGGCATCGAACCGGCCCGCACGCTGCTACTGGCCGCCTTGAACGGCGGAAAGAGCGTCGTCAGCGCCAACAAGGCGCTGCTCGCCGACGACGGGGCGACACTGCACGATGCTGCGGCGAGGGCGGGCGTCGACCTCTACTACGAAGCCGCTGTGGCCGGCGCCATCCCGCTGCTCCGCCCGCTGCGAGAGTCGCTCGCCGGCGACCGGATCACCCGCGTCATGGGCATCGTCAACGGCACGACGAACTTCATCCTTTCGCGCATGGACGCCACGGGCGCCGGCTTCGACGAGGCGCTGGCCGAGGCCACCGCGCTCGGCTACGCCGAGGCCGACCCCACCGCCGACGTCGACGGCTACGACGCCGCGGCGAAGGCGGCGATCCTGGCCGGTCTCGCGTTCCATACGCGCGTGACGATGTCCGACGTTCACCGCGAAGGCATCGGCGAGGTGACCGCCGCAGACATCGCCAGCGCCAAGGCGATCGACTGCACCGTCAAGCTGCTCGCGATCTGCGAGCGGGTGCAGAGCGCGGACGGCGCCGAGCGCGTGTCGGTCCGCACCCATCCGGCGATGATCCCGCGGGCGCACCCGCTCGCCGGCGTCGGCGACGCCTTCAACGCGGTCTTCGTCGAGGCCGAGGCCGCCGGTTCGCTGATGTTCTACGGCCGGGGCGCCGGCGGCGCGCCGACCGCCAGTGCAGTGCTCGGCGACCTCGTCGCCGTTGCCCGCAACCGGGTCAGCGGCAGTCGTGGCGCGGGGCAGAGCGCCTACGCCGACCTCCCTGTCCAGCCGATGGGTGAGGTCCTCACGCGCTACCACGTCGCGCTCGACGTGAACGACCAACCCGGCGTGCTCGCCGGCGCTGCCCAGGCGTTCGCGGAGCAAGGGGTCAGCATCCAGACCGTCCGTCAGGAAGGGCGGGGCGACGCCGCGACCCTCGTCCTGGTCACCCACTCGGCCACCGACGCCGCGCTCAACGCCACCGTGCAGAAGCTCGCGGGGATGCCGTTCGTCCGGCGCGCCGCCGGCGTGCTGCGCGTCGAAGGAATGCCCGGTGACTGACGCAAGCAGGTACTGGCCGGGGGTGATCAACGCCTTCCGCGACCGGTTGCCGGTCACCGACCGGACGCCCGTCGTCACCCTGTTCGAGGGCGGGACGCCGCTCGTGCCCGCGCGGACGCTGTCCGAGCTCACCGGCTGCGAGGTGTATCTGAAGGTCGAGGGCGCCAATCCGACCGGGTCGTTCAAGGACCGCGGCATGACGATGGCCATCTCGAAGGCGGCCGAAGATGGTGCGAAGGCGGTCATCTGCGCGTCGACCGGCAACACCTCGGCCAGCGCGGCGGCGTATGCCGTGCGGGCCGGGATGCAGTGCGCGGTCCTGGTGCCGCAGGGCAAGATCGCGCTCGGCAAGATGGCGCAGGCGCTGGTGCACGGTGCCAAGCTGCTGCAGGTCGACGGCAACTTCGACGACTGTCTCGAGCTGGCCCGCAAGCTCGCGGTCGACTACCCGGTGGCGCTCGTGAACTCGGTCAACCCGTTCCGGCTGCAGGGGCAGAAGACGGCCGCCTTCGAGATCTGCGACGTGCTCGGCCGCGCGCCCGACGTCCACTGCATCCCGGTCGGCAACGCCGGCAACATCACCGCCTATTGGATGGGCTACCAGGAGTACGCCGCCGACGGCATCGTGCCCGGCACACCGCGCATGTTCGGCTTCCAGGCCGCCGGCGCCGCACCGATCGTCACCGGCGCGCCCGTACTGCGGCCGATGACGATCGCCACCGCCATCCGTATCGGCAACCCGGCGTCGTGGACGTTCGCCGAGCGCGCGCGCGACGAGTCCGACGGACTGATCGACGCGGTCACCGACAAGCAGATCCTCGAGGCCTACCGCCTCGTTGCCCGTCGCGAGGCCGTGTTCGTCGAGCCGGCCTCGGCGGCGAGCATCGCCGGGCTGCTCGCGACCGCGGCCGATGGGCGGCTGGCGAAGGGGTCGACCGTCGTCTGCACCGTCACAGGCAACGGCCTCAAGGATCCGGAGTGGGCGATCTCCGGGGCGCCGAAGCCGATCACCGTCCCCATCGACGGACACGCGGCGGCCGAGGCCCTCGGCCTGGTAGTCGGTTGAGCGGGCTCGTCCCAGGGCCGGTTCGGGTGCGCGTGCCGGCCACCAGCGCCAACCTCGGACCAGGGTTCGACGCGCTCGGCCTCGCTCTTGCGCTGCACGACGAGGTGAGCGCGCAGGTGATCGAGGATGGCCTGACGGTCGACGTGCACGGTGAGGGCCGGGATCTCGTTGCGCGGGACGAATCGCATCTGGTGCTCCGCGCGATGCGGCGCACCTTTACCGTGCTCGGGGCCGAACCAGGCGGTCTCGCCATCGAATGCCACAACCGCATCCCGCACAGTCGTGGCCTCGGCTCGTCCGCGGCCGCGATCGTCGCCGGAATCCTGCTGGCCCGGGCTCTGGTCGTGGACGGGGCCGTCCGCCTCCCGGCCGGAGAGGTCCTCGCGCTGGCCGCCGACATCGAAGGCCATCCCGACAACGTCGCGCCGTGCCTGCTCGGCGGGCTCACGATCGCCTGGGTCCGCGGCACCGCCCGCGCCGTGCGTCGTGACGTCGACCCGGCGATCGTGCCGGTCGTGCTGATCCCACCCTTCACGGCGTCCACCGAGTTGGCTCGCGGGCTGCTGCCGGACACAATTCCGCACGCCGATGCCGCGTTCGCGGCCGGCCGCTCGGCGCTGCTCGTGGCCGCGTTGACCGGGACGCCGCAGGCATTGCTGGACGCGACTGAGGACCGGCTGCACCAGTCCTATCGGGAGCCGGCCATGCCGGACAGCGCGTCTCTGGTCGGCGAGCTACGCAGCGCCGGCCACGCCGCGGTGATCTCCGGCGCCGGCCCCACAGTCCTCGTGCTGGCGCGAGGTGAGGTGGAGGCGGCCGAGATCCTGGCAGCCGGCCCGGCCCACTGGACCGGACTGGTGCTACCGGTCGATCCGGCTGGTGCGGAGCTGCTCCACTAGCCCGAAGTCAGTACCCGCTGCGACCCGGGACGCAGCGGCGCGCCGAGCTCGTGCAGGTAGGACAGCGCGGCTGCGTACGAGCCGAACAGGCTCGTCTCGGTGTAGTCGATGGAGTGTTCCTCGCAGTACGACTTCACCATCCGCTGCGCCTTGCGCAACGACGGCCGCGGCATGTTCGGGAACAGGTGGTGCTCGACCTGGTAGTTCAGTCCACCGAGCAGCAGATCGGTGAACCAGCCGCCCTTCACGTTGCGGGACGTGAGCACCTGGCGACGCAGGAAGTCGACGCATTCGTCGGCGCCGATGATCCGCATGCCCTTGTGGTTCGGCGCGAACGAACATCCCATGTAGAGACCGAACACGCCCTGGTGGATCGCGATGAAGACCAGAGCCTTGACCGGTGAGAGCACCAGCAGGATGCCGCCGAGGTAGGCCGCGAAGTGCGTGGTGAAGAGCAGCAGCTCGATGGTTCGGGCGCGGTCGCGCTTGGCCTTGCGCAGGTGCAGCACGCTCGCGACGTGCAGGTTGAAGCCCTCGAGCGTCAGCAGGGGGAAGAAGAGGTAGGCCTGGAACCGGGTGATCCATCGCCCGACGCCGCCGGAGCGGCGAGCGACCGCGCCGGTGGTGAAGGCGAGCACGCCCTCGCCGATATCCGGATCGTGATGCTCCTTGTTCGGGTTGGCGTGGTGCTTGTTGTGCTTGCTCACCCACCAGCTGATCGACAGACCGATCAGCAGATCGCCGGCGATCAGCGCGACGACGTCGTTGTTCTTGCGCTTGGCGGCAATCTGCTGGTGGCCGCCGTCGTGGCCCAGGAAGCCGACCTGCGTGAAGACGAGGCCGAGGACCACGGCGACGATCGTCGTGTACCAGGAGTCGCCGACGAGGACGAGAGCCGTCCACGTGCCGGAATAAGCGAGAAGAATGAGGGCGATCCGGACCGTGTAGTTCACCCGGCGACGGTCGAGCAGACCTGCTGCTCGAACCTGCTTGCTGAGTCCGGCAAACTCACTGCCCCGCGTCGCGTCGAGTGTAGTTGTCATCCAGGTCCTTCCATCGGCCAACGCCCTGTTTGCGAGGTCGGTGTGATACCCATCCTGCAGGGTTGCCTGACGTACCGCTAGCGGCGCTCCGCGAGTACTCACGTGGCGTGGCGCACCTGCTACGGTGGTAGCGGTTGTCCGCATCCTGCCCCTCGGGGCAGATGCTGTTGCGCAGGTCTTCTTTCGTTTCGAGAGCCAGGCACGTCGCACGACCCGGGGTCACACGCGGTGTGCGGCCTCGTCCACTCGAATGAGAGAGATCAGCAATGAGTCAGGGAACCGTCAAGTGGTTCAACAGCGAAAAGGGCTTCGGCTTCATCACGCCGGACGACGGCGGCAAGGACCTCTTCGTCCACTACTCCGCGGTCGAGGGCTCGGGTTACCGCAGCCTCGATGAGAACCAGCGCGTCGAGTACGACTCCGAGGTCGGCCAGAAGGGCCCGCAGGCGGTCAACGTCCGCGCCATCTGAGTCACCCCAGTACGCACCGGAAGGGGCGGCACCGCATATGCGGCGCCGCCCCTTTCCGCACGTCCGGGAACACATCACGGCGTGCCGGTGTTGCCGCAGGTATCCGGAGCGTCTAGGCTTCGGACGTCAGCAAGGCCCGAGATTCTCGGGGCCTGCGCCACTCCCGCTCGACATCCGTTGCCTTTCGACACGGATCAGCGGCGGATCTGTGACAGCGTGCTGGCAATCATCACAACTTTCCGGCGCTCGCCGGAAGAACCGGAGCCAGCCGGAACACCCGGCCTGATCCGACGAACACGGGGCAGCTGCACCTACGGGAAAACGCAGCGCGCCGACACCTTTGAAAGGTTCCGAACTCGTGACCGACACCAAAGAGCAGACCCTGCCTGTCGCCGTCGAGCCGTCCGCCTCCGCCGACGCTCCCGCGACGAACGGGGCTGCCGGCCGAACCGCGTCCCGCGCGGCGGCATCGACCTCATCGAAGGGTCGAGGAGGTTCGCTGTCGACGATGCTGCTGCCCGAGCTGCAGCAGGTCGCCAGTGGCCTCGGCATCAGCACCACCAAGAAGAAGAAGAGCGACCTCGTGGCCGCGATCCAGGCCGCCCGCAGCGCCTCCAACGGCGCCGCGCCGCCGGCCCCGGCCGATGCGCCCCCCGCGGCGCAGCGCCCCGCCCGCCGCGAGCGCCCGGCTCGGACGCAGACCGACTCCGGCTCCGCCCCGACCGCCGACGCCGAGGCCGCGGCCCCGACCCAGACGCCCACGGACGGCGACCAGCGCACCCGCAGCGCGCGTGAGGGCAACCAGCCCGAACAGCAGCGCGATGGCGAGCGGCGTCAGCAGCCGGACCGCTCCCGCAACCAGAACCAGCAGGACGGCGGACGGCAGGACGGCGGACGCCAGGGCGGCAATCAGCAGGACGGCGGACGGCAGGGCGGGCCGAACCGGCAGAACCAGAACGACCGGCAGAACCAGAACGCCCAGCAGAACCGGCAGACCCAGACGCAGGTCACCAACCAGCAGCGCAACAACATCGACGACGATGACGACGACTTCGACGGCGGGCGCCGGCGTGGTCGTCGCTACCGCGACCGGCGCGGCCGCAACCGTCAGGGGAGCGCCGGTGGCGGCGGCCAGGCCGGCAACGACGTCGAGCCCACCGTCACGGAGGACGACGTGCTCGTCCCAGTCGCCGGGGTGGTCGACTGCATCGAGGACAAGAACGCCTGGTTCGTCCGGGTTGAGGGATTCTTCGCCAGCCCCGACGACGTCTATGTCGCCAACTCCTTCGTCCGCCGCTTCGGCCTGCGCCGCGGGGACGCCGTCACCGGTGCGGTGCGCCAGCCCAAGGACGGCGAGCGGCGGGAGAAGTACAACCCGCTGGTCCGCCTGGACACCATCAACGGCCGCAGCCCCGACGAGGCGAAGAACCGCGTCGAGTTCACCCGGCTGACCCCGCTCTACCCGCAGGAGCGGCTGCGCCTCGAGACCGAGCCGCACATCCTCACGACGCGCGTCATCGACCTGGTGATGCCGATCGGCAAGGGCCAGCGCGCGCTGATCGTCTCGCCGCCCAAGGCCGGCAAGACGATGGTGCTGCAGGCGCTCGCCAACGCGATCGCGACGAACAACCCCGAGTGCCACCTGATGGTCGTCCTCGTCGACGAGCGGCCCGAAGAGGTCACCGACATGCAGCGGTCGGTCAGGGGCGAGGTCATCGCCTCGACCTTCGACCGCAAGCCGATCGACCACACCACGGTCGCCGAGCTGTCCATCGAACGGGCCAAGCGGCTCGTCGAGATGGGCCACGACGTCGTCGTGCTGCTCGACTCGATCACCCGGTTGGGCCGGGCGTACAACCTCGCCGCCCCGGCGAGCGGCCGGATCCTGTCCGGTGGTGTCGACTCGACCGCGCTCTACCCGCCGAAGCGGTTCCTCGGTGCCGCCCGCAACATCGAGAACGGCGGTTCGCTGACGATCATCGCCACGGCGCTCGTCGAGACCGGTTCGGCCGGTGACACGGTGATCTTCGAGGAGTTCAAGGGCACCGGCAACGCCGAGCTCAAGCTCGACCGCAAGATCGCCGACAAGCGGGTCTTCCCGGCTGTCGACGTCGACCAGTCATCCACGCGTAAGGAGGAGATCCTCCTGTCGCCGGACGAGCTCGCGGTGACCATCAAGTTGCGGCGCGTGCTGCATGCGCTCGACTCCCAGCAGGCGCTGGATCTCCTGCTCGATCGGCTTCGCAAGACGCATACCAACATGGAGTTCCTCATGCAGATCGCGAAGACGACACCGGGTCAGGACTGACCGCTCGACCAGCCGCAAGGGCCAGACGTCCCCGTCATCAACCGATGGCGGGGACGTCCTCGTCTCCCGCCCAGTTAGGCGATGATAACGCTCTCACAACGTTTTCCCAGGTACGCGTTCGGCTGTGCCATCCTCCTGCAAGCGCTTCCCGAAACGCGCTCGTCATCGGAGAGGGACGGTATCGACACATGCAGATGAAGCGGACCAGCGCGGCGATTGCCGCGGTCCTCACGCTCGCGACGGCGGCTGCGTGCAGTAGCAGCGGCAAGAAAAATGGCGGCAACGGCGGCACCAGCAGCGCGCCGGGCGGCAACACCGCCGCCGCCGGACTCCCCAACCCCGGCGACCAGCCCAAGAGCAAACTCACGGCCGCGACGATGAGCGGCGACTGCGCCGATTTCGGCAAGTACGGCAAGTACACCGGCAAGAAGGTGACGATCTACACGTCGATCACCCAGCCGGAGATCGGGTACCACATCAACTCGGTCAAGCAGTTCGAGAAGTGCACGGGCATCACGATCCAGTACTCGCCGAGCAAGGAGTTCGAGGCCGCGCTGAAGACGAAGGTCGACGGCGGTAACGCTCCCGACATCGCCATCTTCCCGCAGCCGGGCCTGCTCCAGACCTTCGCGCAGAGCGGCAAGTTGCAGCCGGCGTCCGATGCCGTCACCAAGGAAGCGGAGACGAACTGGACGCCTTCCTGGATCGGCTACGGCACGGTCGACAAGCTGTACTTCGGAGCCCCGCTCGGTGCGAACCTGAAGTCGCTGATCTGGTATTCGCCGAAGTACTTCAAGCAGTACAGCTACACCGTGCCCACCACGTGGGACGACCTGATCACGCTCTCGGACAAGATGGTCGCCGACAACCACAAGCCGTGGTGCGCCGGTATCGAGTCGGGTGACGCGACCGGTTGGCCGCTGACCGACTGGATGGAAGAGGTCATGCTGCGCAAGTACGGCCCCGACGTCTACGACCAGTGGACTCAGCACAAGATCCCGTTCAACGACCCCAAGGTCCTTGACGTGCTGAAGACGGTCGGCGGCATCCTCAAGAACCCGAAGTACGCCAACGCCGGCATCGGCGGCACCACCTCGATCGCCACGACCGCGTTCCAGGACGGTGGCAAGCCGATCGAGACGGGCAAGTGCATGCTGCACGCACAGGCGAACTTCTACGCGGCGAACTGGTCCAAGGGCACCAAGGTGGCCGAGGACGGGGACGTGTTCGCGTTCTACGAGCCGACCATGAGTGACAAGTTCGGCAAGGTGGCCGAGGTGGGTGGCGAGTTCATCGGTGCCTTCGCTAACCGCCCGGAGGTCGAGGCGGTGCAGCTCTACCTCGCGAGCGGCGAGTGGGCGACCGCGAAGGCCAAGCTGAACGCGGCTGCGCACACCTCGGGGTGGGCCACGGCGAACAAGGCAGTGGACAAGAGCGTCTTCGTGGACCCGATCGACAAGCTGTCGGTCGACGTGCTGACCGACCCGAAGGCCACGGCCCGGTTCGACGCTTCGGACCTCATGCCGTCGTCGGTGGGCACGGGCAGCTTCTGGAAGAACATGACGCAGTGGATGCTGGGCAAGCAGACCGACCAGCAGACGGTCGACAAGATCGAAGCGTCCTGGCCGAAGTAGGGGTGCTCGGAGTTACCGCAGTGAACCCTTGAAGTCGGCGACCGGACGGATCTGATCCGTCCGGTCGTCCGGCGCACAAGCCGGTCCTCCGATCGAATCGCGAAGGAAGTGGTGTGCGCGTGAATTGGCTCCGCGACCTGGCCCATTCCAGTTCGGCCGCCGGCAAGTTCGGTTTCGCGATTCTCATAGTGGTGCTGTTCTTCGCGGCGATGGGCATCCTGCTGCTGCTCATCGACCGGGCACCGAAGACCGGCCGCGAGAAGTTCCAGGCCTTCCTGTTCCTGTTGCCGGCGCTCGTGCTCCTCGCGATCGGCCTTGTCGGCCCCATCATCAAGACCGCGGTTTCATCGTTGACCTCGGCCGAGAAGGACCGGGCGGGTTGCGTACCGATCCCCACCCCGGCCCGCTGTGTGGAAGACGCTGGCGGCAAGTGGAACAACTTCGCGCACTTCCGGTGGGCGTTCACCGACAACGACGCGCTGGTCTCGCTGGGGCACACGATGATGTGGACCCTCATCGCACCCACGATCGCCACGCTCATCGGGCTGACCTACGCCTACGCGATCGACAAGGTCCGTGGTGAAGGGTTCGCGAAGGCGCTGATCTTCCTGCCGATGGCCGTGTCGTTCGTCGGCGCCGCCGTCATCTGGGGGCTGATGTACCAGCAGCCCTCGGAGAACGGCGCTTCGGGCCTGATCAACGTCATGCTCAACTGGGTCGGCCTCGGCCCGTTGAACTTCCCGACCGTCGGCGGTTGGCGGCTCACGCTGCTGATGATCGTCGTGATGATCTGGATCCAGGCGGGCTTCTCGACCGTTGTCCTCTCCGCCGCGATCAAGGCGGTACCGGCCGAGCTCTCGGAAGCGGCGAAGATCGACGGCGCCACGCCCGGACAGGCGTTCCGTCGCATCATCGTTCCGGGTATCCGCCCCACGATCATCGTCGTCATGGTGACCATCTCGGTGGCGACGCTCAAGGTCTTCGACCTCGTCCGCACGTTCGGGGCCGATCAGTACGGCGGCGACACGTTGGCAAACATGATGTACACGGAGTTCCGAACGGCCGGACTCTCCGCGGGCGGTGGCACGCCGCTCGGTGAGCACCGCTCGGCGGCACTGGCGATGGAGATCTTCCTGCTGGTGATCCCGTTCGTCGCGTACCAGGTCCGCCAGATGGTCAAGGCGAGGACGTCGCAATGACCGCTCGGCGCCGACGAATCACATGGCCTAGTGCAGGAGGCACTCTATGAGCATCGCCATCGACCCCAGTGGTTCGACGCCGGCGATGCCGGTCGACGAACCCAGGCCGGCGACCGCCGCCGGGCGGGTGCGGAAGGGCCTCACCAACCCGGTGGCCTCCGGATTCGCGCTGCTCATCGGCATCGTGTGGACGATCCCGACCGCCGGCCTGCTCGTGCAGTCCTTCCGCGGCCGGGAGGGGCAGCAGAGCAGCGGATGGTGGACGTTCAAGGACCTCACGCTGGACAACTACCGCGAGGTGACCAGCGGTGCCCGAAACATCCTGCCCAACATCGTGAACTCGATCGTGATCGTGATCCCCGCTGCGCTGATCCCGATCGCGGTCGCGGCCATGGCCGCCTACGCCTTGGTGTGGATCGACTTCCGCGGTCGCGACTGGATCTATGTGGCGATCTTCGCGCTGCAGATCGTGCCGCTGCAGGTCGCGGTCGTGCCGCTGCTGCGGTTCGTCGTCAGTGGCGCGCATGTCGGCAGCACGACGATCATCCCGTCGATGGGCCTGTCCGGCACCGTAGGGGCGATCTGGCTGGCGCACGCCTGTTTCGCGCTACCGCTGGCGGTCTTCCTGATGCACAACTTCATGTCCGAGATCCCGCGCGATCTCCTCGAGGCGGCGCGGATCGACGGCGCGAGTCACGGGCAGATCTTCCGGCAGATCATGCTGCCGTTGCTGCGTCCCGCTCTCGCCGCATTCGGAATCTTCCAGTTCCTGTGGGTCTGGAACGACCTCTTCGTCGGCATCGTGATGTCGGGCGGCAACGGCGACATCGCCCCGATCACCGTGGCGGTGAGCCTGTTGATCGGCAACACCTCCGGCGCCGGTCGTGAGCTGATTCCCGCGGCGGCGTTCCTCTCGATCATCATCCCGCTGATCGTGTTCATCGCGCTGCAGCGGTTCTTCGTCCGCGGCCTGCTCTCCGGATCGGTCAAGGGCTGATCGCCCGCTGGCCGCCGGGACGCTTGCGTCGCGTTGGCCGGGGTCCGAGACTGGATGGATGGCCGGCACCTTCGCATACCTAGCGCTGGCTGTGCTGATGCCCACGGCCGCGGGTTACCTGGTGGTCGCACTGCGGCGGCTGCGCGCGCGGCTCGCGGCCCGGCGACCGGCTGCGCCGACCGACCGGCCGATCGAGCGCATCAGCGCCGATCTGCGCCGGTTACACGACCTGCTCGACGCCACTGAGAACGCATCCCGCCTGACGGCCAAGAACCTCCGCTGCCAGGCCACGCGGGCGGCATACGTGGACGCGTTGTCGGCGGCCTGCCGGCAGCTGCAGGTCGACCCGCCGGCCGGCAAACCCGTCCCCCGCACCGAGATATACCGCGTCGAGGACGAACTGCGGCGGGCTGGCGTGGACGTGCGTCGCGTCGCGTGAGCTCGCCCGCCACGGTCTGCGTGCTCGCGGTCTCCGACGAGATCGACGAGGGCCTGTTCGCCGATCCCGGGTCAGCTCGCGCCGCCGATCTCATCCTCGCCTGCGGGGACCTCCCGTTCGAGTACCTGCGCCGGCTCATGGACGGGATGGACCGGCCGCTGGTATTCGTGCCGGGCAATCACGACGTGGACGTGTCGGGTTACCGGATCACCCGCTCGGGATTGCCGGTGCAAGCCGGTCTACCGGCGACCCTGCCATGGCCGCCAGGGGCAGTGAACGCCGACGGCCGGGTGGTCGACGTCGCCGGACTCCGGATCGCCGGCCTCGGCGGTTGTCTCCGCTACGCCGACGGGCCGAACCAGTACTCCGAGCGCCAACAGACACGTCGCGCCCGCCGGTTGGTGCGCCGCGCTCGGTGGCGCGCCGCACGGGATGGGCGTGCGGTCGACGTGCTGCTGACCCACGCGCCCCCACGCGGTGTCGGTGATGGGGACGACCCGGCGCATCTGGGTTTCGAATGTCTGCGGCCGCTGATCCGCCAACTCGGCGTGCCCTTGCTGCTCCACGGTCACGTCCACCCCTACGGCGAGGACACGCCGGACCTCTCCCTGGGCGGTGCCGTCGTGCGTAACGTAGTGGGCCGACACGTGTTCGACGTCCCCGTAGCGAAGGTGGGCGCGTGACGATGACTCGACCGACCGGATTCCCGCGCGCGGACGTCGAGAACGACTTCCTGCGCGCTCGGCGCCGCCAGGTACTGTCCCGGCTCGCCAGCAAACTGCGTCGTGAGCCTGACGACGTCAGCCTCGTCCTGCCCTTCGACGAAGTCATCGCCGCCCTCGGCCACCGCGGGGAGCAGCGACTCGGACTGCAGACGATCAAGCTCGACAGCATCGTCGGCAGTGTCGATTCCACGCGTGACTTCGACCGGCGCTTCCGTCCGACCTCCGGCCGGGTGCGCGAACGCTGGGAGCGGCTCGCACTGGCGCAGCGCCGCGGCGAGCCGATGCCCCCGATCGACGTCTACCGGGTCGGTGACCTGCACTTCGTCAAGGACGGCCACCACCGGGTGTCGATCGCGATGGCGGCCGGCCTCAAGGAGATCGACGCGAACGTGACGGAGGTGCGGACGGCGATCTCGTCGAGCGGGATCCAGCACCGTAGCGACCTGCTCGTCAAGGACCACGAGCGGATGTTCCGCGCCCGCGTCCCGCTCAGCCCGGCCGCGCACGCGCAGATCAAGGTCACCGATCCGTGGTCCTACGCCGAACTCGGCGAGGCGGTCGAGGCCTGGGGTTATCGATGTATGCAACACCTCGGCACGTACCTCGATCGGGAGGAGGTGGCGGGTCGGTGGTTCGCCGAGGAGTACACGCCGGTGGTCCGGATGCTCCGCGCCGCGGACCTGCTGGACCGGCGTACCGACGCCGAGGCCTACATGGCGGTCGCGGCCGAGCGTTACCGCCTCATCCGGACCCACGAGTGGACCGATGAGGTCGTCGAGCGCCTGCGGTCGAGCCGCGGTCTGCGCTGATCCGGATCACAGGCCCAGGTTCGCGCCGCTCCCCGGATCGAAGACGTGGATCGAGCGCGCGTCGGCCCACAGCGTCGCCTCGGCGCCCTCACGCACCGTGGAGGCTGCGTCCAGGCGGGCGACGATCTGCGCGCCGCTGCCGCCGGTGTCCGCGCGACCGGAGTCGCGGGCCAGTTCCTCGAGTTCGACACTGCTGACCGACTTGTCGGTGTCGAGGGAGAAGTAGACAAAGTTGTCCGAGCCCATGGACTCGACCACATCGATCGTCGCGTTGAACGTGATGCCGTGCGGAGTGTTCTCCTCCGACACCAGCGCGGCGTCCTCGAAGTTCTCCGGCCGGATCCCGAGCAACACCTCCCGCGACGCGTCCCCGGACTCGAGCTTGCGGCGCAGCTCGTCGGCCAGCGGCATGTCACCGAGCGTGGTGCGCAACTTCCCCTGTTCCAGCGTCGCCGGAAGAAAGTTCATCGCCGGCGATCCGATGAAACCGGCGACGAACAGGTTCGTCGGCCTGGCGTAGAGCTCGGCCGGTGTGCCGAGCTGCTGCAGAATTCCGCTGCGCATAACGGCCACCCGGTCGCCGAGCGTCATGGCCTCCGTCTGGTCGTGGGTCACGTAGACCATCGTCGTGCCGAGTCGGCGCTGGAGCCGGGCGACCTCGGTGCGCATCTGGACGCGAAGCTTTGCGTCGAGATTGGACAGCGGCTCGTCCATGAGAAACGCCGACGGGTCACGGACGATGGCCCGCCCCATCGCGACGCGCTGGCGCTGACCACCGGACAGGTTGGCCGGCTTGCGCTGCAGGTGTTGGGTGAGGTCCAGGACGCGCGCGGCCTCCTCGACCTTCTCGTCGATAGTCTTCTGTGGCGTCTTGGCCAGCTTCAGCGCAAAGGCCATGTTCTCGCGCACGGTCATGTGCGGATACAAGGCGTAGCTCTGGAACACCATCGCGATGTCGCGGTCCTTGGGCGCCATGTTGTTGACGACCTTGCCGCCGATCCGCAGCTCGCCGTCGCTGATGTCCTCGAGTCCCGCAATCATGTTCAGCGTCGTCGACTTCCCGCAGCCGGAGGGTCCGACGAGGATGACGAACTCGGCGTCCGCGATCTCCATGCTGATCCTGTCCACCGCGAGTGCGCCGTCCGGAAATCGCTTGGTCACCTGGTCAAGAACGATGTCGGCCATGTCTATCCCTTCACTGCACCGGACGTCAGCCCCGCGACGATGCGGCGCTGGAAGAAGAGCACGAACAGGATGATCGGAATCGTGATGATGACCGCCGCCGCGCAGATGGACCCGGTCGGCGCCGTGAACTGCGAACTGCCGGTGAAGAACCCGATGGCGGCCGGCACCGTGCGAGCGTTGGTCGTCGACGTCAGAGAGATCGCGAACAGGAAGTCGTTCCAGCAGAAGATGAACACCAAGATCGCGGTGGTGAACATGCCGGGCGCGGCCAAGGGCGCGATGACCTTCGTGAACGCCTGGAACGGCGTCGCCCCGTCCATCTTGGCCGCCTTCTCCAGCTCCCACGGGATCTCCCGGAAGAACGCCGACAGGGTGTAGATGCCCAGAGGCAGGCCGAAGGCGACGTAGGGGATGATCAGCGCCGGCCAGGTGTCGAAGAGGCCGATGGACCGCTCGATGTTGAACAGCGGCGTGACGAGCGAGATTGCCGGGAACATCGCGATCAGCAGGGACATGCCGATCAGCAGGCTCTTCCCCGGGAACTTCAGGCGTGCGACGGCATAGGCGGCCATAGACGCCAACACCACGGCGATGGCCGTGGAGATGATGGCGATACCGATCGAGTTGACCAGCGCGCGCGTGAACTCCGAGGTCTTGAAGATGCCGCGATAGTTCTCGAAGGTCCATTTGCGCGGGACGAACTTGCCGT
>JAVHVD010000122.1:0-12223 GCA_032160745.1 Pseudonocardiales bacterium
GTCCACGTCCGGCGGCTGCGCGAGAAGATCGAACAGGATCCGACCAACCCGAGCCTCATCCAGACTGTGTGGGGTATTGGCTACCGACTGGAACTGCCGTGACCATCGAACACGAACACCGTATGTGGAACGGATTCTCGCGGTCGGTCCCCGCGCATCGGGGCCGGGCGTGACGATCACCTGGACGAACCTCGGCGCGGCCCTGTTCTGGGCGGTCGTCGCCGGGATCGCAACGTGGCTCGTCCTGACACCTGTGCGCCGCCGATCGCTGACGGGGCTGCTGACCTCGCTCGTGCTCACCGGCGCCGCTGCGTCGATGGGCGCGCTGTGGGGCGCGATCCACGCGATGCTGCTTCCGATGTGGGACTGGAAGACGATGATCATCCTCACCGCCTTCTCGGGCGCCGTCACCACGGTGGCCGCCGTCGCGGTCGGACGGCGTCTCGGCCGGGAGAACGAGTCGCTGCTGCACGCCGTCGCCGAGATCGGTGAGGGCCGGGTGCCGGCCGTGGACGGCCGACGGCTGACCGCCGAGGTCGCGCAGGTTCGCAGCGAGTTGCGTTCGACGGCCGCCGCGCTCGCCGCCACGCGGGAACGGGAGCGGGCGCTCGAGTCGGCGCGGCGCGAGCTCGTCTCGTGGGTGAGTCATGATCTGCGGACGCCGCTGGCCGGGCTCCGGGCGATGGCCGAGGCGCTGGAGGACGGCGTCGTCGACGATCCCGAGCTCTACTTCAAGCAGATCGGCTCCTCGGTCGAGCGGTTGAACCAGATGGTCGAGGACCTCTTCGACCTGTCTCGCATCCAGGCCGGCGAGGTGTCCCGCGACGCCGAGAGCATCGCGCTGGACGACCTGGTGTCGGACTGCATCTCGGCGCTGGAGCCGCTGGCCGTCGCCCAAGGCGTGCGGCTGACCGGTTCGGTCGACGGTGCGACCGCAGTGGTGGGCAACGGGCCCGAGCTGAACCGGGCGCTGACCAACTTGGTGGCCAACGCGATCCGGCACACCCACGCGCAGGGGTCGGTCAACGTGCGGGTAGGGCTGTCGCGCGAGCCCGAGCCGCTCGCCGAGGTCGTGGTGCGTGACGAGTGCGGCGGAATCCCCGACGCGCACCTGGAGCGGGTCTTCGACGTCGGCTTCCGCGGCGAGGCCGCACGCACGCCGCACGGTGACCTGCATCCGGCGGGGGCCGGGCTCGGGCTCGCGATCACGCGCGGCATCGTCGAGGCCCACGACGGAACGGTGGACGTGGAGAACACACCCGGCGGATGCCGCTTCCGCGTGCGGCTGCCGATCAGCGCGGCGTAGTCGGGGGCCGCGCGGCGGCTCGGCGGACCGAGATGACAGCTCGCGCCGATCCGCACCCCGTCAGCCGGCGAGCTCGGCCACTCCGTCCGCGAACTCGACCCTCGGCACCCAGCCGAGCTCGGCCCGCAGCCGGGACGAGTCGGCCGTGATGTGCCGGACGTCGCCGAGCCGGTAGTCGCCGGTGACGACCGGCGGTGGCCCGCCGACAGCGGAGGCCAGGGCCCCGGCCAGCTCACCGACGGTCCGCGGCGTCCCCGACCCGACGTTGTACGCGCGGACCCCGTCGCAATGGCCCAGCGCCGCCACGGTCGCCGCGGCGACGTCCCGCACATGCACGAAGTCCCGCCGCATGCCGCCGTCCTCGTTGACCCGCGGCGCCTCGCCGCGCCGCAGCGCCGACAGGAAGATCGCCGCTACGCCCGCGTAGGGGGTGTCCAGCGGCAGTCCCGGTCCGTAGACGTTGTGATACCGCAGGGTCGCCACCGAGCCGCCCGTGGCCCGCGCCCACGAGGACGCGAGATGTTCCTGCGCGAGTTTGGACGCCGCATAGCCGTTGCGCGGGTCGGGCGGTGCGTCCTCGCCGACCAGCGCCGGCGCGAGCGGCGCGCCGCACACCGGGCACGGCGGCTCGAACTCCGCGGCAGCGAGCGCAACCGGGTCCCGCGGCCCCGGGCGCACGTCGCCATGCGCTCCGCAGTTCCCCAACCCCTCGCCGTACACCACCATCGAGCTGGCCAGCACCAGCCGGGTGACCCCCGCCCGGGCCATCGCGGCCAGCAGCACGCCCGTGCCACGATCGTTCGAGTCCGCGTAGTCGGGCAGGTCCTGCACATCGACCCCGAGCCCGACCTTGGCGGCGAGATGCACTACGGCGTCGATGCCGCTCAGCACCCGCTCCACAGCAGCGGCGTCCCGGACATCACCGACCACGAGCCCGTCGATCTGCGGTGCGGGTCCGCGATGGACGTCCGGCCGCAGCGAGTCGAACGCGATCACCTCGTGGTCGTCCCCGCGCAGTCCCGCCAGGACGTGGGTGCCGATGAACCCGGCGCCGCCGGTGAGCAGGACCCTCACGGCAGCTGGAAGGACGCCGGGTAGCCGACCGTCGCGCCGCACGGACAGTCGCCCTGCGTCTCGGGCAGGCGCTCGAGCGTCCCGACCAGCAGTTCGCGCAGCCGGGGAAGGTTGGCCGCGAAGGCCGTCAGTACTTCTTCGTGCGTCACGCCGGCGCCTGCCTCCACGCCGGCGTCGAGGTCGGTCACCAGAGCCAGCGTCGTGTAACAGAGCGCCAGCTCGCGGGCCAGGCCTGCCTCCGGCATCGCCGTCATCCCGATGATCGACCAGCCGTGCGACTGGAACTCGACTGATTCGGCCCGGGAGGAGAAGCGTGGGCCGTTGACCACGACGAGCGTTCCGCCGTCGTGCGCGCCGCCGGCCGCCAGCGACGCCGCGCGCCCGCGCGGGCAGTAGGGATCGGCGAACGTCGCGTGCGCTACCCCGGTCCCCTCGCCGAAGTAGGTGTGAGCACGTCCGTGCGTGCGGTCGACGATCTGGTCAGGGACGACGAGGGTTCCGGTCGGCAGGGATGTCGTCAACGAGCCGACCGCCGACAGCGACACGACCTGCCGGACGCCGAGCGAGCGCAGCGCCCACAGGTTCGCGCGGTAGGGCAGGACATGCGGCGCGAACCGGTGATCCGCCCCGTGCCGCGGCAGGAACGCCACGGGGCGCCCGGCCAGCGAACCCAGGCTGATCGGATCGCTCGGCGGCCCGTACGGAGTAGTCACCTCACGGTGCTCGCGATCTTCGAGCAGCGAGTAGAAACCCGAGCCACCGATGACACCGATGACACTGTCCGCGGTCATGGGTTCACGCTATCGGCCCTACCATGGGGAGCATGGAGCGCAAGCATTACGACGACGACCATTTCGCGTTCGGCGAAGCGTTCCGCGCCTTTGTCGACAAGTCGATCGTGCCCCACTACCTCGACTGGGAGCGGGCCGGAATCACCCCGCGCGAGGTCTTCGTCGAGGCCGGCGCCAGCGGCTTTCTCGGGATGGCCGTGCCCGAGCAGTACGGCGGCGGCGGCGTCGATGACTTCCGCTTCAACCAGATCCTCAACGAACAGATTGCCGACGCGGGTATCACCGGATCCGGGCTCGGCATCTCACTGCACAACGACACCTGCCTGCCCTACCTGCTGTCGTTCGCGAACGACGAGCAGAAGCAGCGCTGGCTGCCGGGCGTCGCGTCCGGCGAGTTGATCACCGCCGTGGCGATGACCGAGCCGGGAGCCGGATCCGACCTCGCCGGCATGCGCACCAGCGCACGACGCGACGGCGATCACTACGTCGTCAACGGCGCGAAGACGTTCATCACCAACGGCATCAACGCTGATCTCGTGATCACCGCGGTCAAGACCGGCAGCGACCCCGACGACCGGCGGGGCGGCATGTCCCTGCTCGTGATCGAGCGGGGGATGCCCGGGTTCGAACGCGGCCGCAACCTGCACAAGCTCGGCCTGCACTCCCAGGACACGTCGGAGCTGTCGTTCACCGACGTCCGGGTGCCGGTCGAGAACCTGCTCGGCGAAGAGGGCGACGGCTTCGGGCAGCTCACCCAGAAGCTGCCACAGGAGCGGCTCTCCATCGCCGTCTGCGCGCTGGCCGAGGCGAACGCGGCGTTCACCGAGACCGTGCAGTACGTCCGCGACCGCAAGGCGTTCGGCCAGCCGATCTCGTCGTTCCAGAACACGAAGTTCGTGCTGGCCGATCTCGCCGCCGACCTCGACATCGCGCAGGCCTACATCGACCGCTGCGTCGAACGGCTCAGCGCGGCCGAGCTCGACGCCGCCGACGCGGCGAAGGCCAAGTACTACTGCACCGAGTTGCAGGGCCGCGTCATGGACCGCTGCTTGCAGCTGCACGGTGGCTACGGCTTCATGAGCGAGTACGCGATCTCCCGCCGCTACGCCGACGCCCGCGTCACCCGCATCTACGGCGGAACCAGCGAAGTCATGAAGAGCGTCATCTCCAAGTCCATCGGCCTCTGACCGAGTTGGCCGACGACTCCCCGACGGTGCGTTTCGTCCTCGCTTCCGCATCACCTGCGCGCCTGGAGACGCTGCGCCGGGCCGGGGTCGAGCCGGAGGTCGTCGTCAGCGGCGTCGACGAGGACCGGGTCACCGCCCCGACCACGGCCGAGCTGGTGACCCGACTGGCCGAGCTCAAGGCGCGGGCCGTCGCCCCGCAGGTTGCCGGCGATGCACTCGTGCTCGGTTGCGACTCGCTGCTCGAGTTCGACGGCCAGGCGCTCGGCAAGCCCGGCTCATCGGACGCGGCGCGCGAACGCTGGCGGCAGCTGCGTGGACACGCCGGCGTGCTGCACACCGGCCACTGCCTCGTCGACACTTCGACCGGCCGCACCGTTACCGAGGGCGCCGCGACCGGCGTGCGGTTCGCCGACGTGACCGACGCCGAGATCGACCTCTACTGCTCCACCGGCGAGCCCACCGCTGTCGCCGGCGCATTCACCATCGACGGCCTCGGCGGTTGGTTCATCGACCGCGTCGACGGCGACCCGCACACCGTTGTCGGCGTCTCGCTGCCGACGCTGCGCCGGATGCTGCGCGACCTCGGATACGGGCTGGACGCGCTGGGCTACCCCCGGCCCGCATGACCCTGAGGCCGGCCGCAACTCAATCTCGGTGGTGGCCGCTCTGCTGGGGAAGTTCCGCGACCGCCTTGGCGACATCGGTGAGCCGGCGGGCCAGCGATACGGTCCCCCCGGCGGCCTCGCCCTCCGACGCGACCGTCCGATAGGTGTGCGTCGGCGCCTCGCGGCCGCGCAGCCGGGTGATCCGTCCGGCGATCCAGTGCGCCTGCTCCTCGGGCGTCGCCGCCTCCACGGTCGCGTCGCTGGCCAGGATGTTGCCCTCTACCCGCTTGGCCAGGTCGGTCAGTCGTGCGGCCTCGTTCACCGCGTCGCCGATGATCGTGTACTCGAGCCGGCTGGCGGCGCCGATCTGACCGGCGATGACGGGTCCGGCCGCGACGCCGATGCCGATCTGCAGCTCCCCCATTTCGGCGACCTGGTCGCGGACCGCGCGCGCGGTGCACAGTGCTGCCGTCGCCGGATCGTCGAGCTCAACCGGTGCCCCGAAGACGCACAGCGCGGCGTCACCCTCGAACTTGTTGAGCAACCCGCCGTTGCCCTCGACCTCATCGACGACCACGGCGAAGAACCGATTGAGCATGTCCACGAACTCAACCGGGTCGGTCTCCCGGGTCAGCCTGGTCGAACCGGTGATGTCAACGAACAGCGCCACTACATCACGCGCCTCGCCGCGCAGCGTCACGCCGCCGCTGATGGCCTCGGCCGCGACCGCCGGCCCCACGTGCCGGCCGAAGAGATCCTGGATGCGTTCCCGGTCGCGCAGCCCCGCCACCATCGCGTTGAACCCGCTCTGCACCAGGCCGATCTCGCCGGCGTCCTCGATCGGCACGGTGACGTCCAAGTCGCCCTCTTCGACCCGGTGCAGTGCCTCGACCATGCTGCGCAGCGGCGCACCGATCGCCTTCGCCGCCAGCGCGGTCGCGTACCCGCCGAGCACCAACGTCACAATTGCCACCACGATGCTGACCCCGACGACGTGCGTCTTGCCGCGCGGCGCGGTGAGGACGAGCACCAGGCCGATGATCGGGGTGCCGGTCGTGAGCACCCAGATGAGCAGCAGCCGCCACCGGACACCGAAGACCGGCATCTCCCGGGGCGGGGACGAGGCGAGCGCGAGGCGAGCAACCGGCTGGTTGACCCGGCCGATGAGCAGGTAGGTGATCCCGGCCGAGGCCGACGCCGCCAGGACGATGCCCCCGCAGATGCCGAAGACGGTCTGCGCGTCCTCGCCCACCGCGGCGGCGGCGATCCCGATCACCAGGCCGCCGAAGGTCCAGAGCGCTGCGGCGATGACCGCCATGTCGCGGGGTAGGCGCAGGGCTCGGCGCGCATCGGCGATCGCGGGCCGCTCGCCCCGCAACAGCCAGCGAAGAGTCCGCCGCTGGACGAGCGCGGCCACGGTCACGCCGGCGATGACCGAGAACAGCACCATGATGCTGGTCGTGGCGAGCACGACCCGCAGTTGATGGTCGGTCGCTTGAGTGTTCATCGCGCCGACGACGATGCTGACGATCAGCACGCCGATGATGTTCACGCCGACGCCCAGAGCGGCCGTGCCGGCCACGGTGCGCATCACGAACGGCAGGTTCGCCGCGATCTGCGCGACCTCGACCGGGGCATCGGGCTCGCGTCGAGCCAGTGCGATCACGGCGTCGCGGACCGGGCTCGGGCAGCCCTCGTCGGCACCCTCGTCGCTCTCGCCTTCGTCCACGGACCGATTGTCGCGCACCTCACGCGGCGGCACCTGTCAGCCGGTGCGTTGTGACGTCGGTTCGCTCCGGTGCAGCGCGGCGAGCCGCGTGGCGCGCCAGCGGGTGTAGGAATCCGGTGTCCGGGTGGGCTCGGAGCAGGCGACTACGGCGAGGACCGCGGCGAGCTCCTCCGCCGTGGCGTTGCCGCGCACCGAGATCTCGGTCACGTCGGCGGCACGCCGTGCCGCTTGCTGGCCAGATGGCGCGACTTGCCGACCAGGACGGCGTAGCGGCGGATCAGCTCGGCCCGCAGTTCGGACGGTTCGATCACGGCGTCGAGGACGAGGTCGGACGCGAGCCGCAGCAGGTCGACGTCCTGCTCGTACTCGGCCCGCTTGGTGGCGATGAACTCGGCCTGCTCGTCGGCGTCGGAGATCTCGGCGATCTTGTTGGCGTAGACGGCATTCACCGCTGCCTGTGGTCCCATGATCGCGATGCGGGCCGTGGGCAGCGCGATGCAGGCGTCGGGCATGAACCCCGGACCGGCCATGGCGTACAGCCCGGCGCCGTACGCCTTGCGGACGATCACCGACACCTGCGGAACGGTCGCCTCCGATACCGCAGTGATCATCTTCGCGCCGTGCCGGATGATCCCCTGGCGCTCGACCT
This sequence comes from Pseudonocardiales bacterium, assembly GCA_032160745.1. GTDB lineage: Bacteria > Actinomycetota > Actinomycetes > Mycobacteriales > Jatrophihabitantaceae > Jatrophihabitans. The sequence goes on from JAVHVD010000122.1 coordinate 7,342, forward strand.
CGCTGCCGATCATGAAGCCGGGCACGTCGGCCAGGTACAGCAGCGGAAGGTTGAACGCGTCGCAGAGCCAGATGAATCGGGCGGATTTGTCGGCCGAGTCGACGAACAGCACGCCGCCCTTGACCGCGGAGTTGTTCGCGACGATGCCGACCGGACGCCCGTCGAGCCGGCCGAAACCGACGATGACCTCGGGCGCGAACAGTGGCTTCAGCTCGAAGAACGAGTCGGCGTCCACCAGTCCGTCGATCACCTCGTGCATGTCGAACGGAACGGACTCATCGGCGGGGACGCAGTCGTCGCGCAGTTCCAGCGCGGCGGGCTCGGGCTCGACCTCGGGCACCGGCTCGCGCCAGCAGGTGGGCAGGTAAGAGAAGAACAGCCGGGCCTGCTCGATCGCGTCCTCGTCGTCGACGGCGAGGTTGTCACCGCAGCCCGAGACAGTGGCGTGCATCCGCGCGCCGCCCATCTCCTCCAGTGACACCTTCTCGCCCACGACCATCTCGGCCATCCGCGGCGAGCCGAGGTACATCGACGCATTGCCCTCGACCATGATCACCACGTCGCAGAATGCAGGGATGTACGCGCCGCCGGCCGCCGAGGGGCCGAACAGGCAGCAGATCTGCGGAACCTTGCCCGACAGCGCGACCTGGTTGTGGAAGATCTTTCCGGCACCGCGCCGACCTGGGAACAGCGCCACCTGATCAGTGATCCGCCCGCCGGCGGAGTCGATGAGCCAGAAGATCGGCAGCTCCTCGACGAGGGCACGTTCGGTGATCCGGATGATCTTCTCGACCGTGCGGGCGCCCCAAGAGCCGGCCTTCACCGTCGGGTCGTTGGCGACGACGAGTGCCGGCCGGCCGTCGACCAGGCCCTGGCCGGTGACCACACCGTCGGCGGGCAGGCCGGTCGCGAGGGCATTGGCCAGCTGGCCGTCCTCGACGAAGGTTTCGGCGTCGAAGAGCAGCGCCAGCCGGTCCCGGACGTAGAGCTTGTGCTGCGCCGCCAACTTGGCCGCGGCCTTCTCCGGCGGCGAGAGCGTCGCCTCGCGAGATGCGCGCAGCTCCTTGTCCTTCATGCGGCGGAGTCCTTCATGCGGCGGAGTCCTTCATGCGGCGGGGTCCTTCATACGGCCATCGTTGCAGCTCGCGGCCCGCTGCCGGACCGAGCTCGTCGCGGTAGTCGTGGCCCGGTCTGATGGTTCATCGGACGGGTAGCCCGAGTCCGCGGGCGATGAGCATCCGTTGGACCTCGGAGGTGCCTTCGCCGATCTCCAGGATCTTGGCGTCCCGGTAGAAGCGGGCAACCGGGAACTCCTCCATGAAGCCGTTGCCGCCGAATACCTGCGTCGCGGTCCGGGTGGCGTTCATCGCGGCGTCGGAGGAGAACAGCTTCGCGATGGACGCAGCCTGCTTGATCTCTACCGAGGGACGGCCCGCGTCCTTCAGCCACGCCGCCTTGTAGGTGAGCAGCCGGGCGGCCTCCACCGACACGGCCAGATCGCTCAGCGCGAACGCCACCGACTGGCGTGAGCCGAGCGGAGCGCCGAAGGTGTGCCGCTCGTTCGCGTACTTCACCGACGCGTCCAGGCAGCCCTGTGCCAGTCCGACGGCGAGGGCGGAGATCGCGATCCGGCCGTCGTCCAGGACGGCGAGGAACTGCCGGAACCCGTCGCCGCGGCGGCCGAGGAGGTTGTCCTCCGGCACCCGGCAGTCGTCGAAGGTCAGGCCGTGCGTGTCCGAGATGTGCCAGCCGAGCTTCTCGTAAGCCGGTTCGACGATGAACCCCGGCGTGCCCGAGGGAACGATGATCGCGGAGATCTCGTCGTCGCCGGTCCGGGCGGTCACGGTCACCAACGACGTGATGGACGTGCCCGAGTTCGTGATGAACGCCTTGGCGCCGTTGATCGTCCACTGGCCGTCCGCGAGCGCCGCCCGGGTCCTGGTGGCGCCGGCGTCGGACCCCGCCTCGGGCTCGGTCAGGCCGAAGCCGGCGAGCGCGCGGCCCGCGACGAGATCGGGCAGCCAGCGCTGCTTCTGTTCGTCGGTGCCGTAGCTGAGGATCGGGTTGATGCCGAGCCCGACCGCGGCCTCCAGGGTGGCGCCGAGGGACTGGTCGACCCGCCCGATCTCCTCGATCGCCAGACAGAGCGAGGTGAAGTCGCCGCCACCGCCGCCGAACTCGTCCGGCACGTTCAGCCCGAACAGGCCCAGCTCCCCCATGGCATGGACGACCTCGATCGGGAGGCGGTGCTCGCGGTCCCATTGCGCGACATGCGGCGCGAGCTCGCGCTCGGCGAAGTCGCGGACGACCTTGCGGAAGGTCTCGTGCTCTCCGGACAACTCGAACATCGTCACGCCTCCTTGACGTTAACGTCAACGTGAATATCCTAGCCAGCATGTCGGCCAACGCAAGCGAACGGACCTGGACGGTGGGCGAGCTGGCCGACGAGCTCGGCGTCACCACCCGCACCTTGCGCCACTACGAGGCCGAAGGCCTGCTCGCGCCGAGCCGATCGGGGCAGAACCGCGTGTACACGGCACGCGACCGAGCCCGCCTGCGCCTGATCCTGCGCGGGCGGCGGTTCGGCATGACGCTCGCGGAGTGCCGCGAGATCGTCGACATGTACGACGGCGCGGAGTCGTCGGAGATGCTGCAGCTCAAGACCCTGCTCGGCCGCCTCGACGAGATCATCGCGGACCTCCGCCGACGCCAGGACGACCTGCGGCGGACGCTGCGCGAGGTCCAGGACACGGCAGAACTGTGCCGACGACGACTGACGGAGCTGGAGATCTGAGCCCGCCTGGGCGATCGAGCGACAGGATCCGCTTTGCGGGGGTTGGTCCTACTGCGTCGGACCTAGGTCTGAGATGAGAAGGACCGCCCCGGCTTGCGCGGTCACGGGGACCTTGTACGTTTGTCAATCCGGGAGACCGCGGGGGCAAGCGCTCGTTGAATGGGCGACAGAGATTGGACCTGTTGATGAGGCGTTTGGCCTGCCTTCTCCTGACGGCTGCCCTCGCCGTCCTCACCACCCTGGCCGTGGCCAACGGCCCGGCGGGCGCCGGAACCGCGAAGCCAACCGCAACCGCAACCGCAGCCGCTCCGCCGACGTGCGGCGGCTACGCAACCGTGCCGAAACTGGGCGGCGCCGGCCTCTGGTACTGCAGCTTCGACGACGAGTTCTCCGGATCCTCGCTGGATCCGACGAAATGGACGCCGGTCACCAGCACGATGAGCGGGCTCATCGCCGGGCCGGTCGGATGTTTCGTCGACAGCCCCAACAACATCTCCGTGGGTAACGGCGTGCTCAGCCTCACCGCCCGCAAGGAGGCAAAGCCGTTCACGTGCACCAACCGCTACGGCTGGTACGGCACCGAGTACACGGCCGGCCAGGTGGCCAGCAGCGGCCTCTTCTCGCAGACGTACGGCCGCTTCGCGATCCGGGCGAAGTTTCCGGCCTCGACCGTGGCGGGGCTGCAGTCCGCGCTGTGGATGTGGCCGCAGAACCTCCCGTCGACCGGCCTGCAGGGCGAGATCGACATCGCCGAGGAGTACAGCGTCTCCGCCGACCGGGTCGTCCCCTACCTGCACTACAACTACGACGCCGACAGCGTCAACGTCGCGACGAAGACCAACATCCCGACGAACTACTACTGCATGATCAACAACGTCAACGCGTTCCACGAGTACACGTTGGACTGGACGCCGCGAACGATCAGCATCTTCTACGACGGGAAGATGTGCCTGCAGAACAATCTGGATCCGCAGGGCCCGTCGCCGTTCAACCAGCCGTTCTTCCTCGCGCTGACCCAGTCGCTGGGTATCAAGAACAACCTGTTCAACCCGGCAACGACCCAGCTCCCGGCAACGACTCAGGTCGACTACGTACGCGTCTGGAAGTAGCGGGTCACTTCTGGTTGACGCTCCGTCGGGTGGGTAATCCCGTCCCGGGTAATCTGCGGCCGACGGCGTTTCCGCGTTCCGGCGGGGGCCCGGTAGCGGCCAGGAGGCTCCACGGTGCAGAAGGTGCTCATCGCCAACCGGGGCGAGATCGCGGTCCGGGTCATCCGGGCCTGCAAGGACGCGGGGTACGCGTCCGTGGCGATCTACGCCGATCCCGACCGCGATGCCCTGCACGTGCGGATGGCCGACGAGGCGTTCGCCCTGGGCGGTACAACCCCCGGTGATTCCTATCTCGTCATCGAGAAGGTCATCGACGCAGCAATCAAGTCCGGCGCCGACGGGGTGCACCCGGGTTACGGGTTCCTGTCCGAGAACGCTGACTTCGCCCAGGCCGTCCTCGACGCCGGGCTGACCTGGATCGGCCCGTCCCCGCAGGCGATCCGCGATCTGGGTGACAAGGTGACCGCCCGGCACATCGCGCTGGCCGCCGGGGCGCCGCTCGTCCCCGGCACCAAGGACCCGGTATCGGGCGCGGGCGAGGTCGTCACCTTCGCCGAGGAGCACGGCCTGCCGGTCGCGATCAAGGCCGCGTTCGGTGGCGGCGGGCGCGGGCTGAAGATCGCCCGCACCATGGAGGAGATCCCCGACCTCTACGACAGCGCGGTCCGCGAGGCGGTCGCCGCGTTCGGCCGGGGCGAGTGCTTCGTCGAGCGCTACCTCGATCGCTCGCGGCACGTCGAGGCGCAGGTGCTGGCCGACCAGCACGGCAACGTCATCGTCGTCGGCACCCGCGACTGCTCGCTGCAGCGGCGCAACCAGAAGCTCGTGGAAGAGGCGCCCGCACCGTTCCTCACCGACGAGCAGCGGGCGACGATCCACTCGTCGGCCAAGGCGATCTGCCGCGAGGCCAAGTACTCCGGCGCCGGCACGGTCGAGTACCTGGTCGGCGCAGACGGCGTCATCAGCTTCCTCGAGGTGA
>JAVHVD010000123.1:0-3379 GCA_032160745.1 Pseudonocardiales bacterium
TCGGTGACCATCGGCCACACGCTGCCGCGCGGCTCGATGCCGGCGTCCGTCGTGCTCGACGGGCACGCGGTGACCAATTTCGTGGTGCGGCAGACCAACCGCGGCAACGAGGTCACCGTGCCGACCGGAACGGGTTCGCACACGCTGACGATCACCGTCTGACTGCAGGGCTCCCAGGGTCCCGGAGGCCGTGCCCCGGAGGACGGGGCCGATGTGCTCGATCGACGGCCGAAGCGCTTGGGAGGGCGACGGTTTCGAGCATTGCTCTGCAGCGGACGGCGCGCATGGCGGGTCGCGCGTTGACCGTTAGCGAGCACGCGAAGTGCGACCGTTCCGAAACTCTCGCACTACCCCGCCGGCGGCTTCGATCGACTCGACCGTGATGGGGTCGAGGACGAGCTGCACATGTGCGGCGCCCGCGTCGGCCATCGCGCGCAGGTGCTCCGCGAGGTCGGACACGAGGACGGGTCGGACGGTGCGGTCGTTGTAGGTCTCGCCCATCAGCCGTCCCAGACCGCCCGGCAACTGCACCAACACCGCTGCTGTCGCCTCGACTTCGCCAGGCGCACGGCCGGCCTGTTCGATGGCGTCCTCGACCCGCGTGCGTACCGCTGCAAAGCCCTCTGCGTCGTTTCCGTAATCGCTCCACCAGACGTTCCACGCATCAACGTGCGGCAGGGCGATGCGCATCATGCGCGGGCTGACCGAGCCCAGCATGAGCGGCGGGCCACCGAGCCGCGCCGGTCCCGGGTCGAGAACACAGTCGGCAACGTCGTAGTAGGCGCCGCGAAAATCGCTACGCCCGGTGCGAAGGAGCTCGCGGATGATCGTGAACGCCTCCTCGAAACGCGAGATCCGCTTGTCGTACGGAAAACCGAACGCGGTGTACTCCCGCTCATTCCAGCCTGCACCGAGGCCGAGGATCAGCCGCCCACCCGAGATCGCGTCTACCGTGGCGGCCAGCTTCGCGAGCATTGCCGGCGCGTGAAAGCTCGTCGACGCGACGAGCGGGCCGAGCTCGACCCGTTCGGTCACGCAGGCCAGCGCGGCAAGTGCGGTCCACACCTCCCATGGCCCGCGCACCTCGCCGTTGGGTAGGTCGTAGAGCAGGTGGTCACCCAGCCAGATCGAGTCGAACCCGGCGTGCTCGGCCGCCCGAGCCATGGCGACCATTTCTGGCCAGGGCACCGCACGCTCGACTTCGGGCAGTTGGACTCCGACGCGAGAAGGCATCACCCGAACCTAATACGCCAGCGATCGGTCCGGTGTGCTGCGCAACTTCGCCCGGGCTCGACGCCGCGACGCAGCGCAGGAGACCGTGGGCGGCGTCTACGGACCAGTGCTGCCCTTGCCCGTATTACCAGTGCCCCGCTCGCCGTGCTGAGAGCTTTCCGCCGTTGGCTGTGGCTGCAGCTGACGTGTGAGTTGCGCTCGCCAGTCGTACAACTGCTGCAGCACTTGCAGCCGGACCTGCTCACCCACCGCCGCAACCGCCGCCGTTAGCACTGATCGATGGTTGCTCCAGTAGCCGCGAAGCGAATCACGCACCTCGACGGCAGCGACGTCCCCGCGAGAGGCGCGCAGCAACTGCTCCCGGAGCTGCGCCAAGTCGCGGATGGCCGCTTCAATCGATGCTTCACTTTGTTGCCCTAGAGCCTTTGGCGGCGGGGTCATCAGCGTTGCATGGCAGGCTGAGCTGCACCGCCTGCACCGCCGCCGAGGCCTTCAAGCAGCCGGATCACCGCGTTGATGAGATTCTGCAGCAGGCCACCCAGGACAGTGCCCAGGTCGATGCCGTCCAGCAACCCGGCGATGGCACAGAGGAGGTTGCCCAGAAGGTTGCCCGGGCCGGGCTCGGCGGTGACATCTAGCACCACCTCGTTCAGGTGCACTCGCAGACCCAACAGATTCAGGTCCAATGGCCCGAGGTCCAGGTGCAAGATCGGACAACTCGTCGGAGGAGGAGTGGTCATGAGAGGTCCCCGTATTCGCTTCTCTCGTCTTACCTGATAGTCGTCCCGTACCCGCAACACGCCCTGACAAAACCCGACCGGCGAACGCTTGGTCCTGACGCAGGTCCATCCGGAGACGCCGCCGTTAGTGCGCGCGCCCTGCCGATGTCTTTCGTTTGCTCGCGGCGGCTGCGGTCCTGTCCCTAGTCATCTCCTCTTTCGCCCTCGGCTACGTGATCGCGGGCCTGATTTTCCTGGTACCTGCGCACGGATCGCGTTCATCGGGCAGGCGTCTCGCTGTGGACAGCCCCGTAGGTCGAAAGGCCGGTCGAGGTACGTTCCTCCGCCGTACAGGTCGCAGGTTGCCGGCAGCTTGGTATGTGACGGTCGGCTGGGTCGTGGTAGCGATCGGCAACTTTGCGATCGCGACATGTCAGTGCGGTCCCTGGCGCGGATTGCGCGGGTCGCCCCGCCTGTTTTGGCCCGGGGCTGTCGGCACGGCGGTGAGCGCGGTTGACTCGTGTGGCATGACCGCAATGTTGGGACGAGTGTCGCGCCGCCTGACTTACGCGGCGCGGGCGGCAGGTGCCATCGTCGCCGCCCCCCGCGAAGGTACCGAGCGTGTCCTCGAACGGATTGCCGGTTGGCGTGAGTCGCATGGCGAATGGAGTTACGAACCCGCGCCAAGCGGGGAGGCCGACGTGCACGCTGCGATCAATGTCGACTGGCCGTGCGCCGGGTGCACGGAATTCGGTGAGGTGTGGTCCGCGGCGTTGTCCGAGGTCGCGGCGGGTGGCTTGCAGGTTGGGCGCGGGGCGTATGGCGGATGGGACGACGCCGACCCGCGGCTGGCCCGACTCGTGTGGTGTGTGGCGCGCAACCTGCGTCCCGAACGAGTGCTAGAGACCGGGGTCGCACGGGGGCTGACCACGCGGTGTCTCCTCGAAGCGCTCGATCGCAATCAACGTGGGCACCTATGGAGCATCGACCTCCCGCCACTCATCGAACGCGGCCTGGCCGATCAGACCGGCGCGGCGGTGCCCCAGCGTCTGCAGGGGCGGTGGACGTTGATCCGCGGCTCGAGCCGACGCCGGTTGCCAGGCCTACTGCGTGATCTGGGCACGCTCGACATGTTCGTCCACGACAGCATGCACACCGCTCGCAACGTCCGATTCGAGCTCGATCGGGCGTGGCCGGTGCTGACCCCGGGCGGCGTGGTGGCGATCGACGACGTCGAGCGCAACTCGGCGACGCGTGACTTCCTACGGGCGCATCCCGGGGTGACGGCCTCGATCATGGCCGCCGAAGACGGAAGGGCGTTAATCGGCTGTCTCGTAAAGGATTAGGCCGGCGGCCGTCGGGTACGCGAGCAACGACAGTCGCAGGGCCGGCCCCGGCGACGACCTCACTTCCTCCTACGACGGCTG
>JAVHVD010000124.1:0-4989 GCA_032160745.1 Pseudonocardiales bacterium
GCCCGCCCGACCGGCGTCAGCGGGCGCAACCTCGCGCTCGCCACTCCGAACTGACCCGGCTGCCCCGTCATTGACCATTACCCACACGGCGTCGTCGCTGAAGTCGGTGCGCACGACCGGCACCGCAGCCGCCTTCGGCAGTTCGATCATGCGGCGGAGCCCACCGAGCCGCCGGTTTTTGTCAGACCCTCTCTAACCGCCTCCCGCGCCGCTTCGTGAGTCGGCCAGGGCGCCACGTGTCGTTCGGCCGCAGTTCAACTCTGCGTTCCCGGGCGCGGAAACGATCGCCGAGGGGGCGCACGGCTGTGCGCTCCGACTCGACCGAACGGAGCACGTCACGTGAAGACCTGGCACCGCGCCACGCTGGCCGCGCTGGCCGTCACCGCCCTCGCGGTCACCACCGCCGAGACCTCGCTGGCCGATCCAGGCGGGCGCCCACAGGGGCATCACCAGCAGCCCTACACCTTCGCCGTGATCGGCGACATCCCCTACGGCGCGACACAGATCGCCAACTTCCCCAAGGTGATCGCGCAGATCAACGCCGACCCCGCAGTGCAGTGGGTGAACCACCTGGGCGACATCAAGGACGGCTCCAGCGTCTGCAGCGACCAGTACTTCCAGCAGATCAAGGGCGACTTCGACCAGTTCGCCGATCCGCTGGTGTACACCGTGGGCGACAACGAGTGGACCGACTGCCACCGTCCGAACAACGGTGCCTACAACCCGCTCGAGCGCCTCGCCAAGGTCCGCCAGGTGTTCTTCCCCACGGCCGGCCGCACGCTCGGACAGCACCCGGCTGATGTCGCGTCGCAGGCCGACCAGGGCATCCCGGAGAACGTGCGCTGGGAGCGCGCCGGTGTCTCGTTCGCCGCCGTAGACATCGTCGGCAGCAACAACTCACTCGCGCCGTGGACGGGACAGACGTCGCCAACTCCGGAGCAGGCCGCCGAGGTGCTCGCCCGCACCAGCGCGGCGATCGACCAGATCCAGGCCGCATTCGCATCGGCGCACCGCCATCACGACCGCGCGGTCTCATTGATGATCCAGGCCGACATGTTCGACCCCACCGTGACCAACCCGGCCTACGCCGACTACTACGGCTTCACCCCGATCGTCGCCGCCCTGGCCCGGGAGTCCGCGCGCTACGACGGCCAGGTATATCTCTTCAACGGCGACAGCCACGCCTACAACAGCGACAACCCGCTGGCGCCGGGCTCGAAGTGGCTCTCGTTCTACAAGATCGCCCAGCCGATCAGCAACCTGTCCCGGGTGACCATCGACGGCTCGACCAACGTCAACAACTACCTGCGCGTGACGGTGCAGCCCCACGGCTCCCAGGTGCTGACCTGGACACGGGTGCCATTCGCGTCCTGACCCAAGTACCGTCCACCGGATGATCGTCCGGCCGCAGCGAGGCTCCGACGACGCCGCCGTGAGCGCCGTGCTCCTTGACGCTTTCGGCGAGCAGCGCGTCGTCGACCTTGCTGCGGCCCTGCTCGCCCGCCCGGACGCGCCCGGAGTGGCGTTCGTCGCGGAGGACGCGGACGCCATCGTCGGACACGTCCAGCTCTCCCGCTCATGGCTCGATGCCCCGCAGCGGCTCGTCCAGGTCCTGGTGCTCAGCCCGTTCGGCGTCGCGCCGCCGCGGCAGCGACAGGGCATCGGACGCGCGCTGGCCGCCGCCGCCGTCGACGCCGCCCGGCAGCTGGCGGCCCCAGCGGTCTTCCTCGAGGGCGACCCGGCGTACTACACGAAGCTGGGGTGGCAACCCGCGAGCGAGTACGGCGTCACCGCTCCGTCGAGCCGCATCCCCCAGCCGGCCCTCCAGGTCATGATCCTTGCGGCCTGGCGGCCCGAGATGGCCGGCGCGCTCGTGTACAACGACACGTTCTGGGCACACGACTGCGTCGGTCTGCGGCCGTGAGCCCAAGCCGGCACCTGTCCGAACTGGCCGCCGCCGTTCGTCGTCAGAATGAACACCGACGATCGGAGACCACCGTGCAGTACATGCTGATGATCTGCGGGGACGAGACGGCCGCAGCCCACGCGAACGACGGTTGTGAGGGCTGGAGCGAGGAGATGGAGCAGCGCGGCGTGCTGTGCGGGGGCGCCGGCCTGCGTCCCCCGGCCGACGCGACCACCGTCCGCGTCCGCGACGACCGGCTGCAGCTGGTCGACGGCCCGTTCGCCGAGACGCGCGAGCAGATCGGCGGCTACGTCCTGATCGACTGCGCCGATCTGGACCAGGCCATCGAGATCGCGGCGAAGCATCCGGCCGCCCGGTACGGAACGATCGAGATCCGGCCGCTCTGGCAGCCATGACCGTGCCCGGCCGGCCGTGAGCCCGGACGTCGCCGAGGCGGTCGCCGCGGCGTTCCGCGCGGAGTGGGGCCGGGTGGTCGCCACCCTCATCCGGGTGACCGGCGACTGGGATCTTGCCGAGGAGTGCGCGCAGGACGCGTTTGCCCAGGCCCTGCAGCGCTGGCCGCGCGACGGCATCCCAGATCGCCCGGGCGCCTGGCTCACCACGGTGGCCCGCAATCGGGCCACCGACCGGCTGCGTCGCGCGGCCGTCGGCGCCGCCAAACTGAGAGAGGCGGCCGCGATGGCCCCCGAACCGTTCGAGCCGGTGGCCGATGACGACGTGGTCTCCGACGACCGGCTCCGCCTGATGTTCACCTGCTGCCATCCCGCGCTGGCCATGGAGGCGCGGGTGGCGCTCACGCTGCGGACGCTCGCCGGGCTGACCACCGCCGAGATCGCGCGGTCGTTCCTGGTTCCCGAGCAGACGATGTCCAAGCGCCTCACCAGGGCCAAGCACAAGATCCGGCACGCCGGTGTGCCCTACCGGGTGCCGCCCGCCCACCTGCTGCCCGAGCGCACGCCGTCCGTCCTCGCGGTCCTCTATCTCGTCTTCACCGAGGGGTACTCCGCGACCGCCGGCCCGCAGCTGCTGCGCCCCGCCCTCAGCGACGAAGCCATCCGCCTCGCCCGGGTGCTCGTCGCGCTGATGCCAGACGAGCCCGAGGCGCTCGGACTGCTGGCCCTGATGCTGCTGCACGACGCCCGCCGCGCCGCCCGCACGGACGACGCCGGCGAGCTCGTCCCGTTGCCCGATCAGGACCGCAGCAGCTGGGACGCGGCGGCGATCGCCGAAGGCGCGGCGCTGCTCGAGACGGCGCTGCGTCGACGTGCGCCCGGCCCGTACCAGGTGCAGGCCGCCATCGCCGCGTGCCATGCGCAGGCCGCCGACCCGGCCGACACCGACTGGCTGCAGATCGCCACACTGTACGGCGAGCTGAGCCGGCTCACGCCGTCCCCGGTGATCGAGTTGAACCGGGCCGTCGCGGTGGGCATGGCCAACGGCCCCGCGGCCGGGCTCGCCATCGTCGATCGGTTGGCCGCCGACGGCACCCTCGCCGACTATCACCTGCTGCCCGCGACCCGCGCCGATCTGCTCCGCCGCCTGGGCCGGTTCGACGAGGCGGCCGAGGCGTATCGCCGCGCGCTGGCCCTGGCCGGCACCGACGCCGAGCGGCGCTTTCTGCACCAGCGGCTGGCCGAGGTGTCCGTTCCCGGCTGAGCCGTTCGTCGTCGGGGAGACCCCGAGCGATTGGACCACCGCCGTGACCGAACTCGACCTGCCCGCAGAGATCGCCGCCGAACGCCAGGCCTTCACCGAGGTTCTCGCCGCTCTCCCCGGCTCCGCCTGGGACGAGCCGTCCCTGTGCGCGGGCTGGCGCGTCCGCGACGTCGTCGCGCACATGACCATGCCGTTCCGCTACTCGCGGATGCGGTTCGTCAGCGAACTGCTGCGCGATCGCGGGAACTTCAACCGGATGGCCGACCGGTGCGCCCGCCGGGACGCAGCGCGGCTGTCGAGTGCCGAACTGGCCGCCGTCCACGCCGACAACGTCGAGAACCCATGGCGTCCGCCGGGCGGCGGCTACGACGGTGCCCTCACCCACGACGTCATCCACGGCCTGGACTGCACAACGGCCCTCGGCATCACCCGGGAGATACCGGCGGCCCGCTTACGGGTCGTCCTCGACGGCTTGACGACCGAACGCGCCCGCAAGCACTTCGGCGTGGACGTCGCGGGCCGCGAGTTGCATGCCACCGACCTGGACTGGTCCTTCGGCACGGGTGAACCGATACCCGCGACCGGCCAGCAGCTCGTGCTGCTGCTCGGTGGCCGCGTCGTCCCCGGGTTGCGGCCGCTGTCTCGAGAATCGGCTACTTGAGCAGGTTGCGCGCCATCACCATGCGGTTGATCTGGTTGGTGCCTTCGTAGATCTGGGTGATCTTGGCGTCACGCATCATCCGCTCGACCGGGAAGTCCTGCGTGTAGCCGTAACCGCCGAAGAGCTGGACGGCATCGGTCGTCACCGACATCGCGGTGTCCGACGCGAACACCTTCGCCGCGGACGACGTGAAGGTCAGGTTGGGCTCGTTGCGCTCGGCCCGCGCCGCGGCCGCGTACACGAGTTGACGCGACGCCTCGATCTTCATGGCCATATCGGCGAGCATGAACTGGAGGCCTTGAAAGTCAGCGATGCGCCGACCGAACTGCCGTCGTTCCTTGACGTAGGCCAACGCGGCGTCGAACGCACCCTGGGCGATGCCCAGCGCATGGGCGCCGATCGCGAGCCGGGTGTGGTCGAGCGTCCGCAGCGCCGTCTTGAAGCCGGTGCCCGGTTCGCCGATGATGCGGTCGGCCGGAATGGTGCAGTCCTCGAAATAGATCTCGCAGGTCGGACTGCCCTTGATGCCGAGCTTGCGCTCCTTCGCGCCGACCGAGAATCCCGGGTCGTCCTTGTGCACGACGAAGGCGGAGATCCCGTTCGCGCCCTTGGACGCATCGGTCACCGCCATCACCGTGTAATACGTCGAGACGCCGGCGTTCGTGATCCAGCACTTCGTGCCGTTGAGCACCCAGCTGTCGCCGTCGTGCGCGGCCTTGGTGCGCATCGACGCGGCGTCGGAGCC
>JAVHVD010000125.1:0-25230 GCA_032160745.1 Pseudonocardiales bacterium
CCTTCAACGAGGCCGCACACCAGCTGCGGCTCCGGATCCTCGGCCAGGCCGGTGATCGCTCGGGCGTGATCAAGGCGTACGAGCACTGCCGCGCCGTACTCGCCGAAGAGCTGGGGGTGGAGCCTTCGGACGAGACCGCAGCGGTGTTCCGGGCCGCCACCACGACTGCTCCACCGACGGAAGCCAGTCCGCCCGCCGCGGTCGATGGTCTCGCCGCGCTCTCGGTGCTCGTCGTCGAGGACCACGATTTCCAACGCCGCACCGCGGTGATGCTCGTGCGCAAGCTCGGCGTCGGCAGCGTCAGCGAAGCGGCTGACGGCGTCGCTGCCCTCGAACTCCTGGGCGGAGGGCTCTACCCCGATGTGATCGTCTGCGACATCGACATGCCCGGCATGGACGGAGTCGCGTTCATCCGGCACGTGGCCGAGGGGGAGCTGGCCGGTGCCGTCGTGATCGCCAGTGGCCTGGACGCCAAGCTGATCCGCGCGGTGCGGTCGGTTGCCGAAGGGTACGGCCTTCAGGTCCTCGGGGCGGTCGAGAAGCCGCTGTCGGCGCGGCGACTGGGCGAACTGCTTGCGGCGTACCGGTCGAGACCACGTATCCATCCGGCCGACCCGCTCGGAATGTCGGCCGTCGAGGTCGCGGCGGCTCTGCGCGACGGGCGGATCTGCATCCACCTGCTGCCCGGGGTGGACGCGTCGACCGCCCAGGTGACGACTGCGGACGCGGTGCCGCGCTGGCACGACCAGGCACGCGGCTGGGTCCCGCTCGGTTCCATCCCTGCCCTGACCGAGCGCGAGAGCCTGCTGGCCGAACTCTCCGAGCGGGCACTGGACGTCGCATGCGATTACCTGTCCGGCTTCGCCCGGTCGGGACCGGACATCGGCGTGTGCATCGACCTCGCGCCCGCGAGCCTGCGGGACACCTCGCTCGCCGACCGAGCAGCGGACGTCGCGCGGGCCCGCGGAGCCGACCCGACGCGGGTGACGTTGGCGGTCGACGAGCGGGCGCTGCGCACCTCGCCGTCTACTGCGCTCGACGTCCTCACCCGGTTGCGGGTCAAGGGGTTCGGCGTCTCCCTCGACAACTTCGGTGCCGGTCACGCGTCGACCGAACAACTGCGGCGCGTTCCGTTCACGGAGGTGAGACTGGCGCCGCATCTCGTCACGGGTGCCGGCGGTGACGGCCCACGCGTACGCGCGCTCGAGGATGCTGTCGCGGTCGGGCGCGAGCTCGCCGGCGTCATCGTCGGTCGGGGTTGTGAAAGCGAGGACGACCTGCGCTTGTTGCTGGAGCTGGGCTGCGACCGCGTGCAGGGTGAATTCATCGCGGCCGCGATGCCGGGTGAGGACCTTCCCGGCTGGGTAGCGGCCTGGGATCCGCTGCGCCTCGGTTCCGGCGGCCGCGAATGACGCCGGACAGCGACGCCGGCCGCCGCCACGGACCGTCCATCCGGGTGCTGCTTGCCGTGATGCTGGGAACGCTCGCGGTGCTCGTCGCGGCACTGGTCCTGGTGACGTCTTTGCAGCTGCGCGAATCCGACCACCAAGCGCAGGTGGAGAACCGCCGGACCGGGTCCTTCCTGGTGGCCGACAGCATGCGGCAGAGCTCGAACGACCTCACCCTTATGGTCCGGCTCTATGTCTCCACCGGCCAACCGCGGTTCCGGAACTATTACAACCAGATCCTCGCCGTTCGCGCAGGAACAGCACCGAGGCCGCGTGACTACGACAGCTCGTTCTGGGACCGGGTGCTCGCCGACGGCGTCCGCTCGGTGAAATACGGCCCGGCCGAGTCGCTGGTCCAGCAGATGAGAGCCGCCGATTTCGCGGCCGATGAATTCGCCGCTCTCAACAACGCCCTGCGATTGTCCAACCACCTCGCCAAGCTCGAACTCGACGTCATGGACCGCGTCGCCGGGCTCATCTCGCAGGGTGTCGACGCGTCCTACCCGGCCACCGTCGCGCCGGTGTACCAACGACTGGTCGACGGGACCTATCTGGCCGAGAAGGCAAAGATCATGAGCGCGATCGGCCATTTCATCGATCTCGTGGATCAGCGCACGCTGGCCGACGTCGAGACCGCTCGGGCAAACAGCCGTCAACTGGTCGCATGGCAGATCGGGATCCTCGCGGTGATGGTGCTGGTCAGCGCCGGAGGTCTGGTCGTCACCAACCGGTTCGCGCTGCGGCCGCTCGGCCGGCTGACGGCCGCCACCCGGCGAATCGCCGACGGCGACTACGCCGAGCGGGCCCACGTCCGCGGAGTGTCAGAACTCGAGCGGGTTGCCGGCGCGTTCAACCTGATGATGGGCAGCGTGCAAGCCGACGTCGCCGCGCGTCAGCACGCCGAGCAGGTGGCGGTCGAAGCCCGCCGGGCCGCGGAACTCGCCAGCACGGCGAAATCGTCGTTCCTGGCGGCCATGTCTCACGAGATCCGTACTCCGATGATCGGCGTGACCGGCATGCTCGAGGTACTCGCCCAGACAGACCTGACCCGTCAGCAGCGACACATGGTGGCCACCGCGCAGGGCTCGGCGGCTGCACTGTTGCAGATCATCGGCGACACCCTCGACTTCTCGAAGATCGAGGCGGGCAAGCTCGAGATCGATGCAACGACCTTCGCCGTTCGCGACGTCGTGCAGACGGCAGTGGCCACCTTCATCCATACCGCGTCGGCGAAGGGGCTCGGCGTCACCGTCCGCTTCGCCCCCGGCCTTGCCGACGCCCACGTAGGCGACCCGCTCCGCGTCCGACAGATCCTCAGCAATTTCCTGTCCAACGCGGTCAAGTTCACCGAGTCCGGCGGTATCGAGGTGACCGCTCGGGTCCTCGACGACGGGCCGGACGACATGCAGTCGGTCGAGTTCGCGGTCACCGACACCGGTGTGGGTCTCACCGAGGAGCAGCAGCAGCGGTTGTTCGAGGAGTTCACCCAGGCCGAGGCGTCAACGACGCAGCGGTACGGCGGTACGTCTCGGCCTCGTCATCTGCCGGCGGCTCGCCCGGCTCATGGGCGGCGAGGTGACCATGCGCAGCGGGTTGGGCGCCGGCACCACGGTGACCCTGACCTTGCCCCTTCCGATCGGCGATCCTGACCTTGTGGTGCCGGAGCCGACCTTCGCATCCACCCGGTTGGTGTCGCGGCCGAAACCGAGCCGGGAGGAGGCGATCCGTGAGCGGAGTCTCGTCCTCGTCGCCGAGGACCACTCCGTCAACCGGGCCGTGCTCCTGCACCAGTTGGACAGCATCGGCTTGTACGCCGACACCGCGGAGGACGGCCAAGTAGCACTGGACCTGTTCCGGTCCGGCGAGTACGCGATCGTGATCACCGACGTGCACATGCCGCGGCTTGACGGCTACCAACTCGCCGAAGCCATCCGGCGCTACGAGTCCGAGACGAGCCGACCGCGGACGCCGATCATGGCGCTCACCGCGAATGTCATGGAGGGGGAGCCGCAGCGATGCCGCGACGCCGGCATGGACGACTTCGCGGCCAAGCCAACGACCATCCCGTTGCTGGCCGCCAAGGTGCGTAGGTGGCTGCCCCATCTCGAGTTTCCGGCGGCCGAGGACGGGCCGGTCGACGGCGACCGCGGCGGCCCGGCGGAGGCGATCGACCACGCCGTGCTCGGCGAACTCACCGGCGGGGACGCGACGATGACCGCGGAGATCTTGGACGACTTCGTTGACGCCACCACCGCCGACCTGACCCGGCTCGACCGGGCACTGTCGGCCGACGACCTGGAGGTTGCCCGACGACTGGCGCACCGGATCAAGGGCGCCGGCGGGGTCGTCGGCGCGCGGCGGGTTGCCGATCTGGCCTCCGGCATCGAACGCGAGGCCGGGAACGGCGCGGCCGACGGCCGGCACCTGCTGCCGGTCCTGGCCGAACTGGCGAAGGCGGTCGCAGACGTGGACGCGGCCCGGGACCAACGGTGAAGCCACACGCTGAACGTACTGCTGGCAGCGAACCAGGCGCTGATCAACGCGAACTTCCCGGTCCCGCCCGCATTTGCGTGACAACGGTCGCGATCACTCGAAGCCGTGCTGTGCCGAAATCCTTACCCGAGGCTCGGGGGGATTTTTTTGCCCCTTGACATATCCAGACGGGCCATCTAACGGAGTACGTTGATCACGAGATCCCGGCCTCCGGACCCCCCGTTCTGCGAGGTCGGGGTCTCCTGCGTATCTAGGTGCTCCACCGGCCGGTCAGCAGCCTTGACGATCTGGCCGTGGTCGTTCTGCGACGGCTTGATTTCCCGGCCCGGCTCTTCGGAGGTGGGCGCTGCGTCACGGGTGAAGCAACACCTTCGTCCAGCCGTCCTCACGGCTGTCGAAGTGACGGTAGGCGTCGGGAGCCTCGTCGAGGGAGAGCTGATGTGAGGCGATGAGCGACGGCTTCACCTTGTCGGCCGCGATCAGGTCGCGCAGCTGACGGTTGTAGGCCTTGACGTTCGCCTGCCCGGTGCCCATCCGCAGACCCTTCTGGAAGAAGACGCCCATGTCGAAGGCGACCTGTCCCTGCTTGCTGAGGTCGTCCGGTCCCTGCGGATCCGTGGGGACGTAGACGCCGACGGTGCCGATGGCACCGGTGGCCCGGACCGCGCCGACGAGGCTGTTCAGGGCGAGATTCGGATGCTCGTTGCCGTCCGGGTCGTGCACCTGCCAGCCCACGCACTCGCAACCCTTATCGGCGCCCTCGCCACCGGTCAGCTCCATGACCTGCTCGACCGGGTCTCCCTTGGTGTCGTCGATCGGAATGGCACCGAGCTTGTCGGCGAGCTGGAGCCGGTCGCGGTGCCGGTCGACGACCATCACCTTGCTGGCTCCCCGCAGGTTCGCCGACAGCGCGGCCATCAACCCCACCGGCCCGGCGCCCCAGATGACGACCGAGTCGCCCGGCTGGACGTCGGCGAGCGCAGTGGCGTGGTAGCCGGTCGGGAAGATGTCGGACAGCATCGTGTAGTCGGCCTGCTTCGCCTCGACATCCGGTGGCAGCCGCAGGCAGTTGAAGTCGCCGAACGGCACCCGCAGCAACTCCGCCTGCCCGCCTTGGTACGGACCCATGTCGGCGTAGCCGTAGGCGCCGCCCGCGAAACCTGGGTTCACGGTCAGGCAGAACCCGGTGAAACCGCGTTCGCAGTTCTTGCAGAAGCCGCAGCCGATGTTGAAAGGCACCGACACGAAGTCGCCAACCTTCACCCGGGTCACGGCCGTCCCGACCTCGATGACCTTCCCCATGTTCTCGTGGCCGAGGACCTTCCCTTCCTCGACATCGGTTCGACCCTCGTACATGTGCAGGTCCGAGCCGCAGATGTTGGTCGTGGTTATCTGCACCAGGACGTCGGTGGGCTGCTCGACCCGGGCATCAGGTACGTCTTCGACGGCCACGTTCCGCGGGCCACGGTAGACGAGTGCGCGCATGTCGTTTCCCTTCGGTCGACCTTTAAGTGGTCTACCCACCGCCTCGTCCGGCGAACACGTGCAGGTGCCGAGTCGCGCGACTCTTATGTGCGTCGGCTCGTGCGTCACCCGAAGTCGTGGCTCCCAGGGGAGACGCCTGGAAGCCACGGAGCGCGGGACTTGAGGATGGTGCCCCCGGCCGGATTCGAACCGGCGACGCCCGGCTTGGGAGATCGATCCACAGAAGTTGACGACGATTGATCGATGCTGGAGGCGGCGATTCCCGGGCCTTGCAGGGTTGGCCGCGCAGGATTGCAACGGGGTGAATCTAGAGGTGCTGTGTACCCGTTGTGTACCCGCCGGGCGCGCTTCAGCGCGGCGTTCTAGTTCAAGTCCCGGGACAGCCGAGCCGGGTCGTGCGCTCGCGCTGAGGCGCGCCGACAACCGTTCATCGGCAAACGAGCGTGCCTTTCGCGGCAGAGCGGGTAGATGCCGGAGCGCTGCCCTCAACACAAGGTCCGCTCAGGCGGGACGCTGGGTGACGAAGGGCGAGGTCGTGGCGCGGACGAGCGCGCTGTAGTTGAGCTGGAAACGGAGTTCCTCGCCGACGACCACCTTGTGGTCTCCCGCGTCGAGCACCAGATGGTCGCTGCTCATGCCCAGCACGGTGATGCCCACGGGCGGCGTCAAACCGTCGGGGTCGGTGTCCTGGCGGCCGAGAGCCAGGATGAGCTGGCGGATCGTGCCGGTGCCTGGTCGGGGCTGCGGGTCGCCGAACGCGGTCTGGGCGATGGAGCCCCAGGGCTGTGCGGGCTTCTCGCGGGATTCGATCACCTCGGCGACCAGGGTGAAGGCGTCGGTGCGCAGCCCGTTGAGCACCCGGCGGTGCAGGGGTTCGGTGCCGAGCAGGATCGCCTCGCCCAGGCGCAACTCGTCGACGCGGCCGACATCGGGCGCGTCGAGCGCCCAGTCGAGGTTGGCCGAGTTCCCTCCCGAGACGATGGACAGCGGCCCGCAGATCGCCTCGACTTGCAGGGCGAGCCGGGTGAGCTCGTCCATCTTCTGCTGGGTGGGTGCGACGCCGCATTGGCAGGCGAGATTTGTGCCGATGCCGGCGAGCCGCAGGCCTGGGCGGCGCGCTACCGAGCGAGCGAGGTCGACCAGATCGTCGGCGGCGACCCCTTCGCGGAGATCCCCCAGTTCGACCATCAGCACCACGTCGTGCGTCACGTCCTGATCGTGGGCTGCCGCTGACAGCGCGTCGAGTACAAGCGGTTCGGAGTTCAGGCTGGCGTCGGCGTGCCGGACGACGGCCGCGGCCTGGGACAGCATGGGCGAGCGAATGAGGGTCAACCGCTCGACGGTCCCGGCCGCGCGTAGCCGGGCGAGATTTTCCACCCGGGAATCACCGAGGCCCGACACTCCGCCGCGCACCATCGCCTCGGCCACATCGGTGGACGCGAGGGCGGCCTTGCATACGCCTGTGACGCGGATGCCGTGGGCGGCCAGCGGCTCGACCAGACTGCGGGCATTGTGCTCGATCGCGGTGAGGTCGACCTCAAGACGAGGAGCCGTCACCGGCTCGAAACCCGCGCAACAGCCAGGGCCGGAAAGGCGGCGAGAACCATGTCCACCAACTCGTCGAGCGGACGGGTCAGCGGGTCGGTGGCCGGCAGCCCGAGTTCGAGCTCGTGGGCGCGGATCGACGGGTCGATCTCGTCCGCGGACATGTCCTCGTGGTTGATCGCGATACCGATCACCTTCGTGTCGGCGAAGGCCTCGATCAGCGCCACTTCGCTGGTGATCGTCGGCATCGGGACCATCGGGAAGTCGCCGAGCATCACGCGCTTGGGTGCGTGCTGGACGATCACGCCAGCCGGCCGGCTGCCGCGCAGGATGTGGGTGGAGCTCAGATAGGCCGGGTGGCTCAGGGCACCCTGTCCCTCGATGACGATGACGTCGGGATCCTCGCCCTCGAAGGCGGCCACCACCTGGTCCTCGACCTCGCCCGAGCAGTACTGCCCGACGATCGCATCGAGCGCGACGCCGTACTTGCCGCCCTGCATGATCGTCGTCTGACCCGTGCCAACGAGCACCGCCTTGATGCCGCGAGCGTTGAGCGCCTGCACGAGCAGGGTGGACGTCGTGCGCTTGCCGATCGCGCCGTCGGTGCCGAGCACAGCGATTCGCGGGCAGGTGACCGACCAGATGCGTCCAGAGAAAAGATGCAGATCCTTCTTGTCCTTCGGACGTCGCACGTCAGTGATGATCACGCGGGCCAGGAGCGCGGCAGCGACGAACTCGGCGTCGTCGTTCAGGAACTCGTGCAGCCCGTTGATGATGTGCATGCCGCGGGCGATGCCGTCGAGCAGCACGACCCGTTGCGCCGACGAGAGCAACCCGTCGGCCGGTGCGAGACCGCAGATCAGGTAGTCGGGGACGACGCCGGCGTGCTGGATCGCGGTAGCAAGATCCGCCAGGACCGGGATGGCATTGGCGGTTCCATCGAGTACGACGCCGGCATCGAGGCCGGCGTGGCGGCTGTCGATCACGCTGAGGATCTCGTACTTCTCCGAGTGCCGGACCAGGCCGTTGGCAGTCTTGCCGTCCTGCGCGCCGAACTGGCCCTCGCAGTACACGATCGCGGTGGACCCGCGCGGCAGCGTGATGACGGCGTCGAACACGGCAGAAGTGGGGACGGGGGTGAGCATCGGGCTCCTCTGAATGAACCAGAGGAGGCGACGAACGAGGCGTCTTCCCTGATGTGTCAGCGGCAGTGCCGACATCCCGAAAGTTAGCACCCCCGCCCATGGAACCGTTACAGACGAGGATGGTGCTTAGCAAGGTCGCGCACGCAACCCGTATCGCCTGGTGCGTAAGGCGACAGCACACGGCGGAGGGCATCGGACTGCCGAGGGAGGTTCGAATCGACCGCCGCTATCTCAACCATGAGCAGGTGCACGCTCTCGCGGTCGCCGCCGGCGATGCAGGCTCGACGATCCTGTTCCTCGCCTACACGGGCGTGCGGTTCGGTGAGATGGCTGCGTTGCTTGTGCGCCGCGTCGAGCTTGCTCGGCGCCAGGTCGAGATCGCCGAGTCGGTGACCGCCGTGAACGGCCGGCTTGTCTGGGGAACCCGAAGGGACACGCGCGCCGGTGGATTCGCCTGCCGGGTTTTCTCGTCGAGATGCTCCGCCCGCGCCTCGAGCAGTTGACGGCCGACGATCTGCTTTTCACGGCGCCGGGAGGCGGCCCGCTGCGGGCATCGAACTACCGACGCGACGTCTTTGAGCCCGCTGCACGAGCCGCTGGTTTGCCCGGAGTGGTCCCACACAGCATGCGTCACACGGCCGCGTCCCTGGCGATCGCATCGGGCGCCGACGTGAAGGTCGTTCAGCAGATGCTGGGACACACGTCGGCCACGATGACGCTCGACCTTTACGGCCACCTGTTCGAGAACCGGTTGGTGGACGTCGCTGATCGTCTCGACGCGGCCGCTCGCGCGGCTGGCGTGTACCGGTTGTGTACCAGCGGCCCTGCGACGGCTGGCGACGAGAGAAGTGAACCTGCTAAACCCAGCAAATCCGGGACTTCAGGGTGGTGCCCCCGGCCGGATTCGAACCGGCGACGCCCGGCTTAGGAGTCCGGCGCTCTATCCCCTGAGCTACGAGGGCGGGGATGCTGCAGGCCCAGATTACCGAGGTTCGCTCCGTCGATGACGCCTAGCAGCACCGGCTGGGTTATCAATCCGCGGAGCTTGACGGCTGGCGACGGGTGCGTGGTGGCCGGGGTACCCGGATCCCTGCTGGCAGGTAATGGTGCTGGGCGCTGACCGCGAAGACGTGGGCAGGCCTTGGCGCGATGGTGAAGGACCCAGCTGAAGCGTTCGAGAAAGTCGGCGGTCGCGAGGCGGGGCCGCCCGCGAGCTGAACACCGGAGCACGGATTGACTGTCGGCCAAGCGAGGGACAGCGACCATGAAGACACCGAACGCACCGCCGCGCGTTGTGCTTGCGGCTGTTGTGGCCGTTGTGGCCGCAGCCGGATTGGTTTACGGATCCATCTCACGCAGTCCGGCGGTTGCGGCTCCGGTGTCCCTCCCAGTGCCCGTGGCCGGTGAGGTGACCTTCTACCTGTCGCTGCCCGCCTCGACTGCTGGGCTCAGCGATGCCGTGGCCAAGGTGGCGACGCCGGGCCTACCGAACTACCGCCACTTTCCGTCGCTGGCGTCGGCTGCCAGTCAGTTCGGCGCGACGGCGGCGCAGATCAACACCGTCGCCAAGTCGATCCAAACCCTCGGCTTGCAATTCGCCGCAGACCCGACTCGGTTGTTCGGACGGGTGAGTGGATCCACCACGCAGTGGCAGGCAGCGCTGGGGACTTCGCTGACGGTGCAGGCTGCGACGGCGGCGAGTCCCTTCATCAGCTACGGCCTCCCGGCGCGGACGCCTGCCGCGCTGCAACCCTCGGGCACCGGTCTGCTGCTCCGGACGGCGCAGGTGTACGACCCGGCTGCGGAGGGAAGTCGTCCGCCCACCGCGAACGGTCCGGCCGCCGGGAACGCGGCCAAGCCCTGGCCGCTCAACACCGGCACCCCGTTCACCCCCGGCTGCTCGGCCGCGCCGCTGCAAGAGGGCCAGGTGTACACGGAGCAGCAGATTCAGACCGCGTACGGTGTCGACGCGCTGCGGGCCCAGGCGTCGGGTACGCCGGTGATCACGGTCCTGGATCTCGGCGGCGGCTGGTCGCCGAGCGACCTCAAGCTCGCCGGCGAATGCTTCGGATACTCCCCGCCAGAGGTCGATCAGATCCAGGGCGACGGCGTGGTCACCGCGATCGCGAATGCGGACCCTGAGACATCGCTCGATCTGCAGACCGCAGCAGCTGTGGCTCCCGGGGCCCAGCTTCGGCTCGTGCAGAGCACGGCCGCCGGAGGCGGCGTCCTGGACGGATTCAGTCGGGCGCTCGGCGGCCCGAGCGGCCTGCCGGACGTCATCTCGCTCTCCTACGGGGGATGCGCCATCGAAGAGAACAGTGCCGCACCTGCCTTCACCGCAGCCGTCGATGCCATGTTGGCCATGGCAGCGCTGACCGGCGTGTCCTCGTTCGTGGCCGCGGGCGATTCCGGGTCGACCACCTGCGGGACGAGCGTCAGCGGTACCAGCTTGTCCTATCCGGCGGTATCACCGTTCGTCACCGCAGTCGGCGGCACTCGCCTCGCCCTCGGCGCGGGAAACGTCCGCGCGTCCGAGACTGTGTGGAATGACTCGGTATACGGCGCCAACGCAGCAGGCGGCGGAGCGCTGAGCCGCCGAGAACCTCGTCCGGCCTACCAGGACGGCTTCTCGCCGCAGGACCGCCGCGCGGTACCCGATGTCAGCGCACTCGCCGACATCGTGCCTGGCTGGCCGGACGTCACCGACTCCCAGCTGCAGGCAGTGGGCGGAACCAGCGGCTCGACTCCGCTCATCGCCGCGGCCACAGCTCTGGTCGACGGTTCGGAGCGTGCGGCGGGCCGGCCCCCCATCGGCCTGGCGAACGGATGGTTCTATCAAGCGGCATCGCACAAGGGCAGCTTCTTCGACGTCACGACCGGAAATAACGACCTTGCCGGAGTCGGCTGCTGCCAAGCCAGCGTCGGGTACGACGTCGCAAGCGGCCTCGGCGTGCCGAACTGGGCCACCCTGCCAGCGACCCTCCTCAAGCCCGGCTGACCGGTCGGGCGATCGCTGAACGTCGAATGGGGTCCTGTGCGCTCAGCCGCGCGGCAGCCGGAGCGTCGCCGGCGCGGCGGCGGTCGAGGACAACCTGAGCGTTGCACCCGCTCCGGTCGCGGAGCGGTACCGCTGATCGACGGTATCGATGACGAGCGCGAGGTGATGACCGCTGCGCAGGGTCCAGGACGTCGGTCGGAGCGAGACGGTGGCCTCGCCGCCCGTCGTCGTCTCCGGCGCGTAGGTCATCAGTGTGGCGGCACCGGATCCGTCGACGTCGTAGAGGTAGGCGAAGAACGTCGACGCGGGCGACGACCCTCCGATGTCCAGGCGCAGTGTCGGCGTTCCGCTGATGACCGTCGGCTTGCTCACGGCCGCGCCGGCCCACACCAGTGCGTGGTCCGTCTTCACCGACGAGAAGGTGAGCGACGGCGGGCGATAGGGCACCGGTTGCGCCGTGAACAGCGGCCCGCTGCTCGCGCCGCTGTCGGTGCCGGCCGTCAGCTGTTTGGTCCACGACGTGTCGGCGGAGCCGATCGCCGCGCCGCTTCGGTTGGGGGCGGCAAGATCGGACGTCGTCGTTTTCGGCCACGTTCGATAGCTGTGCACCGCGTTCGTCGCACCGTCGACCAGCTGAATGGGATCCGCGCGATCGATGCCGTTGGCCTTTCCGAGCAGGTAGTGGTCGAGCCAACTCTTCGCGTCGGTGAACGTCTGGTCGGACTTGCCCCGCAGACCCGGCGTCTCCGGACCGCCGTGATCGCCCGGAGCGAATTGGATGCGCTTCGGCGTCGTGAGCTGATTGAAGAACGGCACCACTTGGGCCGGATCGATGATCGAGTCCTCGTACGCATTCGCAATCATGATCGCCGGACGGTTGCGGTTGAGCGCGGCGATCTGCGTATCGGCCGACCGTGACTTGCTCAGCGAGTCGAGGGTCGACGCGGTGGCGGTGGCGGGGCCGGGCAGGCCGGCCACCAGCTGGTGGATCTCCGGCGCGAGCGAGCCCGCCTTGGCGTAGCGGTCGAGCAGCAGATGCATGCTCGCGATGTTCGGCGTCTTGTGCGGCGCGAGAGCCTCGGCGAGATTGCTCCATCCGCTCATCGAGACGACCGCCTTGATGCGGCTGTCCGCCGCGGCGGTGAGCAGGGAGATCCCGCCGCCATAGGAGATCCCGAGCATTCCGATGCGGTTCTTGTCGGCGTGCGTGTGGGCGAGGGCCCAGTCGATCACCGTCTCGGCGTCGGCCCGGGTCTTGTCGCCGGCAAAGTCGACGGCGCCGCCCGATCCGGTGAAACCGCGCTGCGCGTAGCCCACCACCTGGTAGCCGGCCGCGGCGAACTGCTGACCGGGCAGGCGGTACTCCACCGCGGCGGAGCCCCAGCTACCGGGCATCACGACCAGCGGGAACGGCCCGCTGCCCTTCGGGGTGATCACCTCGGCCGCCAGCGTGACCCCGCCGCCGGCCGGGATCTGCGCGAGACTGTCGGAGGCCACGCCGTTCGGCTTGTTGTTACCGACGTGGGACGTGATCACGACGAGGGCGACGGCGATCACCAGGCCGACCACGGCGAGGATGACGAGGACCGGGCCGGTGGCCCATCTGGGACGACGCATGATCGCCCTATCATGCCGGAATCAACATGTGAGCCTGGGCGAGGCGGCGTCAGCGGCCCTCGGCGATTACGGGACCAACCGCGTCGGCAGGACGGCGTGCACGCCCCACGTCTGGTTCGCGACCTGGGTGATCCGCAGGTCGACCACCGAGCTGGCGAGAGCGAGTGCGGTCGCCCGGTCAAGGTCCAGCAGACGCTGCAACCACGTGAGCATGGCGTCCAACGCGTCGGCGGTCGCGGCGTTCAGGTCTTCGCTGAATCCGAACGTGATGCGGCTCGCCGGGGTGACCGCGTGCACCGCGTCCACTGGCACGTCGTCGACCACGGTGACAGTCAGGTCGGTCGTCATGCCGCACTCGATCGCGGTCCCACCGACCTCGCCGTCGCCCTGCGCGGCGTGTCCGTCCCCGACGAACAGGCACCCGCCCGCAACCGTGACCGGTAGGTACAGCGCGGTCCCCGCGACCAGCTCCTTGCAGTCGATGTTGCCGCCGTTGCGCGTCCGCGGCGGGATGGTGGAGTGCTCACCGGGTTCGTCCGGCGCGGTGCCGACGACGCCGAGGAACGGCGCGGTCGGCATGCGGAAGCCGTACTGGTTCGTCGCGGTCCGAGTGTCACCGTCGATGTCCCAGCGCAGGAACGCCGGTTCGCCGCCGGCCGTCCCGATCCGCCGGTTGAGCGTGTTGTCGTGAATCCCGGCGATGGTGAATCCCCAGTCGGCCGGTCGCAGCGCCTCCAGCCGTACCTCGAGGAACTGGCCGGGCCGCGCGCCGGTCACCACGATGGGCCCGGCCAGGCAGTGACCTCGTCCGGACGGGAACATCAACCGGCGCTCCTGGCCGAGTTCGCGCCACGGCTCCAGATGACCGCCGGAATCCAGCGTGCGCACTACCAGCCGGTCGCCGGAGTCGACGGTCACCGCGGGCGACGCGCTGAAGGAGAAGGCGTCGACGACCGCGCCGGGTTCCGGCTCCAACGTGTGCTGCGTCATCGGCTCATTGTCGTCGGCGGCAAACGCGCGACGGGCCACCGGGTAATCCCCAGTGGCCCGTCGGCCTTGCGTACCTGTGATCGGTCAGCTGAGCGCCACCGACGTGTCGTCGACGAAGAAGGACGTCTGCAGCGAGGAGTCCTCCGTGCCTGTCCACTTGAGCGTCACCGTCTGCCCCGCGTAGGCCGACAGGTTGACGGTCCGCAGTACGTACCCGCTGCTCTTGTTGAGGTTCGAGAACGACTGCACCGACGTTCCGTTGGCGGTGAGAGCCAGCTTGTCGTACGCGGTGGTGGTCGTCGTCTCAGCCGTCGTGATGGACAGGTAGTAGGTCAGCGACGCCGAGCACCCGGCCGGGATGGCCACCGCCTGCGACAGCGTGTCGGTGTGCGCCGAACCGTAGCCGTCCATCCATGCGTAGCCGACGCCGGTCCGTTCGTGCGCGCCGTCGGTGCTGATCACGCCGCTGGTCTGCGCCCAACCGGTAGCTCCGGACTCGAAGCCGGGGTTGATGAGCTTCTGGCCACTGCACGAACCGCCGCCACCGGCCGGACTGATCGTCCACGTGAATGACGTGCTGCCCGAGGCGTTGGTGCTGTCCTTCGCGGTGACGGCGCTGCTGAATGTCCCGGCCGCGGATGGCGTTCCGGAGATCAGCCCGGTCGAGGCGTTGATCGCCAACCCGGTCGGCAGTCCAGTGGCGCTGTAGGTCAGTGCCAACCCGCCGGAGTCCGATGCGCTGATCTGCAGGCTCTTTGCCGTGCCGACCGTGCCGGTCTGGGCGCCGGGATTGGTGACGGTGACCGTGTTGCCGGTACCGCCGCCCCCGACGATCGCGTGCGTGATCGCGCAGTTGGTCGTGTCGTTGGACCACGAGGCCTGCTGGGCGAACGTCCCTGTCGCGAAGGTGATGTTGGCGGCGCCGCCGGTCGTGCCGGCTGCGATCCAGGCGCACTCGTCGGAGTTCTCCTGGCCGTTGTAGGAGCTGCCGGTGTGGTTCGTCCAGCCGCCGGCCGGATTCTGGTCCGACATCATCTCCTGCCACTCGTGGCCGAGCGTCATCGTGTAGCCATCGAGCTTGCCGTTCGTCGAACCGTTGACGAAGCCGACGCCGCAACCGCTACCGGAGTCGATGTTGTAGGGCTGGTTGCTGAACGCGACGTCGCCGTAGGGCGAGGAGACGCCGACGTCACCGTTCCAGTCGTGCCACGCGCAGTACTGCCCCTGGTAGCTGTCGGGGTTCGTGCCGTGCGGCGAGAGGATGACGTAGTAGGCGTAGCGGTTCGACGCCGCGGTCGTGTTGCCGAAGTGGGCGGCGGCCGCGACCGCCTCGCTGCCCAGCTGGGCGGCGGTCGCCACGGCCGGGGAGGCCTTGGAGTTGTCGTACCAGACACCGGAGAGCACGCCGCCGGCCTGATACGGGATGAACGCCGCGTTCGCCGGACAGCTGGTGGCGCCGGCCGGCACGCTGGGGCCGTCGCACCACTGGGTGAGGTCGGCCGACCATCGTTCGTTGTTGGTGCCGATGCCCTTGAACATGTTCTGCGCCGCGTCAGCGGCACGGTTCGCATCGCCGGAGAAGCTGCTGATGCCGTTGGTGGTGGTCTGGGTGCCCCACTGGTTGCCGTAGACGACGAGGTAGACCTTCGAGTGGCCGCTCTGTACGCCGATGCCGTTGACGCCTCCGCCATACGACAGCGTGCGCTGGTCGGTGGCGGCTGCCGCGGCCGGATGCTGCTTGGCCCAGGCCTTCATCTTCGCGTCCACCGCTTTGGTCGGGAGGACGCCGTGCCGATACGAATGGCCGTACGCGGGGGAGTACGGGTTGCGAACTCCGCCCCCTGGCGCTGCATCGGCTGTCGTCATGGTGGACATCGCAGCCAGTACCAGTGCCGATGTCCCGATGAGGACGGGTAATCCTCGGGTGCGGAGCTTCAAACCAACCTCCTGGGTCGTGTTCAGACCCCGTATGGGTTTCGGGGTCGGCACAAGTTAGATCGACTCCGCGCGGCCGATGGTCCCGGTCAACTCGCAAGTTGTCCCATTGCAGCAAGTTACCGACACCGGTGGCATTACTAGGGTGGACGGATGAGCGCTGACCCAGCTCGGCCGCCCGGCCTGACTCATGTCGACGAGGCGGGCGCGGCGCGCATGGTCGACGTCTCCGCCAAGGACGTCACGGTGCGCATCGCCCGCGCCGCCGGCCGCTTCGTCACCACGCAGGAGGTCATCACGCTGCTGCGCCGCGACGGGCTGCCGAAGGGAGACGCCCTCGCGGTCGCTCGCATCGCGGGCATCGCCGGGGCCAAGCGCACGCCTGACCTCATTCCGTTGTGCCACCCGGTCGCACTGCACGGGGTGAGCGTCGAGCTGGAGCTGACCGACGACGCGGTCGAGATCACCGCGACGACCCGGACCGCCGACCGCACCGGCGTCGAGATGGAGGCGCTCACCTCGGTGGTCACCGCCGGGCTCGCGCTCTACGACATGGTGAAGGCGGTCGACCGAGCGGCGCGGCTCACCGACGTCCGGCTGCTGGCCAAGTCCGGGGGCCGGTCGGGCGAGTGGTCGGCCGAGGAGATGCCGTGAGCGAGCGAACAATCGAGGGCAGGCTCCGCCGGCCAGCCGAGCGGAGCGAGGCTGTGTCGACTTGAACGTTGCCGTGATCACCTGCTCGAACCGGTCTGCGACCGGCGAGCGCCCGGACGACAGCGGTGAACTGCTCGCCTCGATGCTCGGCGCGATGGGGCACGAGGTCGTTCTGCGTCGCATCGTCCCTGACGATGTCGAGCAGATTCGGGGCGCGATCGCCGACGCCGTGAGCGAGGGCGCCCGCGCGGTCGTCACGACCGGTGGCACCGGCCTGACTCCAACCGACGTCACGCCCGAGGCGGTGCAGCCGCTGCTGGAGCGGGAGATCCCCGGCATTGCCGAGGCGCTGCGCGCTGTCTCGCGCGACAAGGTGCCGACCTCGGTTCTCTCCCGTGGCGTGGCGGGAACCATCGGGACGACGTTGGTGGTGACGCTGCCGGGCTCGCCGGGCGGCGTCCGCGACGGGATGGGGGTGCTCGCGCCGTTGTTCGAGCACGCAGTCGATCAACTGGGCGGCGGCGACCACCGGCCGGGAGGCGGGCTATGAACGAACCGGGCTCGACGGTGCGCGTCGTCGGCGTCAGCGACCAGCCGTTGACGACCGAGCTGCACGAGGCGGCGGTCGACCATCCGCGCGCCGGAGCCCGGGTGGTCTTCTGCGGCGTCGTCCGCGAACACGACCATGGGCGCAGGGTGGTGGAACTCGAGTACCAAGGGCATCCGACTGCGGAGGGGGTGCTGATAGAGATCGCTGAGCGATTCGCCGCCGAGCCGGACGTCCTGGGCGTGGCGGTCAGTCACCGGATCGGCACCTTGGCCATCGGCGACATTGCCCTGGTGGCCGCTGTGTCCACTGCACACCGGCGCGAAGCGTTCGAGATCTGCGCTCGTCTCGTCGACGAGGTGAAGAGCACCCTGCCCATATGGAAACGGCAGGTGTTCGCCGACGGCACCGACGAGTGGGTGAACTGCCCGTAGTCGGCGGCCGGCCCGACCCCAGTCCGGACGCGGCTACTTGTCGCGGTCGAGCGCGTCCTCGAGCTTCGATGAGACGGCGGAGATCTTGTCCGCGTACTTGCCACCGGTGGCCTTGTCTATCTGCTCGGCGGCCACGCTGACACCCTGCGCGGCGATGACCGCGGCCTTCTCGACGAGCGGGGCGGCCTTGACGGCGAGGTCTCCGGCGACCTCTTTGGCCTTCTCGAGGGCCGGCCCCGCGGCCTGTGCGGCCTGACCCGCCAGCTCGCTCGCCTTTTCGGTGATCTTGCTCGATTCGACCATGTCTGCGCCTCCGACGTCGGTACGGGATCGTGCGTCCTCATCAAAGCACTCGCCCGCTGCAGTGGGCAGACTGTTCTCATGGTCGGAGACGAAGGCAACAGTCAGCTCACGCCGGAGCCGAAGGAGCGCACGGCGGAGCGCGACGAGCCGGTCCTGCCCGACGTCTCGAGCGACGAGCTGGATGTCGGGTGGGGCGACGAGCCGGCCGAGCGCGACGACGAGTGGTACCGCCGCGAACGCCCGCCGCACCACGGCTGACTGCGGCGCGCTCGCTATCCGCGCCTCGCTCGCTACGGACGCGGCCGACTCGTCGCCTGCTGGCTCTCCAGCAAGTCACGGATCTGCTCCAGCAGCAGGACGTCCTCAGGCTTCGGCGTCGGATCGGGGTCGCCCTTCGCGAACCGGGCTGCGCGCCGCTCCGCGACCTTGTTCAGCGGGAGCACGACGAAAAAGTAGATGGCGGCGGCGATGATGACGAATGAGATCAGCGCATTGAGGAAGTCGCCGTAGAGGAACTTGCTCTTGTTGACCGTGAAGCTGAGCTGGCTGAAGTCGGGATTACCGCCGACCGCGGCGATCAGAGGCGTGATGAGGTCGGCGACCAGCTTGGTGACGATGGCGCCGAACGCTGCGCCGATGACGACGGCGACGGCGAGGTCGACGACGTTGCCGCGCATGATGAATTGTTTGAAGCCCTTGAGCATCTCGCCCTCCGATTGGGGAAGTGCGCCACCGGCGGCGCGCGCCGCCCGGTGGGGCGCGATGCTAGGGCGGATCGGCCACCACCGCGAACACGTGCGCGGCGCGGTCACGGGTGATCCGTACCGCGGTCGCTCGGTCGACAGCCAGCACGACTTCGGCATCGGCGTCGCCGGTGCGGGGCAGAACGGCGAGCACGAGTGCGTGCGCAGCCACCGTCGCGACCGTCGGCGGGAGCGTCGACTGCTCGGTCTCGAACTCCGCCGGACGCGCTGTCTCGAGGAGGTCAACGTGATCGCCGGCGCGGACGAGGTCAGCCGCGTGCGGATCGTCCAGCGCGACCGCGGCCGCCACCGATCCCGCGCCGAGCCCGCTGGTGAGACCGCGACCGAGCACCCGGGCGTTGGTCAATGCCTCGCGGGCGCGAACCGGTCCCGCGGTGCGGTGCCCGATGAACGCGGCGACACCGGCCCGCGTGCCGTCCGGGCGCAGCGGGGGCGCCCAGTGCGCGACGCGAAGATCTGCGCGGACGAGCCGGTGCCCGGCCGGCAGATCATGCGCGGCCACCACCACCGGCACCGAGCGGGAGGAGGGCGCAGCACCGCGGCGAGCGTCCAGGGCACTGATCAGGCCCAGGACGAGGCAGAGCCCGGCTGCGCAGAGCCGGGGCGTTCGGCCGACGCGGGGCAGCCGTCGGCGCAGGGAGCGGAGCATGCCGTCACGCTAGGCAGCTGATCGCCCGTCTCGCGGGCTCCGACCGGCGGCTGTGGATGGCGCCGCGGCCTGTGGACAGCGGCGCAATAGTTGTCGGCGGGCTGTGGTCAGGCCGAGGCGGCGGTCTTGCCGCTCGTCGAACTGCCGGACCCCGACGTGGACGGCGACGACGACGAACCGCCCGAGGAACCGCCCGACGGCGTCGACGAACCGCTCGACGAGTCGGAGGACGACGAGGACGAGGAGGACGACGACGAGTCCTTGGACTTCGACACGGATTCCTTCGAGTCGGACGAGGTGGACGAGGAATCGCCGGCGGCCTTGCCGGCCGCGGCCCGGCTGTCGGTGCGGTAGAAGCCCGATCCCTTGAAGACGACGCCGACCGCGGAGAAGACCTTGCGCACGCGGCTGCCGCAGACCGGGCACTCGCTGGCGGCCGGATCGGTGAAGGACTGAACCAGCTCGAACTGGTTGCCGCAGTCCGCATTGGTGCACGCGTACTGGTAGGTAGGCATGGCGGTGTCCTCCGACGTACTCGATCAGCCCGGGCCGGACGGGCAGTCGTCCCGTTGGCACTCTCAGCTTACGACTGCTAACGATCGAAGCGGATACCGGTATTCCTGTCCAGCCGGACCGAGCGGGCCGGCATCACCACCGCACTGACCGGCACGTCCCATGGTTGGCGGGGCAGCCTCTCGACGAGTTCGCCGTCGAAGAGCAGGGCCGCGAGCGTGGCATCCGGCCGGCAGCGGGCCAGCGCCCGGTCATAGGAGCCGCCGCCGCGGCCGAGCCGGGTGCCGTCCGATGCCACGGCCAGGGCGGGGACGAGGACCAGGTCGGCGGTCCCGATGGCATCGCAGCCGAGCGGGTCGCCGGGACCGGTCGACGACCAGGGCGCCCAGTCGAGATCGTGGTCGGGCAGCGTCACCGGCACCAGCACCTGCACGTCCCGCGCGGTCAGCTCGGCGAGCAGTTCCACCGACCCCGGCTCCGTCCGCAACGGCACGTAGGCGGCCACGATGCCGGCGGCACCGACCAGATCGAGGACGTGACCGCGCACAGCGGCGCGGGCCGACTCGAGCGCCTCTGGCGTGCGGGTCCGTCGGGCGGCGAGCAGCTCGGTGCGCAGCCGCTGCTTCTCCGCTGTCACTGTCGCCGCTTCATCCACCCCGCAATTCTGGCCCCGTTAGTCTCGGAGGATGACGAGGCCACGCGTCCGGAAGGCACTCATCCCGGCTGCGGGCCGGGGTACGCGGTTCCTGCCACTGACCAAAGCGGTGCCTAAGGAGCTGGCCCCGATCGTCACCACGCCGGCCCTGGAACTCGTCGTGGCCGAGGCGGCGGGCGTCGGGATGACCGACGTGCTGCTCGTGGTCGGTCCCGGCAAGACGGCGATCGCCGATTACTTCCGGCCCAACGCCGACCTCGAGGCGGCGCTCGAGGCAAAGGGCGACGACGACGGTGTGGCCCGCGTCCGCCGGCCCACCCAGCTGGCTCACGTCGACTTCGTTGAACAGAAGGACCCCCGTGGCCTCGGCGATGCGGTCGGGCACGGGGAGGAGTTCGCGGCCGACGAGCCGATCGCGGTCCTGCTGCCCGACGACCTCGTCGACGACCGGGACTCGCTGCTCGGCCCGATGCTCGACGTCTATGCCGAGCACGGCGGCGTCGTGCTCGGGCTGCTCGACGTCGGTCCCGTCGAGATCAGCAAGTACGGCTGCGTCGTGCCGGCCGAGGGCGCCGACCCCACCGCGGACGTCGTCGAGCTCGTCGATCTCGTCGAGAAGCCCAAGGCCGAGGACGCGCCGAGCACGCTGGCGATCATCGGGCGCTACGTCCTGCCGCCGGAGATCTTCGCGGCGCTGCGCGATACGACCCCCGGCGCCGGCGGTGAGATCCAGCTGACCGACGCGATGCTCGCCCTGTGCCGGGCGGGTACCCCGGTGCACGGTGTCGTGTTCCGCGGACGGCGTTATGACACCGGCGACCGCCTCGGCTACGTCAAGGCGGTCGTTCAGCTGGCTGTTCGACACCCCGACATCGGATCCGACTTCCGGGCCTGGTTGCGGGAGTATGAGCCGGAGGACGGCTGAGCCGTCTCCGCGATCAGGGGCACTGAGAACGCGAGGAGAGTTACTGGTGGCTGACGACGATCGCCTGCGGACGGTCGACGAGCACCTGTCGATCGTGCTGGACGGAATCGGGACCATCGACCCGATCGAGCTCACGCTCCTCGACGCTCAAGGCCTCCTACTGGCCGAGAACATCAGCGCCGATTTCGCGCTGCCCAGCTTCGACAACTCGGCGATGGACGGTTACGCCGTGCGGGCCATCGACACCC
This sequence comes from Pseudonocardiales bacterium, assembly GCA_032160745.1. GTDB lineage: Bacteria > Actinomycetota > Actinomycetes > Mycobacteriales > Jatrophihabitantaceae > Jatrophihabitans. Next base: position 21,352 of record JAVHVD010000125.1, read on the forward strand.
GGGATGCCACCGCGGACGGGCCCGTGCGCCTGCAGGTCGTCGGTGATGTGGCGGCCGGCGCGAAGTCCCGCTCCGGCATGGGTCCCGGTCTGGCGATGCGGATCATGACGGGCGCGCCGATCCCGGCCGGTGCCGACGCGGTGATCCCGCTCGAGGACACTGACCGGGGGCTGGCCCGGGTCGCCATCAACCGGCCGGCGCGCACCGGCGAGTGCGTGCGCCGCGCAGGTGAGGACCTCGCAGCCGGCGCGCCTGCCCTCGCGGCGGGTGCGGCACTGGGCCCCCAGCAGCTCGCGCTGCTCGCCGCGATCGGCCGCGACCGGGTCACCGTCCGTCCCCGTCCCCGCGTGATCATCCTGTCCACGGGCAGCGAGTTGATCGAGGTGGGCCACCGCCCGGCCTTCGGCGAGGTCATCGACTCGAACTCGTACATGATCGCCGCGGCCGCGAAGGACGCCGGCGCGGACGCCGTCCGCATCGGCATCGTCGCCGACGACCACGCCAAGCTGCTGGACATCCTCGAGAGCCAGCTGCTGCGCGCCGACGTCCTCGTCACCACCGGCGGCGTCAGCATGGGTGCTTTCGACGTGGTGAAGGAGGCGCTGTCGGACCTCGGCACCGTCGAGTTCACCAAGGTCGCCATGCAGCCGGGCAAGCCGCAGGGCTTCGGCCACCTCGGCGACAAGATCCCGATCTTCTGTTTGCCGGGCAACCCGGTGAGCAGCCTGGTGTCCTTCGAGGCGTTCGTCCGGCCGGCCATTCGCAAGATGCTCGGCAAGCGCAGCCTGCAACGGGCGACCGTCCAGGCGGTGGCGCTCGAAGGGGCACGTAGTCCGCACGGTGTGCGGCAGTACCGGCGCGGGGTGCTGCACCGGGAGGCCGGAGGCGGTTACGGCGTCTCGTTCGTCGGCGGCGCGGGCTCACACCTGATCGCGTCACTCGCGCTGTCGAACTGCCTCGTCGTGGTGCCCGAGGAGGACACCGAGGTGGTCGCCGGCTCGCAGGTGACCGTCATGCCGCTGCTGCTGTCCAACCGGTAGTCCACCGGGCCGACTACATGACCAAGATCCCGGGCTGGCCGGCGACGCCGTCTGCCGGGCCGGTGCTGCTCCGTCCGCCCCGGCTGCGCGACGCCCGGACGTGGAGCGAGATCCGGATGCGCAACGAGCAGTGGCTCGAACGGTGGGAACCGACCTCGCCGCACAGCTGGGAGGAACGCAACTCCGTTTCGGCGTGGCCGGCGCTGCACTCGGCGCTGCGGGCCAGCGCGCGCAAAGGCGTCATGCTGCCGTTCATGGTCGTGTACGGCGGCCGGCTCGTCGGCCAGTTGAACGTCTCCAACATCGTCCACGGCGCGTTGCGCTCGTGCACGATCGGGTACTGGGTGGACGGCGCGCTGGCCGGGCGGGCGATCACGCCCACCGCGCTCGCGCTGGCGATCGACCACTGCTTCGGGCCGGTCGGGCTGCACCGGGTGGAGGTGGACATCCGGCCGGAGAACCGGGCCAGCCTGCGGGTGGTCGAGAAGCTGGGGCTGCGCCGCGAGGGGTTCTACGAGCGGTTCCTGGACATCGACGGCGGATGGCGCGATCACCTGGCCTTCGCGGTGACGGTCGAGGAGCTCGGCGGGCGCAGGATGGTCGCCCGGCTGCCCGGCCTGCCCCCCGACCCGTCCTGGCGCTGATCATCCGGCCGCGACGCCGACTGAGCCTTCTCAACCTCAGGTCGAGGTTCTTGTTCGACACGCCGCGCCGCGTACGCGGTTCCGGGCGCTCCCGTCACTAGCTTGAGCACAAGCGTGTTACTGGTGTGACTGGAGGTGTTGGATGCTGTCACCGCTGATGACGGTCGCCGTCCTCACCGTGCTCTGGCTGATCGTCGTCGTTCCGATGGTGCTGCGCCGCTCCGACGAGCGTCGCCGGGAACGTTCCGTCGAGGGCTTCGGCCGCGCGATGCGCGCGCTCGGCCGCCGCGCCGGCACCCCGGACGAGGTGCGCGCCGAGGTCTACGTCCCGCGCCAGAACCGCGCCAAGCTCGCGGCGCCCGAACGCCGCCCCGTGCCCGCCGCCCAGGAGGCGCTGATGTATCCGCCCGACCGTTCCGAACTCTCCGAGGTGCGCGCCCAAATGCTCACCCGCCGGCGCCGTTCTCTCGGCGTGCTCATCGGCGGCAGCGTCGTCTTCGGGCTCCTGGCCCTCGTCGTGGGCGGCGCGATATGGCTGCTCGCGGCGCCGTTCCTGCTCGGCCTCACCGGCTACGTCTGGTTCCTGCGCAATCAGGCGCTGCGTGATCGCGCGCGGCGGGAGAACCGGCAACTGCGGGCGGCGGCTCGGCGGCCGGCGGGCTACGACGCCACCGAGGAGATCGCCCGATTCGATTACGCGCCCGAGTCGATCGTCCGCATCGACGACGACGACGTCGAGCTGATGAGCATGGACACCATCGATCTGACCGGCCTCTACAACGAGGACCTGGCCCCGGCGGCCGTCCAGCGCCGCGCGAGCTGACTCCTTCGGCTGATAACCTGATCGGCGGCCTTCGGGCCGTCCCGTTCAGGGGCTGTGGCGCAGTCCGGTAGCGCACCTCGTTCGCATCGAGGGGGTCAGGGGTTCGAATCCCCTCAGCTCCACATATGGCCCAGTGTTTCTGGGCACTCGAGCGCTACCGCAGCGCGCCGGTACCACTCTTGACCCTCATTTGACCCCAACACGGAATCACGTCTGCGGCCGAAAATCCCCGGAAACGCGGGATCGTGTGTGCTTGCCTCGTGCTTCCACCAAAACGCGGATGGGCGGCGTGGTTCGAATCCATACTCATTGCTGCACGCCGGCTCCGGCAGGCCCTTGGTCTAGCGCGTGGTCTCGGCGTCGCTCGGTCGGCGCACGCTCCACCGTCACCCAGATCGCTCCGGGCCGGCGCCATCAAGGGCGCATTTAGGGCCGTAGCGCGCGCAGGACCATTTCGAGGTACTGGTTGCGACGGGCTTCGGGCGCCGGCCTCGGCAGTGCGCTGATCATCGCCAGCAGTTCTACGGCGGTGAGGTCGGATCGCACGTCGGCCTCGCGTTGCGCGCGGCGATACAGCCGCTCGAAGCTCTTCTTCATCGGGGCGCAGGCCGCGGCCACCGGGGACTCGTCGTCGGCAAGCCAACTACCAACCCGCGCACTCATCCCGCGGTACTCGGTGGCGCTGCGCTCGTACAGACGAAGCCATTCGGTAAGCGCTGGCCAGGCGTCAGGTGCATCGAGCAGCTGCTTCGCCCGTGCCTCGAGGTCGTCTACGCGTTCCTTCATGATGGCCACGAAGAGGTGCTCACGGGTCGGGAAGTGCCGATAGAGGGTTCCCCGACCCACTCCCGCTTCACGGCCGACGTCCTCCAGTGGAGCGTCAGTCCCTGCGCGGGCGAACACCGACTTCCCAGCAGCGACGAGCGCGTCGTAGTTACGGCGTGCATCGGCGCGAAGCGTTTGCGGGGCGGTGGTCGCAGTCACACGTCCAGGCTAGTTGACAACCGGACACCGTGTCCATATCTTCGGAAAAGGTAAACGGACATGGCGTCCGGTTAGGAGGAGTCATGAGCAGGATCTGGCACGTGGGCTTTGCTGCACCCGACCTCGACGAGGCGACGTCCCAGCTCGGTGAGCTATTCGAGCTCACCTGGCGGCCGATCGTGACGCGGTCGATGACGATCAAGGATGAGGGCGGGCATCGGTTCGATGTGGACTGTCACGTGACGTTCTCGCTCGGTGGCCCGTTCGCGGCCGAGGTCTGGCAAGCCATTCCCGGCACACCTCTGGCTACCCCGCAGGCGGGGTGGCTGCACCACCTGGGCTACTGGGTCGAGGACTACCCGGCCGAACGCCAGCGTCTGAACACACT
>JAVHVD010000126.1:0-4363 GCA_032160745.1 Pseudonocardiales bacterium
GGCAGCGCGACGAGGCGCTGCTCGGCGACCTCGGGGGCCTGGGTCGACCGCGCCGTCTCGGTGATCTGCTTGGGCGCCTCGATCGCGTCACCCGGCTCGACCACCTGCAGGTCGACCATCCTGCGTGCGGTGACGAACACCCGCGTCTCGAGCGAGGACACCGTCTTGTTGTAGTCGCCGACCGCGTTGTTCAGCGAGCGGCCGAGCTTGTCGATGTGCCCGCCCATCGTGGACAGCCGCTGGTAGAGCTCACGGCCGAGCTTGTGCACCTCCGCGGCGTTGGCCGCCAGCGCCTCCTGGCGCCAGGTGTAGGCGATCGTGCGCAGCAGTGCGACGAGCGTCGATGGGGTCGCGAGGACGACGTTCTGATCGAAGGCCCGCTCCTGCAGCCCTGGGTCCTCACGCAGCGCGGCGTCGAGGAACGCGTCGGCGGGCACGAAGCAGACCACGAACTCCGGAGTCGGGCTGAAGTGCTCCCAGTAGGACTTGGCCGCGAGTTGGTCGATGTGGGTCTTCAACTGCCGGGCGTGCGCCTTGAGCCGCGCGGCACGGGTGGGTTCGTCCTTCGCCTCCATCGCCTCGAGATAGCCGCTGAACGCGACCTTCGAGTCGACGACGACGTTCTTGCCCCCGACCAGTCGCACGACGAGGTCCGGGCGCAGGCGACCGTCCGCGGACTCGACGGTCTCCTGCTCGACGAAGTCGATGTGCTCGGTCATCCCCGCCGCCTCGACTGCACGGCGGAGCTGCATCTCGCCCCAGCGACCGCGCACCTGCGGAGCGCGCAGCGCCGTGACCAGTTGCGCGGTCTCGGTCCGCAACTGCTCGTTGGTCTGGCGCATCGAGCCGATCTGTTCGAGAAGCTTCTCGTAGGAGCCGGCGCGGTCGAGCTCGACGGCGCTGAGCTGCCGCTCGACCTTGCCCAAGGATTCCCGCAACGGGCCGACGAGCGCCTCGATCGCGATCTGGCGCTGGGCCAGGTCGCCGTCAGCAGTGGCCTTCGCGGTCGACAGCTTCGCGGCGGCCAGTTCGGCGAACTGCTCGTTGTTGCGCTTGAGTGCCTCGCCGGCCAGCGAGTCGAACGCCTCACGCAGCCGGGCCTCGGCCCATTCCTCCCGCTCACGCGCTGCTGCGCGCTCGACGTCCAGCGTCGCGCCGAGCCGGGCGACCTCTTCACTCAATTCGCGGGCGGCGGCATCGGCAACGGCGACAGCAGCGCGGCCCGCCGCCTCGGCCTGGGCGACGGCTACGCGGCCGGTTGCCTCGGCTCGCGACCGGCCCACCAGCGCGCCTATCACCACACCGGCGAACAGCGTGAGCAGTGCGATCAGTACCCCGGCAACGTCCATGCATCGATGCTCACACCGGGGACCGACAGTTTCGCGATCCGACGCGCCGCGGACGCGATTCGACGAAAGTGTGATATCTGGCGATCGTCATGGCGTGCACCGTGCATCACGCTTGGGACGGGCGTCCCGACGCGCTCCGTAGACTGGCCCGTCGTGAGCCTCACCATCGGCATCGTCGGCCTCCCGAACGTCGGCAAGTCCACCCTCTTCAACGCCCTGACCAAGAACGACGTCCTGGCCGCCAACTACCCGTTCGCCACGATCGACCCCAATGTGGGCGTCGTCGGCGTGCCGGACAAGCGACTCCAGGTGCTGGCGGAGATCTTCGGCTCGGCCAAGATCGTCCCGGCCACCGTGTCGTTCGTCGACATCGCGGGCATCGTCCGCGGCGCGAGCACGGGGGAGGGGCTCGGCAACAAGTTCCTCGCCAACATCCGGGAGGCCGATGCGATCTGCCAGGTGATCCGCGCCTTCAGCGACCCGAACGTCGTGCACGTCGACGGCAAGGTCAGCCCGGCCGCTGATATTTCGACCATCGAGACAGAACTGATCCTGGCCGATCTACAGACGATCGAGAACGCGCTCCCGCGGCTGCAGAAGGAGGTGCGGCTGCGCAAGGACCGCGCGCCGCTGCTCGCCGCGGCCGAGGAGGCCCGCGAAGTTCTGCAGACCGGCCAGACGATCTATGCCTCGAAGCTGGATCGCGGCGCATTGCGCGAACTGCACCTGATGACGGCCAAGCCGTTCCTGTACGTGTTCAACCTCGATCCGGACGAGATCGCCAACACCGAGTTCACCGATGAGCTCCGCGCGCTGGTGGCGCCGGCCGAGGCGATCTTCCTCGACGCCAAGACCGAGGCCGAGCTGATCGAGCTGCCCGACGACGAGGCCCTCGAGTTGTTGCAGTCGATGGGGCAGGAGGAGTCCGGCATCGATCAGCTCGCACGGGTGGGTTTCGCGACGCTGGGCCTACAGACCTATTTGACGGCCGGGCCGAAGGAGGCGCGGGCGTGGACGATCAAGGTCGGCGCCACGGCGCCGCAGGCCGCCGGCGTCATCCATACCGACTTCGAGCGTGGCTTCATCAAGGCCGAGGTCGTCTCGTACGACGACCTCGTCGCGGCCGGCTCGATGGCCGAGGCGAAGGCGCGCGGGCGGGTGCGGATCGAGGGCAAGGACTACGTGATGGCCGACGGGGACGTCGTGGAGTTCCGCTTCAACGTCTAGGCAACTGTCCACTGCCCGAGATGTCGGTCCTGGGAACCGCTGGAGACCCCGTTGCATGCCGGCCGCCTGAGCGTGTTTCGGCCAGGTGTGGCAGGCGACCGACGGGTATGCGGATCAATTGACACGATGCGTGCCGATGGATTTCGGACCCATCCCGACCAGTTGTCTACCCCGAGGGCCGAGCCCTACAGTCGCGCTCGTCGCCCGTCGGCCGGGCCAGTGACCAAAAATCGGGGGGTAGGCATGACCAAGCGCAGAAGTCGTATCCGCATCGCTGCGGCAATCCTGTCCGCGACGGCGACCGTGCTCGGGCTGATCGCCGGCGCACCGGCCGCCGAGGCTCATTCCTCCGCGAGGATCACATCGGTGGTGGGCGGCCTGGCCGCACCGCGCGGGATCGCCTTCGACGGCCGAGGCGCCATGTACGTCGCGGAGTCCGGGGTCGCCGGCGCCGGCGAAGCCGGGCTGACACACACCGGCAAGGTCGACAAGTTCAAGTTGGGCCGAACCTCGCCGACGTGGTCGACTGGCTTCGACTCCTTCTACGCCGCGGAGGACCCGTCGGCTCCGCCGGACGTCCTCGGCCCCGAGGGGCTCAGCGCGGCCGGCAAGGACTGCGGCCGGCGCAATCGGGACGGAGAGCATGAGGACCGGGGCAAGCACAACGACTGCCAGGTCTACATGATCATGAGCGAGTCGACCCCGGGCATCGCGGACGCCAGTGGTGGCGCCGTGAACGCTCCCCAGGCCGGTCACCTCTACCGGCTCAACGGTCGGACCGGACAGGCGACAAGCAAGTCGGACTTCGGCTCCCAGATGTACCAGTTCACCATCGACCACGAGAGCCTCTTCCCGGAGGACTTCCCCGACTCGAACCCGTACGGCGTGCTGGTGACCCGCGGCAAGCACGGCGGGATGCGGACGTTCGTGGCCGATGCCGGCGCCAACACGATCAGCGAGGTCATGCGCGACGGCACGATCCGCGTCGTGTCCTACATCCCCAACGAGACCGAACCACCTTTCCGTGACTCGACCCCGACGTGCATCGCGGCCGGGCCGGACGGCTATCTCTATGTCGGCACGCTGAACTTCGTCGCCAACCTATTCGCGCCGGGCGGCGGCGGGTTCTCCAACGTGTGGCGGGTGAACCCGAATGCGAACTTCCCGACCGAGCCGACCCTGTGGGCGACCGGACTGACCACCGTCACCGCGTGCACGTTCGACCGCTCGGGCAACTTCTGGGCGGCCGAGATGTTCGCCGGCGGCCTGGACGCCAACCCCCCGGGTGACGTCGTCCGCATTCCGTTCCGCCACCCGTCGCGGCACGACCAATTCGGCGCCGGTCGGTTGGCGGTGCCGGGCGGGATCGCACAGGGACCCGACGGTGCGATGTACGTGACCGTCGGCTCGTCCGCACCCGGTGTGAACGGAGGGGTGATGCGAGTCAGCACCCGCCATCACCACGACGACTGATCTCTACCGAGCAGGACCCCGTGAGCACCGTCAGCGTGCTTACGGGGTCTTGATCGAGAACGTCCGGGCTACTCAACAGGCTGCGGGCCATCACCCGGCTTGCTCTAGTGCTGGCACCCTGTAGCGGCGGTACCCGTCGATGGACCCTGGCGGTATGAACTCACGTCGTTTCCGCCATCTCATCGCCAGAAGGGATCGCGCCGGCACCCGAATTACGAACGGCCTGTGCGCAGCCACACTTCTGCTCGCCTCCGCCTGCAGCTCAAGCGGAAGCACCGGATCGACCGCCGGTAGCGACGCCCAGCACACGACCT
>JAVHVD010000127.1:0-5276 GCA_032160745.1 Pseudonocardiales bacterium
GTGAACCACTCGCTGTCCGGGTCGCCGAACACGTGCTGCATGTCGATGACGACCAGGTGCTCGCTCACGCCGGCCGGGCCTCCTGCGCCCGCACCCGCGGCCGATCGACGAGGAACGTGACGACGAATCCGACGGCGAGGGCGGCGAACACGCCGAGCCCGGCGAAGGCCCACGACCCGGTCTTGCCGCCGAGGCCGAACGGATCGAGCAGGTAGCCCTGCCACTTGAGCCAGCTCGCGTTGCTGTTCGTGACCAATCCCCAACCGAGCGCGGTGGCTCCCGCCAGGACCGCGAGCGGCAGGAGCCGCACGTCGCCGTACCGTCCCTGCCGGGTGAAGAGCTCGGGCTCTGCATAGTCGCCCCTCCTCAGCGCGAGATCGGCGAGGAAGATGCCGCACCACGCCGCGATGGGCACGCCGAGGGTGAACAGGAAGCCCTGGAACGGCTGGAAGAAGCTGTCGGCGAAGAACACGACATAGATGGTCCCGGCGATCATGATGACGCCGTCGATCAGCGCTGCCTGGTAACGCGGAATCCGGAGACCGGCGGTGAGCAGCGACAGCCCGGATGAGTAGATGTCGAGCACCGCGCCGCCGATCAACCCCAGCACCGCGACGATCACGAACGGCACGAGCAGGCCCTTCGGCAGCTCGGCCGACAGCGCACCGATCGGGTTCGCGCTGATGGCCGCGCTCAGGTCAGGCGACGAACCGGCGAGCAGTAGGCCGAACAGCAGCAGGACGATCGGGGCGATGGCGCCGCCGAACGTCGTCCAGAAGACCACGTGCGCGCTGGACGAGCGCCGCGGCAAGTAGCGCGAGTAGTCCGCCGCCGCGTTGACCCACCCGAGCCCGAAACCGGTCATGAACAGAACCAGTGCGCCCAGCACGTGCTGGGTGGAGCCGGACGGGATCGCCGAGACGGTGTGCCAGTGGATCTCGTCGGCCACGGCGATGATGTAGGCGACAGTGAGAACGCCGGTGATGACCGTGATCCAGGCCTGCAGCCGCATGATCAGGTCGAAACCGAACACGCCGGCCGCCACGGTGAGCAGCGCGACGATGATCATCGCTCCGACCTTGGTGCCATCGCCGCCGCCCCACCCGAGCCGATTGAAGACCGTCGCGGTGGCCAGCGTCGCGAGAATGACCAGCACCGTCTCCCAGCCCACGGTGAGCACCCACGACAGCACCGCCGGCACGCGGTTCCCGCGCACGCCGAACGCGGAGCGGCTGAGCACCAGAGTGGGGGCCGAACCACGCTTGCCGGCGACGGCCACGAAGCCGCAGAGCAGGAACGACGCAACGATTCCGAGCACGCCGGCGATCAGCGCCTGCCAGAACGAGATGCCGAAGCCGAGCGCGAACGCGCCATAAGCCAGGCCGAGCACCGACACGTTCGAGCCGAACCACGGCCAGAACAGTTGGCGGGGCACGCCCTTGCGCTCGGTGTCGGGTATGACGTTGATGCCGTTCGTCTCGACCCGCAGCGCCGCCGTGTCGGGCACGGCCGGTGGGGCACTCGTCGACCGGGTTGCCATGGCTCTCCTCCTCGGGCGATGCGTATCGCGCATCCTGCACGACGCAACGCCGTCGATCGGAACCGCATTTCCCCGCAGGTGACCGGTTGGCAGCCGGCAAAGCGGTCAGCTCCGGGGAAAGGCGGCGGCTCGGGCGAACCAGCGGCCGCCGCCTCGCTCGACGGCCAGTTCGAGGCCGAAGGTGGAGGACAGATGCTCGGCGGTGAGCACATCGCGGGCCAGACCGGAGGCCACGACCGCACCCTCGCGCAGCAGCAGCACGTGCGTGACGCCCGGCGGCAGCTCCTCGACGTGGTGGGTCACCAGCACCGATGCCGGAGCGTCCGGGTCGTCGGCGAACCGGGTGAGCCGGCGCAGCAGGTCCTCCCGCCCCCCGAGGTCCATGCCCGCCGCCGGTTCGTCCAACAGCAGCAGCTCCGGGTCGGTCATCAGCGCGCGAGCGATCTGCACTCGCGCCTTCTCCCCCTGGCTCAGCGTGCCGTAGATGCGCTCGGCGAAGCCGCCGACGCCGAGCCGGTCGAGAAGCAGCACCGCCCGCCGGACGTCGAGGCGGCCGTAGGCCTCTCGCCACCGGCCGAGTACCGAGTACCCGGCGCTGACGACGACGTCGCTGACCCGTTCGCCTGCGGGGATCCGCTCGGCCAGGGACGCACTCGCCAAGCCGATCCGCGGCCGAAGCTCGAACACGTCGACCCGCCCGAGCCGCTCGCCGAAGATGTAGGCCTCGCCGGCCGAGGGGTGCATGTTCGCCGCAGCGATCTGCAGGAGGGTTGTCTTGCCGGCTCCGTTGGGGCCGAGCACCGCCCACCGCTCGTCCTCCTCGACCGTCCAGTTGATCCGGTCCAGCAGGGTCTTGCCCCCGCGCCGCACCGTCACGTCGACGAACTGCAGTACCGCGTCGGGGTTGATCTCCACCACGAGTCCATCAAAGCGCACCGGCGCCGCGGCGAGCAGGAGGCTCTCGCCGCGGCGCCGGTGCGGACTGCTAGTCGGCCGGTCCGGTGCCGAGCGTGACGGTGGCGCTGTGGCTGGCGCCGGCCGGGTCGGTCCAGCTGACCGAGACCCGGTTGCCCGGGTTGTAGTTCGCCAGCGTGCTCTTCAGCGTGGCGGCCGAGGTGATCCGGTGGCCGTCGATGGCCGTGATGACCGAGCCGTCTGTGATACCGGCGTTGCCGGCCGGACCGCCATTGAGCAAGGACGTGACCGCCGCACCCTGGGTGCCGCCGTCGCCCACGCCCACTCCGAGGAACGCCGGCAGTCCGATGTGGATCGTGCTGGTCTCGATTCCGGTCTCGATCTGGTCAGCGACCTTGACCGCGCTGTCGATCGGGATGGCGTAGGCGGTGGAAGCCACCGACTGCGTTGCCGATGCGGCGGTGTCCATGCCGATGATCTCGCCGGCGGAGTCGTAGAGCGGACCACCCGAGTCCCCGGAGATGATGGGGGCGTTGACCTCGATGAGGCCGGTGAGCCGCTCGCCACCTTGACCGGACTCGTCAGTGGCGGTGATCGCCTGGTTGAGCGCGGTTACCGCACCCGGCGAGGCCCGCAGCGTGCCGGTGCCACCCGCGTTCCCGACGCCCACCACCGAGTTGCCGACCGTCGCGGTGGCCGAGTCGCCGAGGTTGGCGGTGGTGAGTCCGGACGCGTTGCGCAATTGAAGGACAGCGACATCCTCGGAAGGAGCGGTGCCGACCACATCGGCTCGGTACGACTTGCCGGTCGAAGGCACCGTGACCGTGATGCTCGTCGCGCCGTTCACCACGTGGTTGTTGGTGAGGATCTCGCCGTTCGAGGTCAGGATCATGCCGGTCCCGGCGCTCTCCGCGTTCTGGTAGGTCAGCACGGAGACGATGGTGACGATGCCCTTCTGCTGCTGCGCGGTGGCCACCGAGGCACTCGTTGACGTGCCGTTGCCCCCGCCGTTCGGGTTCATCTCGCCGGGGATCACCGCGTTGCCATTGCCATTGCCGTTGCTGTTGCCGCCCGGCGTGGTTGGCAAGGCTTGAGCCGTCGATCCATTGCCGTTGGTAACGCTCGAGCCGGATTCGGCGACGGCGACCCCGCCGAGCACAGCGCCGGCCGCGAGCACGGCGACGCCGGCTACAAGCAGTCGAGCCCGCTTGCCGCGCCGCTGCGGGTCGGTCGGCGGCACCGGCGGCATTCCCTGCTGGCCGGGGTAGTAGCCGGCGTAGGGGTTCTCCGCGCCGGCGTACGGAGGCTGCGCGCCGGCGTACGGAGGCTGCGCGCCCGGGAGCGGGTTCTCCGCGCCGGGGTACGCGGGCTCCGCGCCCGCGTGCGGGTTCTCGGCGCCGGCGTACGGGGGCTGCCCGCCGGCGAACGGGTTCTCGGCGCCGGCGTACGGAGGCTGCCCGCCGGGGAGCGGGTTCTCCGCGCCGGGGGGCGGGGGCTCCGCACCGGCGTACGGGTCTGGGGAGGGGTTGTTCGTCGTCATGACAGTTAGGTAACCCCCTCTACCCCGCTGCTCACTGAGCCTTGGCCATGAGCTAGCTGGGAGTGCTCGATCCACTATCGTCCCATCAGTGCTGCCCGACCAACTGAGCGCCGCGCTTGCCAAGAGGCTCGACCGGGCCTGGCCGGGCGCGCCGTTCCCACTCGGCGCCCATTGGGACGGCGAGGGGACCAACTTCGCGCTGTGGTCGACGACCGCGACCGCCGTCTCCGTCTGCCTGTTCGACGCGAACGGTCTGGAGACGCGCATCCCGCTGGGCGACCGGACCTACCACGTGTGGCACGGCTACGTCCCCGGCGTCGGTCCCGGGCAGCGGTACGGCTTCCGGGTGGACGGCCCGTTCGAACCGGCACACGGCGTGTTCCACAACCCGGCCAAGCTGCTGCTCGACCCGTACGCCCGGGCGATCGAGGGCAACTTCGTCGACGACCCGTCGGTGTACCCGGGCAGCGGCGCCGACTCGGCGCCATGCGTACCGCGCTCGGTCATCGTCCAGGACGGCTTCCCATGGGGCGACGACAATCGCCCGAAGGTGCCGTGGGACGACACGGTCATCTACGAGCTGCACGTCCGCGGGTTCACGCAGGCGCACCCCGACATTCCGCCGGAACTGCGCGGGACGTACACCGGGCTGGCCCATCCGGCCGCGATCGACCATTTGCGCTCGCTCGGTGTGACGGCGGTCGAGCTCATGCCGATCCACGCGTTCGTCTCCGAGCCGCATCTGCAGCGCCGCGGAGCGCGCAACTACTGGGGTTACAACTCCGTCGGCTTCTTCGCTCCGCACGCCGCGTACGCGAGCAGCACCGGTGATGCGGCCGACGCCGTCCGCGAGTTCAAGGCGATGGTCCGCGCGCTGCACAAGGCCGGGATCGAGGTGATCCTCGATGTCGTCTACAACCACACGGCCGAGGGCGCACCGGATGGTCCGATGCTCGAGTTCCGCGGGATCGACAACGGCGCCTACTACCGGCTGGCCGAGGACGACCCGTCCCGCTACGTCGACTACACCGGCTGCGGCAACACGTTCGACCCTCGTCGACCGTTCCCGCTGCAGGTGATCACCGACTCGCTGCGCTACTGGATCACCGAGATGCACGTGGACGGATTTCGCTTCGACCTGGCCTCCGCGCTGGCCCGCTCGTTGCACGACGTCGACAAGCTGTCCTCCTTCTTCGACACCATCCATCAGGATCCGGTGATCTCGCAGGTCAAGTTGATCGCCGAACCGTGGGACGTGGGTGACGGCGGCTACCAGGTCGG
>JAVHVD010000128.1:0-3930 GCA_032160745.1 Pseudonocardiales bacterium
CTCGCATCGTCGTCGACTTTCCGGCGCCATTGGGTCCGAGAAAACCGGTGACGATCCCCGGCTTGACCGTGAAGGTCAGGTCGCGCACGGCGGTCTTCTCGCCGTACCGTTTGGTCAGGCCTGTTACCTCGATCATTACGTGCTGCTCCGTTCGAGTTCCATCATTGGTCGATCCGTCTCACCACCGTATGGACGCGTCTCGTCGCCACGCATCGACCGTGAGGCCACACTTGTCCGGGTGAGGTATGCCTGAAGGCCTAGCGGCCTGTGAACCGAGGCGGGCCTCAGTTTCCCGGCGTGATCAGGCCGGACTCGTAGGCGAGCACGACAGCCTGGACGCGGTCGCGCAATTCGAGCTTGGCGAGCACACGGCTGACGTGAACCTTCACGGTTCCCTGGGACAGGTGCAGGACCGCGGCGATCTCCCGGTTCGAGTGTCCCGCCGCGAGCTGAGCAAACACGGAACGCTCTCGGTCGGTGAGGTCGTCGAGTAATGCGTCTCGGCGGGACCGCTCGTGGGGCACCGGCATGAGCGGGATGAACTGGTCGATGAGCCGCCGGGTGGCTGTCGGCGCGAGTACAGCCTCGCCCCCGGCGACGGTGCGGATCGCCGTCAACAGCTCAGTCGGCGGGGCGTCCTTCAACAAGAAGCCACTGGCGCCGGCGCGCAGACCAGCGAACACGTACTGGTCCAGGTCGAACGTGGTGAGGATCAGGACCCGAGTTCCCGACCCGGTCGCGACGATGGCCTCCGTCGCCTGAACGCCGTCCACGCCAGGCATCCGCACGTCCATCAAGACGACGTCGGGCCGCAATGCGTCAGCCATGTTGATCCCGGACGCTCCGTCAGCCGCTTCGCCCACGACCTCGATGTCCGGCTCGGCCTCCAAGATCAGCCGGAAACCCATCCGCAGCAACGATTGATCATCGACCAGCAAGACTCGGATCACGAAACATCCGCCTCGTCGAGCCGAAGCCGGGCCGACACGCGCCACCCGCTGGGTCGGCCTGGGCCGGCCTGCAGGTCACCGCCAAAGGCGAGAACCCGTTCTCGCATCCCCGTCAACCCACCACCGACGCCCACTGGCGATGGTGCCGCGAGCCCCGCACCATCATCGATGACGTCGAGCCGCAACTCACCGGACAGATAGTGCATTCGGACCGACGCGCGGGCATCTGGCCCGCCGTGCTTGAGGGTGTTCGTCAGCGCCTCTTGCACCAACCGGTAGACCGTCAATTGGATCCCGGCAGGCACGTCAGACCTCGCACCGTGTACCTCGAAGCTGACCGGCAACCCGGCCGCGCGTATCCGCTCGAGCAATTCATCCAGGTCAGCCAGGCCCGGCATCGGCTGGAGAGCCTCGCGTCTGTCGTCACCCTGGTCACCCTTGTTGTCCCGCAGCACGCCCAGGAGGCGCCGGGTGTCGGACAAGGCACGGCGACCGGTGGCCGATACCGTCCGCATCACTTCGATCCCCCTCTCGGGCGACGCTGCCGTAGCGGCGATCGCGCCGTCGCTGAGGGCAACCATCACCGTCAGGTGATGGGCGACGACGTCGTGCATCTCCCGAGTGATGCGGGACCGTTCGGCAGCGGCAGCGAGCGCGCCCTGTTGATCACGCTCGCGTTCGAGCCGTTCGGCGCGATCGTGCAGTTCGGCGAGGTAGGCCCGTCGGGTGCCGGCATAGAGACCGAGACCGAGTGCGGCGCCCACCAAGCCGGACAGGAAGATCGAGTCGTACCAGAACGCGACGCCGTTGCGATGGATCGCCGCCGCCAATACGACGAGCTCGATCAAGGCGGCAGCGGCGACCGCCACTCTCCGCGGCTGCAGGGACGCGATCGTGTACAACGCGACCAGCAGAGCCAGCCCCGGGATTACGTGGTCGTTCCACATCCCGGTCGCGACCGATGCCGCCAGCAGCCAGATCAGTACAGGAACGGGAAACACCCGGCGCAGGACAAGTGGGGCCACCAGCACAACCACCACCGGAATTGCCGTAGCGGCGCTGGGCGGATGTGCGTTGTCATGGAACAGGTACGGCACGGTCGATGCAGCGGCCACGATCGCCACCAGCACGTCGAAGAGCCAGCGAGCGCGCGACCGATCCGCCACACGTTCCACTGGCTCGAAGAAGCGCATGCTGCAAGTGTCCCCTGTATCGAACTTCACGGGAGCGTCGCGACCGATGGCTCGGCCACGTTGTTGGGCACTGGGGACGACCTGAGGTGGCCGTCCTATCGTGGGCACGTGCGGTTGGTGTCGATGTTGCCGTCTGCGACCGAGATCGTCTATGCGCTGGGGCTGGACGCCGATCTGGTCGCGGTGACCTTCGAGTGCGATGAACCGCCAGCGGCTCGTATCGACAAGACGGTCGTGGTCAGCGGCCGGGACACCAGCGGAATGAGCGCCGGCGACATCGATGCCTACGTCCGCGCACGGCTGGCGGCCGGCGAGGATTTGTACACGCTCGACGCCGGCGCGCTCGCGGCGCTGGAACCGGAGCTGATCCTCACCCAGGATCTGTGCCGGGTCTGCGCCCTGCCGTCCGGACACGTCGACCAAGCCCTCGAGTACCTCGGTTGTCGCGCCGACGTGCTGAGCCTCGATCCCCACACCCTGGTAGACGTGCTCGCCACCATCGAGGAAGTCGGTGCGCGAACCGGAGTGGCTGAGCGCGCCGCGCGGCTGGTCGAGCAACTGCATGCCCGGCTCACGTCGGTGGCCGCGGCGGTTACCGGGCGAACGCGCCCTCGGGTGGCCGTCCTGGAGTGGATCGAACCCCCCTTCACCGCCGGGCATTGGGTGCCGGACCTGATCATCGCCGCAGGCGGTGAGCCGGTGGCCGCAAATCCAGGTCAGCCTTCTGTGCCCACGACGTGGGATCAGCTGGCGTCCGCACGGCCGGACCTCGTGCTGGTCGCGCCGTGCGGCTTTCACCTCGGCGGCGCATCCGAGCAGGCCGCCCTGGTGGCACCGCACTTTCCCGGCGTACCCGTGTGGGCGATCGACGCCGACGGACTGGTGGTGCGTCCCGGCCCGCGACTGGTCGACGGCGTCGAGACGATCGCCGCCATCCTGCATCCGGGCGCCTTCGACACTGCCGTCGCGGACCGGCCCGACGCGGCGCGCCGAGTGGCATGAAATCGACCAACCGGTGAGCGGCGGACCTGTCTCCGCCGGCCTGTGCGGCACCTGCCGACACGCCAAGACCAACGTCACTCGGCGTGGCACGTCTTACCTGCGCTGCCTGCGAGCAACCTGGGACCCACGGCTGGTGAAGTATCCGGCCCTACCCGTCCAGGTCTGCCACGGGCATGAGCCCGCATCGGAGGCGGGGACGGCCTCGCCGGTCGGGAGGACCAGGAGGTGCTAGGTCCACTCCTGACCAGCAAGTACCGACGGCCGAGCCGACAGCCGGGCGCGGTCCCTCGCCAGCGCCTGGCGGAACGCCGACGGGCCATGGCCCAGTCGGCGCTCACCATCCTGTCCGCGCCGGCCGGTTTCGGGAAGACGACCTTGCTCACCGAATGGCTTGCCGAGGGCGCCGCCGACGGAGCGGCCGTGGCGTGGTTGTCCTTGGACCGGCGCGACCATGAGCCCGCGCTGTTCTGGACGTACGTGGTGACCGCAATCCAGACCGCCGTGGAGGGGGTCGGCAACGTTGCGCTCCAGCTGTTGGCGTCGCCCTCGCCGCCGATCGACGCGGCGCTCGCCGCACTGCTCAACGACCTCGACGGGCTGTCGACCGACCTGCTGCTTGTCCTGGACGACTACCACCTCGTCGAGACGTCCGAGATCCACGACGGGATGACGTTCCTCCTTGAGCACCACCCGCCACACCTGCACGTCGTGCTGGCCACCCGGGCCGACCCGCCACTGCCCACGGCGCGGATGCGGGCACGGGGTCAATTGGTCGAGGTGCGCGC
>JAVHVD010000129.1:0-5620 GCA_032160745.1 Pseudonocardiales bacterium
GAGCACCGACGCGACCTCGACGCTGGACTGCCCGGACAGCGACACCGCGAGCAGCCGGTCCACCGAGGCGCGCAGCAGGGTCAGCGCCTCGGCCACCGGTCCCGCGTCCATACCTCAGAGAATAGAACGGGGGTACGACAATTCCGGACGATCGCGACGGCTTCTCCGAGAACTTTCTGGCCGACTTTCTCCGGCCCGGAAGCGACTGTCGCGGACCGGGTCAGAGCAGCGTGCCCTGGTCCATGATGCTGAGCCACTTGCCGTGCTCGTGCTCGTACGTGGCGACGGCGGGATCTCACTCGGCGGAAGAGGATCGACGACCCACAAGGTGGAAGACACGGCTGAGTTGGCGATAGGGATCTCGCAGGCTCGCCTCCAATTCGACCTTCGCGACTGCGTCCATGTCGGTGTCCTCTACCGGCAAGTCCATCCAGTCGGTGAACAGCCAGACGCCGTACCAGGCTTGCGCCTCGACTCCGCGGCGGCGGAGCAGTTGCGTCAGATTCTCGATGGTGTCGCCGCGAGTGGGCGTGCCCAGCACGCCGGTCTCGTGGCTGGCTTCGAAACCAGCGAGGGCGTCGGCCCATCTGTGCTCAAGCGCCGGACGCACAGCCATCGTTGCGGCGTTAAGCGCCATCACCGAAACCAGCCCGTTCGGCTCGGCGCACCGGCACAGAGCGTCCAGTAACGGTTCAGGATTCGGTTGGTACATCAGCACGCCGTGGCACAGGACCGCTGAGAACTGTTGCTCGCCAGTTGCCTCTACCGCCGACTCGCCCGTGGCCTGAACGAGCCGGACGCGGTCGCGCACCTCAGCGGTCTCAGTCGACAAGCGCTGCTCGGCCTTGGCCAGCATCGCCGGCGACGGGTCGAGCACAGTGACTCGATAACCGAGCCGGGCGAGCGGCAACGATTGGTGCGCCGCACCGCCACCCACGTCCAGGACCGACGACGGCGGGCCCGCCAGATGTCTCAAGAGCTGCTGGTGAAGTACGAAGGTGCGCACCCTTCCCTTCACCGTCGCGTACGCGCCCTCGACAAACGGATCGGCCAATGCTTGCCACGCATCGTTCGTCACCCGGCCATGATCTCAGTCAACCGTCGCCGACCACGCCATGACGATGAGTCTTCACCTGGTCAGCGCAGGCTGATCACTCAGACGCAGGCCACGTTCGGCACGGATCGGCCGCCAGGGCTGCGCTCCTATCCTGATGCGGTGGACCTGGAGTTCGGCGGCGAGATGTGGTTCTGGAAAGGCCCGGCGCCGTGGCACTTCGTCACCGTGCCCGACGAGCAGTGCGGCGCGATCGAAGCGGCTTCAGCCTTGGTGACCTACGGCTGGGGCATGATTCCGGTCCGCGCGCAGATAGGGCGGACCGACTGGGAGACGTCGCTCTGGCCGAAGGACGGGCGCTACATCGTGCCGGTGAAGACGTGGGTGCGGAAGGCCGAAGGGCTTGAGCTGGGCGACATGGTGACGGTCGCCCTGACCCTCGACGTCTGACCAAAGTCGCCACCGACACCTTGATCAAGTCGGTCGCAGCAGGGCGGTCGACTCGCGAGCGTGATGATCAAGGCGAACGAGTGACGACCCGGTTGATCAAGACATCAGGCACCCGCTCGCCTTGAGCGATGAGAGGTATCGACCGAGTCATGATGGCTGTCCCTGGCGCGACCCGCTGGATCTCGAACACGGCGACGGATCCGGTCGCGCCCCTGTCGCCGGGACACGCAAGAGTGTCGGCATGACCGATGCCTGGTCCGCGTACCGGCGCTCTGAGATCTTTCTCCTGCAGGTGCTGCTGCTTGAGGACGTAGGAGGTGTACCAGTACACCGTCTCGTGCCAGCGCACTGAATAGCCGCAGTCGCGCGGGGAAGACGCGCTGCACGCTGATCCGGCCCAGCAGGCCGCGCCCGCGAGCAGGCCTGCCGCAACGCTCCGCCTCCGGGTCGTCACAGCCATCCCCTTACGCCTAGGCGCCGACCAGATCGCTCGTGCTCTCCAAGGTGTCGGTGGCGAAGGACTAGTCCCGGTCCTCGCGCTCCTCTTCACGGACCTCGTGCGCGATCTCGACCTGCTCTTCGCCTTCTTCAGCCATCTCGTCATCGCCCAGAGCTTGTCCGACGACGTGCTTGGCTTTGCCGACGACGACGTTCTCCCAGGTTGCAGGCGAATCGGTCGTGTCGTCATCACCGTCTCTCATGACTTCGAGGCTAACGGACGGGACGGGTAGGGGAACCCCTCAGTCGTCCAGCTTCTGGGACGCGGCTCCCGGCTGGGCCAGCCGTAGGCGCGCACCTCGCACAGCCGCACCGACACCCACACTGGGATCAGGGCTCGCGCAGTGCCTCGAGCTGCGTGCGCAGCGCCGTGACAACGTCGGCTGCGGCGGCGAGTTGCTTCGGGTTGAGTGCGTCGACGAACAGTTCGCGGACGGCACGTAGGTGCGGGACCGATGCCCGCCGGAAAGCCGTGGCTCCCTCGGCGGCGAGGATGACCTCGGCGCCCCGATTGTCGGTGGCGCAGTCTTCGCGGCGGATCAGGCCACGCCGCTCCATGCGGCCGAGGTGGTGGGACAGGCGGCTACGTTCCCAGCCGCACGCGGTGGCCAGCTCGGAGGAGCGGAGCCGGGCGCCGTGCGCCTCGCTCAACGCGAGGAGTACGGAGTAGTCGCCCGGCGACAGTGAGGAATCACTTTGCAGGCGAGCTGCGAGTTCGGTACGCAACGCCTCGGCGGTCTCGATGAAGTCACGCCAGACCCGGAGTTCGTCGACGGTCGGCAACGCCCTCCGCCGTGCTGTGTTCTGTACCATTCCGCCTCCTGATTGACATGTCAATCATACGGGCGCATTATTGACACGTCAAGATTGACATGTCAGTCATTTCAGGGACGGTGGACACGATGGCGACCCGAGACTTCGAGCTCGGACTGAACTCCTTCGGGGAGGTGGCCAGCGACGGCGGGCGCACGTTGAGCGACGCCGAGACTGTCCGGCTGATCGTCGAGGAGGCCCGGCTTGCCGAGTCCGTCGGTCTCGACGCATTCAGCGTCGGCGAGCACTACCGGGAGGGACACAACGACAGCGCGACTCCGGTACTGCTCGCCGCGATAGCGACCGCGACGGACCGCATCCAGCTGGGCACGTCGGTGACCGTGCTGAGTACGAACGACCCCGTTCGGCTGTATCAGGAGTTCTCCACCGTCGATGCCATCTCGAACGGCCGGGCCCAGGTGGTTCTGGGCCGAGCCTCGGCGACGGAGTCGTTCCCGCTGTTCGGTTATGACCTTACCGACTACGAGCGGTTGTTCGAGGAGAAGCTCGAGCTGTTCATGCGCCTGCAGCGGGAGGACTCGGTGACGTGGTCGGGCACCGTCCGGGCGCCACTCGTCGAGCAGCGGCTGCATCCCCGGATGCGGCCGGGCGGCATCCCCACCTGGATCGGTGTGGGCGGCAGCCCGGACTCGGTGGTGCGCGCCGCCCGGTACGGCTTGCCGCTCATGATGGCCGTCATCGGCGGGCGCCCGCAACGGTTCGCGGGCCACGTCGAGCTCTACCACCGGGCGCTCGAGCAGTTCGGGCACCCGGCCCAGCCGGTCGGGCAGCACTCGCTCGGCCTCGTCGCCGAGACCGACGAGGAGGCGATCGAGACCTGGTGGCCGTACTGGCAGCCGCTCGTCGCTCAACTCGCCCGCGAGCGCGGCTTCTACAAGCCGACCCGCGAACGTTACGAAGCCGAGCTCGACCAGGGCGCGCTGTTCGTCGGCTCGCCTGACACGGTGGCCCGGAAGATCGCGACGGTCGCCCGCGACCTGCGGCTGAGCCGCTTCGACCTCAAATACGACATCCTGCACCTGCCGCGCGACGCTCGGGCCCGCACGATCGAGCTCCTCGGGCGTGAGGTCGCGCCGCGCGTGCGGGAGCTGCTCGCGAAGGAGCCCATCCATGTCTGATCTCGTGTTCGGCCTCGACACCTTTGGCGACGTGCCGGAAGACGATTCCGGCGCCCCCGTCAGCTACGCGGCGGCCATCCGGCAGGTCGTCGACGAGGCCATCCTCGCCGACGAGATAGGGGTGGACGTCCTCGCGCTCGGCGAGCATCACCGACCCGAGTTCTCCGTCTCGACACCGGAGACCGTGCTCGCCGGCATCGCCACGCGCACCTCGCGCATCCGGCTCTCTTCCGGGGTGACCGTGCTCAGCTCGGACGATCCGGTACGGGTGTTCCAGCGGTTCGCGACCCTCGACGCCCTCTCCCACGGCCGGGCCGAGGTCATTCTCGGACGGGGCTCGTTCACCGAGTCGTTCCCCCTGTTCGGGTACGACCTGAGCGACTACGAGGTGCTGTTCGAAGAGAAGATCGAACTCTTCGCGCGGCTGCTCGAGGAGAAGCCCGTCACGTGGAGCGGCACCGTGCGAGCTCCGCTCGAGAACGCCGATGTCTTTCCCAAGACCGAGTCCGGTCGCCTCACCACCTGGGTGGGCGTCGGGGGCTCGCCGCAGTCGGTGGTCCGCACCGCACGCTTCGGCCTGCCGCTCATGCTCGCCATCATCGGCGGCGCACCCGAGCGGTTCGCGCCCTATATCGAGCTCTACCGCAGGGCCGCCGAGGAGCTCGGCACGATCGCCCACCCGGTCGGAATGCACTCGCCGGGATTCATCGCCGACACCGACGAAGAAGCCCGTGAGGTGTTCTGGCCGCGATACCGCGTCATGCGAGACCGCATCGGGGCGCTGCGTGGCTGGCCGGCGATCCGCCGGGAAGAATACGACCGCGAGATCGAGTCCGGCTCCCTCTACATCGGCTCGCCGGAGACGGTCGCCCGCAAGATCGCCCGCGCCGTCGCCGCCCTCGGTGTCGGTCGCTTCGACCTCATCTACACCGCGGGGACGCAGCCGATCAGTGCTCGGCTCCGCGCGGTCGAGCTCTACGGCACGAAGGTGATCCCGATGGTCCGTGACATCCTTGCCGGCTGAGGCCCTGAACGGAGAAGACGACATGGGTACGGCAGACATTCGCACGATCGGCATCCTCGGCGTCGGCAAGGTCGGCACCGTGCTCGCGCGGCTCGCCGTGGCGGCGGGCTACAAGGTACTGATCGCCGGCTCGGGCGACCCGGCCAAGATCGCCCTCACTGTCGAGGTCCTCACGCCCGGTGCAATCGCCTCCACGGCCGCGGACGCCGCCGCCGGTGCCGACATCGTGATCCTGGCCCTGCCACTCGGGAAGTACCGCAGCATCCCCGCCAAGGCGTTGCGAGGCAAACTCGTCATCGACGCGATGAACTACTGGTGGGAAGTCGACGGCATCCGCGACGACCTGACCGACCCGGGCACCTCAACGAGCGAGATCGTTCAGGACCATCTGCCCCGATCCCGGGTGGTCAAGGCGTTCAACCACATGGGCTACCACGACCTCGAGGACGAGGCCCGACCACCCGGAGCGCCCGGGCGCAAGGCGATTGCGATCGCCGCCGACGACCCCGACGACCTCGCCACCTCCGCCGCCTTCGTCGACGCCCTCGGCTTCGACCCCGTCACCGCTGGACCCCTCGCCGAGGGAGTGCGACTCGAACCAGGCACCGAAACCTTCGGTGCCAACGTCGACGCCGGCCAACT
>JAVHVD010000130.1:0-4486 GCA_032160745.1 Pseudonocardiales bacterium
TCATCCAGACGACGATCATCGTGGTGTGGGTCGTCGGCAACGCGATCCCCGGCTTGCCCCACCCGGACGAGTACCCGTTCCTGTTCCTGACGCTGGCGCTGTCGCTGCAGGCCTCGTACGCCGCGCCTCTGATCCTGCTGGCGCAGAACCGGCAGGACGACCGGGACCGGGTGAACCTCGAGGCCGACCGTGAGGAGGCGCGCGAGTCGAAGGCCGACCTCGACTACCTGGCACGGGAGATCGCTGCGATCCGGATGGCGCTCGGCGAGGTGGCCACCCGCGACTTCCTGCGTTCGGAACTTGCCCGGGTCGAGGCGGCGCGGGAGAAGGACCGCGACCCCGCCGACGAGGCCGACCGCTCCGACGTCGGCTGACCGGTCAGGGTTGCGTCGATTTGGTGGTCGGCCGTTCAGGGACGAGTCCAGGCCGGGTCCCGGCCGAGCAGGAACAGCGCCTCGTCGAGCGCCGACGAGCCGGCGCCGACCGGTAACGCGTGGGCGAAGGCCGCGCCGGGACGCTCGCGCTCGGTCCCGTCAGGAACCTGGCGGGCCACGGTCAGACCGGCCGCAAGAACGTCGTCATCCAGCTCGGGGCTCTTGCCCACCGATACGGCGACGTCCCACGCGTGCACGACGTTGTCGACGAGCTGGAAGCCGATCGCCAGGCGAGCCGGTACCGGCTCGTCGCGAATCTCCGGCAGGTGCACCGGCGCTTCGGCGTCGGTGATCGTGGCGAAGGCGGCAAGCAGCTCGGCGCAAGCTGCGGCGTAGGCGTCGACCGCCTCGTCCACCCGCTTCGGTGCCCACTCGGCCACCGTCGTCCGCTCGCCCGGGACGGCTCGCGCGAAGCCGAGCTGCTGGACGGTCATGTGAGCGAGCAGGTCCGCCAGATCCCATCCCGCGCAGGGTGTCGGCGCGCCGAGGTCGACCGAGCCGTCGAGCGCCGCCAGCGTGGCGCGCACCGCTCGGCGATGGAGGTCGATTTGCATGTCCAAGGCATTGATAGGCATGTGCTTACTATCTGCCTCTGTAGAGAATCTGTCAAACGGTATCGTCTTCGTTCGTGGACGATCGCCCTGACCTCGCCGCGATGGTCGCGCCGTTGAGCCAGTCGCTCCTGGACATGGAGGCTCCGGTGCTGCGCGCGCACGGCGTGACCATGTGGGCGTATGTGGTGCTGTCCCGGTTGGGTGACCAGCCGCTGCGCGGGCAGGCCGTGCTCGCCGAGGCGATCGGGGCTGACAAGACGCGGATCATCGACGTCCTCGACGATCTGCAGGAACGCGGACTGATCCGCCGTGAACCGGATCCGGCCGATCGTCGGGCCCGGCTGCTCGCATTGACCCCCGCCGGCCGTCGGTTGCGCGACCAGGTGCGGCGCGCGATCCGCCGCGAGGAACAGCGCGTCCTCAAGGCGCTGCCCGCGGACGAGCGGGCCGTCTTCCTCCGCGCGCTGCAACGACTCGCCGCCTACGCGACGCGGTCAGCCGAGGCGCACCGCCCGTAGCTCGACGTCAGCCGGTCATACCAGCGGGAGTACTCGGTGGCGGACCGGATTGGACAGCGCGATCACCGTCGAGGTGCGCACGATCTCCGGATACTCGGTGACCCGGTCGAGGACATGCTGCAGGTCGTCGTTCGATCGGGCGACGACGCGGCACAACATGTCGCCCGGGCCGGTGATGGTGTGCACCTCGAGGACCTCGGGGATGGATCGCAGGTGGGCCAGCACCGCCTGCCCCTGCCCCTGGCTGATCTCGAGCGTGGCGAAGGCGGTCACCGTGTAGCCGAGCGCGACCGGGTCGAGGGTCGGCGCGAACGTGGCGATGACCCCGCGCTCGACCAAACGGTCCAGCCGCGCCTGCACCGTCCCGCGCGCCACGCCCAGCCGGCGGGAGAGTTCAAGCACGCCGACCCGCGGCGACTCGTCCAGTTCGCGCAAGAGGCGGGCGTCCAGGTCGTCCAGGCGATGCGCGTTCTCGGCCCTCGGCACGCGCTCAGCCTGGCATGCTGTCGGCCGTGACGTCATCTCGGGCCCGCGCCGTTGCCGGGCTGCTCGCGCTCTCGCTCGCCGTCGCCGGCTGCTCGTCGACCACAGCCGGATCGGGAGACACAGTGACATCGGCGACCGCAAGCTCATCGCCCGACTTTCCGACCGGCGTCGCCGGCAGCCCGTCCGGCGAGAGCTCCGCGCCGACCCGATCGGTGACCTCATCCGGCGCGCCGGCCTCCGGTGATCATCCGGTTCCGGCGAGCCCGCTGAAGACGGTGACGGTCCACGCTCAGGAGAACCGGACGTACGTCGTCGAGATCTGGGCCCAGGTGCACGACGACAGCTGCTTCGACCACGCCTACGGCCAGCAGATGATCGCCTTCCTCATCCAGCACCCGTGCCATGGCCTTGATCGCTACCTCGGCACGACGACGGTGGGCGGTCGTCCCGCGGCATTTGCCGAGTCGGTGACCGGGTTCTCCGGAACGGCGAAGGATCCGTATGTGAACTCGACGGAGTTCACGCGGTTGGAGGAGGCGGACGGCACCGGCAGCATCAACGACCTGCTCAGGGAGGGCTACCGGCTGCCCAGCGGCCCGGGCGCGGTCCCCGCAGCCGAGGCGTTCAACGTCCTCGGGCAGGACAACGGCGTCACCGTGTGGGATGCCTGGTACCTCGACGGCGCGACGCGGACCAACGATTCCGCGCTCGTCCAAATGACGAAGGACATCTTTTTGCAGTTCTGACCGGTGGCGGGCAGTTGCAGCCGCGACGTAGCGTCGTCAGGGTGAATCAACCCGCGATCGCCACCATGGGTGAGCTCCGGTCCTCTGGCCACGTCCGGCGCTCGGTCAAGACCGAGATCCGCCACAACCTCATCACCCGGCTCGCAGCCGGCGAACCGTCCCTGCCCGGCATCGTCGGCTTCGACGACACCGTCGTCCCCGAGGTCGAGCGCGCGCTGCTCGCCGGCCACGACATCGTCCTGCTGGGCGAGCGCGGGCAGGGCAAGACCCGCCTGATCCGCACGCTGCTCAGCCTGCTGGACGAGTGGACCCCCGTCGTCGCCGGCTGCGAGATCAACGATCACCCCTACGCACCGATCTGCGTCCGCTGCCAGCGGCTCGTGGCGCAGGACGGCGAGCTGGCCCCCATCGGATGGAAGCACCGCACCGACCGGTTCGGCGAGAAGCTGGCCACCCCGGACACCAGCGTCGGCGACCTGATCGGCGACATCGATCCGATCAAGGTCGCGCAGGGGCGCACCCTCGGCGACCCGGAGACCGTCCACTACGGCCTGGTCCCGCGCACCAACCGCGGCATCTTCGCGATCAACGAGCTCCCCGACCTCGCCGAGCGGATCCAGGTGGCGCTGCTCAACGTGCTCGAGGAACGCGACATCCAGGTGCGCGGCTACCAGCTGCGGCTGCCGCTCGACCTGCTCGTGGTGGCCAGCGCAAACCCCGAGGACTACACGAACCGCGGCCGCATCATCACACCGCTCAAGGACCGCTTCGGCGCCGAGGTGCGCACGCACTACCCGCTCGAGCTGACCGACGAGCTCGCCCTCATCGCGCAGGAGGCGAGCGTCCTCTGGAGCGACACCGACCACGAGG
Organism: Pseudonocardiales bacterium; assembly: GCA_032160745.1. GTDB lineage: Bacteria > Actinomycetota > Actinomycetes > Mycobacteriales > Jatrophihabitantaceae > Jatrophihabitans. The sequence goes on from JAVHVD010000130.1 coordinate 3,609, forward strand.
CGCCGCTCGTCCCGTCGCACCTGCTCGAGGTCGTGGCCCGCTTCGCCCGCGCGGTCCGGGACGCCCCGCAAGTGGACCAGCGCTCCGGGGTGTCGGCCCGCTTCGCGATCGCCGCCGTCGAGACGGTCGCCGCGGCTGCGGTCCGACGCGCGGCCGTGGTGCATGAGGACGCCGCAGTGGCCCGGGTCTGCGACCTGCCGACGATCGTCCCCGCCTCCCGCGGCAAGGTCGAGTTCGACGACGCGGACGAGGGGCGGGAGTTCGAGGTACTCGAGCACCTGCTGCGCCGGGCCATCGTCGAGACCTACCGATCCCGGCTGGCCGGCATGGACCTGCGCCCGCTGCAGGAGCGCTTCGACAGCGGGTTGACCGTCACCACCGGCGACACCGTCGGTGCCCAGGAGCTGCTGACCCAGCTCGGCCCGGTGCCCGTGCTGTCCAACCTGCTCGATCGGCTCGAGCCCGACGGCGTCGGCGAGGGACCGGCCGCGATCGGCGTTGCGGCGTCGGTGATCGAGTTCGCCCTGGAGGCGCTGTACCTCAACCGGCGGCTGGCCAAGGACTCCGACGGCGCCCGGACCGTCTACGGCGCATGAACATCGACTTCCCTCCGCGGCCGGCGTACGGTGCCGGCAACGAGGATGTGATGCCTTATGGGCGGATTCCTGCCGCCAGGGATGCAGGGGCGCGTGGAAGTGACGCCTGGCTACAAGGGCAATCCCGCGGGCCAGTACGACCCGCTGCCCGGCGACGCCGAGCGGTTGCGTTCGTTGCGTCGGCGCGGCCGCGTGCGGCGCACGTTGCGCCGTCGGTCGAACCGACGTTCCAAGGGTTGATCAACACCCGTTCCGGCGTGCCTCAGCACGCCTTGACCGGAA
>JAVHVD010000131.1:0-15074 GCA_032160745.1 Pseudonocardiales bacterium
GTCGCGCCGCCGGCGTGGACGATCGGGTCAGCTTCGAAGTGCGGGACGCCGGTGACCCGACCATCGCCGGTGACTTCGACCTGGTCCTGGCGATCGAAATGGTGCACGACGTGCCCGACCCGATCGCGGTCCTGGCCTCGATGCGCAAGCTCGCAGGCAAGGACGGCGCCGTCCTCATCGCCGACGAACGCACCGAGGACGCGTTCACCGTCCCGACGACTGAGATGGAGCGGTTCTTCTACGCCTTCAGCACCCTGCACTGCCTTGCCGTCAGCCTGCAGAACGGCGGGGCCGGTACCGGCACCGTGATCCGGCCCGACACGCTTCGTCGCTACGCCTCCGAGGCCGGCTTCACGGCCGTCGACGTCCTCGACGTCGAGCACCCGCAATTCGTGCTCTACCGGCTGTCCTGACCTCCCTCATTCCTGAGGGTGAGCCAGGCGCCCGCGACTATCAGCCATACGGGCCGTCGGGAAACCGACAGAGCCACCGGGACCGGCGCCCCGCTCGGTAGGAATCAGGCGCAGCTGGCCTTGACCCGGTTGTGGAAGTCCTGCACCGAGATTCCCAGGAACCCGGCTCTGTCCACCGGAGTGATACCGAACTGGCTGGATCCGAAGGACACCCGCTGGCCGTAGCACTGCGGCTCTCCTGGTGTCCCGGTAGCCGGCTCGGCAAATGCGCTCGTGCACGGCACCAACATGGCCGCTGCGACGATGGGCGCCACCACTAACCGCCGAATCTGCATCGCTGATCCTCTCCGCCGGTCGACGCGGAGTGCGTCGATGGCAGCATCCGCCTGCGCACCGGCCCCTCGCAAGGCGACGTCGCGCGTTGTCCGGCTACCGAGTGATGCCGTCCGCCACCTGTCGTGACAGGCCGGTGCAAATGGCCGAAAACGGCTGGCCTCAGGCGCGGCCGGTTGCGGCCCAAGCGCACGCCTCGAGTACGAACGGCCCGCTCGGCAGCAGTTCTGCGCAACGTTGCTTCAGCTCGTCGCGCTGCGGCTCGTCCAACTCCGCGACGTGTTTGCCTGCGGGTCCGACACCGAGAGAGAACGGCGCCCACCAATCGTCGAAGCCGGTGAGCGGCACCTGGATCGTCAGTAGGTGCTGCTGCACCTCGTCCAGGCCGGCCGCGGCGAACAGCTCGACGAGCTGTCCCTCGCTCGCCCCGGCCAACTGCGATTCGCCCAGCGACGACGGATCCATCTGCCGCACGGCTCGCCAGAACGGCGCGAGTGGAGCTCGCTCGCTGCCGTAGTCCCACACCGATGCCGCGACGAGACCGCCTGGTCGGATCACCCGGCTCATCTCCCGCAGGCCGGCGACCGGGTCGGTCATGAAATGCACGACGAGCTGGGCCAGGGCGAAGTCGTAGGTGTCGTCGGCGAAGGGGAGCTCTTCAGCGGGACCCTGCCGGATGTCGACGTCCGGGAACCGCGCGCGCGCCGCGGCGACGAACGGCTCGGACGGATCGATGCCCGTCACCGCCGCGGCACCGAGCCGATCGACGAGCGGCGCAGTGAGCACACCCGGCCCGCAACCGACGTCCAGGGCACGTTGCCCCGGCTGCGGTCCGACCAGCGCGACGAACTCGATGGCCAGCGGATCGGAGTACCGCCCCATGAATCGGGCGTACGCATCGGCCGGAACGTTGAAGGTCACGACCGGATGTTAGGCCGTCTGTGGTGCGGGCGAGCCCTACCGCCGGTCGACGCTGAGGTTCCCGTCGGCGAGGTGGACGTTCACCGTGATCGGCGCGCCGGTGGCCGACTCCGACGGGCTGACGGTGCGGCTGATGCCAACACCCCCGTGCCCCTGACCGCTCTCGCCGGAGCTGCCATCGACGTCCAGCTGACCGATGTGGATGTTCGCGAGCACTGTCACGTTGAGTGTCTTCGGGGCGATGATCTTCACCTGGCCGGCCCCGAACGTGATGTCGATCTGTCGCGGGCCGGACTGCGGCGGCAACGACCGCAGATCGAGGATGCCCTGGCCGAACGCCAGCCGGTACTCCGCGGCCGGAGCGGTCGTCGGCTTCCATTCCCGCTCGCCGACGCCGTCGTGCAGGCTGGCGTGGCTGCCCCCGAAGGCGATGGCACCGACGATCGACGGGACGAGCAGGGTGGTCATGCTGATCGGCAGCCGCCGGGTCACCAGGCCGGTGAGCAGGCCCAGCACGACGATGCCCAAAGAAGTCCAGAAGTACGTCTGCAACTGGATCCCGGTCACCGCATCGACGATGCCGAGCACGGTCAACGCCGCGACAAGCGCTCCGAGGATCCCGATGCGGACGGGCAGCGAGCGGCGCCGACGGATCCGCGACGCTTCGCGGGCCTCGTCGAACCAGGCACGGGCATCGCGCACCCAGGTCGGGTGGTCGTCGGCGGGGAGCGGGTCGGTCTTGGTCAGATCGACCGGACCGGCCGGTGCAGCACTCGAGGTGGGCGTCGCCTGCATCTCGCGGCGGCCGTAGAACACGACCAGCAGCACGACCACGGCGACGACGGGGAACAGCGGACCGGGCGCCCACCAGCTGAACGCGGCGATCCAGAGGACGAGCCCGCCGACGACGACGACGAACCAGACCGGGAAGCGCCGGCGGCGCAGCGCCCCCATCCAACTGTCGATCGGGGCCCGCTCGGTCCCCTCCTCGGGAATGGCGGCCCAGGCGAGCAGGTAGGCCAGGATGCCGGCGCCGCCGAAGAAGGCCGACGTCGCGAACAGGACGCGGAACAGGACCGGATCGAGGCCGAAGTACTGGCCGAGGCCGCCGGACACGCCGGCGGCGACCCGGTCGGTGCGGTTGCGGCGCAGGAGGCGCCGCTCGGAGGTGGGTGGGGGTGGCGGGGGATAGCCGCCCAATGCGTCACTCGTAGTCATGGCCGTGAGACTGCCGTCGGGAAGGCCTCAGCCGCATCGGGCGTCGCCCCGAGCCTGACCCTGAATTCGCGTCTAGGGGCTCCACCTGATGCGGTTCAGCAGTCATGACCGCAATCATGGAACGGTGACCACCATTGCTCCACCGACGCGCCGCCTCTATCGGCGTCCGGATCGGGGCATCACCGGCGGCGTCGCGACCGGGATCGCCGAGCACATGGGCGTCCCGAGGAAGGTCGTCCGGATCGCCTTTCTCGTCCTCGCCCTCGCCGGCGGTCTCGGCGTGGCCCTGTACGGCGCCTACCTGATCGTCTTGCCCACGGCACCGGACGCCGGACGCGGTCGGCTGCCGGTGTGGCTCGAGTACACGATCGCCGGCGCCGCCGCCGTGGTCTCCGTAGGTATCGCCGCGACGTCCTTACCCCAAGGCGGCCTGTTTCTTCCGATCCTGCTCGCCTGCCTGGGCGGCGCGCTCATCTGGCGACAGGCGTCCGAGCCGGACCGGGCGCGGCTGCGGGCCCTGTCCCGTACCTCGCTCGAGGCGGCCGGCCGGAATCGTCTCGGCCGCGTCCGGCTCGCCGCCGGTGCGGCGTTGGTGCTCGCAGGTGCTGCACTCGCCCTGGTCCGCGCCGATTTCAGCGCCTTCCGCGACGGGCTGCTCGCCGTGATCGTCACGGTCATCGGGATCGGCCTGGTCACCGGTCCGTGGTGGATGCGGATGATGTCCCAGCTGTCCGCCGAGCGCGCCGAGCGGATTCGGTCCCAGGAGCGGGCCGACATCGCCGCGCACTTGCACGACTCCGTGCTGCAGACGCTCGCCCTGATCCAGCGCAACGCCGGTTCGCCCCGTGAGGTGGCAAGGCTGGCCCGTGGCCAGGAGCGCACACTGCGCACACTGCTGTACGGGACCCGCGCGGCATCGGGTCAGTTCAGCGAGGAGCTGCGCACGGCGGCGGCCGAGGTGGAGGATGCGTACGCGGTGACGGTCGACGTCGTACTCGTCGGCGATGCGCCGATGAACGATCACCTCGCTGCACTCGCGGCCGCGGCCCGGGAGGCACTTGTGAACGCGGCGAAGCACTCCGGCGTCGACGCGGTCAGTGTCTACGCCGAGTTGGAGCAGGACGAGATCAGCGTCTTCGTGAAGGATCGAGGAGTGGGGTTCGACATGGATGAGATCGCCGATGATCGGCAGGGAGTGCGGGGCTCGATCATCGACCGGGTGGAGCGGCACGGCGGCACCGCGCGAATCACCAGCAACACGGGCACCGGTACCGAGGTCGAACTACGGATGAAGCTGCGATGAGCGCTCGCGTCGTCCTCGTCGACGACCACGCGATGTTCCGCAGCGGCGTGCGCGCCGAGCTCGGTGGCCGGGTCGAGGTGGTCGGTGAAGCCGGTGGCGTCGCCGAGGCGATCACAGTCATCACCGAGCAGCGTCCGAACGTCGTGCTGCTGGACGTCCACATGCCCGACGGCGGCGGTCTCGCGGTTCTCGAGGCGGTGTCCAAGACCCTGCCCGACACTCGCTTCCTTGCGCTGTCGGTGTCCGATGCCGCGGAGGACGTCATCGCCCTGATCCGCGCCGGCGCGTCGGGCTACGTCACCAAGACGATCTCGTCCGACGACCTGGCCGACGCGATCGCGCGGGTGGCCGACGGCGATGTCGTGTTCAGCCCGCGCCTGGCCGGTTTCGTCCTGGACGCCTTCCGCGACGCGCCCGTCATGCCGTCGATCGATCCGGAGATCGACCTGCTGACCCCGCGCGAACGCGAGGTGCTGCGGTTGTTGGCCCGCGGCTACGCGTACAAGGAGATCGCGGCCGAGCTGTTCATATCCATCAAGACGGTGGAGACACACGCATCGAACGTGCTGCGCAAGCTGCAGCTGTCGAGCCGGCACCAGCTCACCCGCTGGGCCGCCGACCGTCGAATGCTCTAGCAGTCACTGCGCCCACGGGGGTGTGAAGGCGCCCTCGCCGATGTCGGCCTGGCCGCCCACCGGCAGAACGCAGATCGCTTCGGCGGGGCCGTCCTCCGCGACGAGGGAGAACTCGACGCCCGCCGGAACGACCAGTGCGCCACCGGCCGCCGCCGTCTCCTGGTGCCCGGCGAACCGGGCGGTGACCGAGCCGGCGAGCACCACGAACACCTCCTCGCGGCTCAGCGAGTGCGTCGGCGACGGGTGGTCGGCGACGAAGCGGACCCGCCATGCCGCGACGTCACGCGACCCGCGGCTCGGCGCCGCCAGGCCGGTGATCAGCGCGCCGCCGGTGTCGAACACGGGTGCGTCCTGCGATGAGATGACGGGCATGATTGACTCCTGATGTCGTAAACCTAGGAGAATAGTAAACCATGGCGAATCAAATTGCCGAACCGGACCTGGCCATCCTGCTGACCGGAGCGGCGCGGGTGGTCGCCGATCGCTTGGGCGATGCGGTGGCTCGGGCCGGGATCGACGACATGCGTTCCTCCTTCGGCTTCGTCATTCGTGCGCTGTCCGAACGTGATCGGACGCTGACCGAGCTCAGCGAACTGCTCGGTGTCACGAAGCAGGCAGCGATCAAGGTCGTCGACGAGATGGAGGACCGGGGCTACGTCGAGCGCCAACCGGATCCGGCCGACCGGCGGGCCAAGGTGATCCGACTGACCGGCAAGGCACGCCGGGTGCGGCGCACCGCGTTACGGGCGAGCAGCCGGCTCGAGGCCGAACTGGTTCAGGACATCGGCGAGAAGGACCTGCAGGCGATGCGGCGCGTGCTGCTGCGCCTGCTCGAACGGCACGGCGCGCTGGACAGTGCGCTCGCCGGCCGATCGAGGGCGACGTGGTGAGTCAGCGCGCGCCGCGGCAGACCTGCAGCACGGCGTCGGCGAGCGCGGGGCCCTGCGGGCCGAGCGCCGAACGGTAGGTCTGCAGGATCACTCGCTCGCGGCCGAGCTCGACCCGCGTGCCGCCGGCGTTCATGCGTGCGGTCTGGATGCGGGTGGACAGCTTGGCCCGCTCGGCAACGAGCCGGACGATCGCCTCGTCCATCGCGTCGATCTGCGCGCGCAGGACGGGAATGGCCTCGGCGGCCTCGGCCTGCTCGTTGGTGGTGGCGGTGGTCATCGGATTCTCTCTCTCGGTGGCCCGTCCCGGCCCGGACACGACAAACGCCCCGGGGCTCGGCCCGGGGCGTCAGTTGGTTGGTTGAGGTCAGCCAGCCACAGGCACCGGGATGCGGTACCCATAAAAGAAGCGGCTGGTGTGCACAGATCGATGGTGACACGAGTTCCCGGGATGCGGCAAGCGCGTCCCACCCAACGGGACGGCCCCGCTACCGCTCCGGCGAGCCGAGTCGTCAGGCCGCCCCGGTGGCGCCGAGTTCCTTCTGCTCCAGGGCGGTCTCCGCCTCGATGTCCTCGATGTGCGCCTCGACCCGGTCCTGCGGCAGCCGCAGCCGGACCGCGATCATGTACACCAGCGCGGTGAGCGCGAGGATGACGACGAAGTCCCAACCGAAGCCGATGGTCGCGGTGTTGCCGGCGCCCTTCTTCTGGTCGGGGTAGTCGCCCAGGTAGCTGATGAGGCACAGCCCGGCCAGCCACGGCAGCGTCCACGAGGCGCCGGCCCGCAGATCGAGCGGCTGCTTCTCGCCCTTGCCGAACAGGTGGAACGCGGCGAAGAGCACGAAGCCGAACGCGATCGTCACGAACAGCTTCCAGTTCACGTCCCAGCCGGCCCAGTAGACGATGAGGTTGGACGAGTAGAACGCCAGGAAGGCGATGACCGGCCCGAACGGCACGCGGAACGGGCGTTCGCGCTCAGGGATCTCGTGGCGCAGCGCGACGATGGCCAGCGTGCCGGCGCCGAAGGAGAGCACCGTCGCGGACGTCACGAAGCCGACGAGTTGCTGCCAACTGGGGAACGGCAGAAACACGATCAGCCCGATGAAGAAGGTGACGAGCAGGCTGACGAACGGCACGCCGCGGTTGGTTGTCCTGGCCAGTGCCTGCGGTGCGTTGCCGTTACGCCCCATCGCGTAGGAGACGCGGGAAGTGACCGTCGTGTAGATGAGACCGGTGTCGGCCGGGGACACGATCGCGTCGATGTAGAGCAGCTTGGCCAGCCAGCCGAGGCCGATGATCGTCGAGATCGCGGCGAGCGGCCCGAAGTCGTTGGCGAAGTCCAGGTTCGTCCACCCGTGCGACGACGCGAGGTCGCTCGGCCGGACCGCGCCGATGAACGCGATCTGCAACATCACGTAGATGACCGCGGTGAGCAGGACCGAGCCGATGACCGCCACCGGGATGTTGCGCTTCGGGTTGCTCGTCTCGCCGGCGAGTTCGATGCCCTGCCGGAAGCCGAGATAGGAGAACACGATGCCGCCCGACGCGATGGCGGTGAAGATGCCGTGCAGGCCATCCGTCGCGAATCCGTGGTCGCTGAAGTTGCCGCCGTGGAACGCAGTCACCAAGAAGGCGACGATCACGAGAATGATGATCGCGAGCTTCCACCACACGGCGACGTTGTTGACGCGGGCGAACCAGCGGATGCCGAAGTAGTTGACGACGACGAAGAAGGCCATGCCGAGTACGGCGACGAGGTAGCCGAGGCCGGTGAGCGTGTAGACGGGCTCGCCGCCCTTGATGTGCTTCGCAGTGAGAGGCGCGTACTTGGTCGCGTACTGCAACGCACCCTCGACCTCGATCGGGGCCGTCGTGGCCACCGCGACCCAGAGGATCCAGCCCGTCGTGAAGCTCGCGAACGAACCGTGGGAGACGTGCGGGAACCGGACGACCCCGCCGGAGATGGGGAACATGGTGCCGAGCTCGGCGAAGACCAGACCGATGAGCATGATCATGATCGCGGCGATGATCCACGACAGGATCGCCGCCGGGCCGGCCAGTTGTGACGCCGTCAGCGCGCCGAAGAGCCAACCGGAGCCGATGATCGATCCCACGCTGGCGAACAGCAGGCCGATGACGCCGATGTCACGGCGCATCTTCGTGTCGTCGCCGCCCGGCTTGGCCGGGTCCGCGGAACGGTTCTTCGAAACCGTGGTCATGGGTGGCCGTCCTTTCGTCCAGCCGGGAATACCCAGGCACGAGATGTGCGAAACGCCGCAGATCGCGTCGGACCTCGCACGTAGGCTGGGTATCGAGATGAACCAGCCCGCCGACGCCCTCTTCGCCGTCCCGGCCGGGTCGGACGAACCGCGGCGTTCGAAGGCCCGCCTGGCCGTCGACCCGGCCACCCTGCTGGACGGCCTCAACCCCCAGCAGCGGGCGGCCGTGGTGCACCACGGCGGCCCGTTGCTGATCGTCGCCGGTGCCGGTTCGGGCAAGACCCGCGTGCTCACCCACCGCATCGCCTATTTGCTGGCCGAGCGCGGTGCCACGCCGGGTCAGATCCTGGCCATCACCTTCACCAACAAGGCCGCGGGCGAGATGAAAGAGCGGGTCGCCGCGCTCGTCGGGCCGCGGGCCAAGGCGATGTGGGTGTCGACCTTCCACTCGATGTGCGTGCGCGTGCTGCGGGCCGACGGCAAGGCGCTCGGGCTGAAGTCGTCCTTCTCGATCTACGACGCCGACGACTCGAAACGGCTGATGACGATGGTCGGGCGCGAGCTCGACCTCGACCCGAAACGTTATCCCGCGCGGTCGCTGGCCGCGCAGATCAGCAACCTTAAGAACGAGCTCGTGACCGCGGACATGTGGGCCGACAAGGCGAGCAACGCGACCGAGAAGGTGCTGGCCGAGGTCTACACCCGCTACCAGTCGCGGCTGCGCGAGGCGCACGCCCTCGACTTCGACGACCTGATCATGGCGACGGTCGGGCTGCTGCAGAACCATCCCGATGTCGCCGAGCACTATCGCCGCCGGTTCCGGCACGTCCTGGTCGACGAGTACCAGGACACCAACCACGCGCAGTACATGCTGGTGCGCGAGCTGACGGTGCCCGATCCCGCCCGCCCCGCCGAACCGGCCGAGCTGGCCGTCGTCGGCGACGCCGATCAGTCCATCTACGCCTTCCGCGGCGCGTCCATCCGCAACATCCTCGAGTTCGAGCGTGACTACCCTGACGCCAAGACGATCATGCTCGAGCAGAACTACCGGTCCACCCAGACGATTTTGTCGGCGGCCAACGCCGTCATCTCCCGCAACCCGGACCGCCGGCCGAAGAACCTGTGGTCCGACGCGGGCCACGGTGAACAGATCACCGGTTACGTCGCCGAGAACGAACACGACGAGGCCGCGTGGGTGGCGCAGCGGATCGAGGAGCTCGGCGACGCGGGCACGGCCGTGGCCTCCGACGTCGCCGTGTTCTACCGGACCAACGCGCAATCGCGGGTCTTCGAAGAGGTGTTCATCCGCATCGGCCTGCCGTACAAGGTCGTCGGCGGCGTGCGGTTCTACGAGCGCAAGGAGATCCGGGACGCACTCGCGTACCTCCGGGTGATCTCCAACGTCGACGACGTCGTGTCGCTGCGGCGCATCCTCAACACTCCGCGGCGCGGCATCGGCGACCGGGCCGAGGCCTGCGTCGAGGTGTTCGCCGATCGCGAGCGCATCTCGTTCGGCGCGGCGCTCGAGCGGGCCGACGTGGTGCCCGGGCTGGCTCCCCGCTCGCTGAACTCCATCCAGGAGTTCACCGCCATGATGACGACACTGCGCGGTGTCGCCGCGGGGCCGGACGGCACGCCCGCGCAGGTGCTCGAGGCGGTTCTCGACCAAACCGGTTACTTGCGTGAGCTCGAGGCCTCGTCCGACCCGCAGGACGAGTCGCGGGTCGACAACCTGCGCGAGCTGGTCAATGTCGCGCGCGAGTTCGAGGAGCAGCGGACCGCGGCCGGTGACGACGCGACGCTCGACGCCTTTCTCGAGCAGGTGTCGCTGGTGGCCGACGCCGACACCGTGCCCGACGCGTCCGGCGGAGTGGTCACGCTGATGACCCTGCACACGGCGAAGGGGCTCGAGTTCCCGGTCGTCTTCCTCACCGGAATGGAGGACGGTGTCTTCCCGCACATGCGCTCGCTCAGCGATCCGGACGAGATGGCCGAAGAGCGCCGGCTCGCCTACGTCGGCATCACCCGGGCCCGTGAACGGCTGTACCTTTCGCGGTCGTTGTCGCGATCGGCCTGGGGGGCGCCGGCGTGGAACCCGCCGTCCCGCTTCCTCGACGAGATCCCCGGCGAGCTCGCGGTGTGGACCGGTGCCGTCGACCGGGTGCCGTTCGTCAACCGCTACGACGACGACACTCCGTCGCGGTACTCCGATCACGGCTACCGCACCGGCGGCCCGCGCCGGTCGGCGCAGGAGCAGCTGGCCTCGTCGCGGATGTCGGGCGGGCGCGGGATGCGCGGCGGCGTGGGCAACCGGGCCGTTCCCGCGCTGGCCGTCGGCGATCGCGTCACTCACGACGCGTGGGGGATGGGCACGGTGGTGGACACCCGCGGCGACGGAGACGGCGCGCAGGCGCAGATCGACTTCGGCGCGGGCACCGGGGTCAAGTGGTTGATGCTGCGCTACGCCCCTGTCCAGAAGCTCTGACAGTAAGCACCTCCCACCTGCGGCGGCTCCGTCGTAGGGTCGCTGCTGTGGCTCGTGGCAAGAAACCGTCCCGCCGTCCGAAGCCGAAGGCCAGGCACAAGAGTCGGGCCGCAACTCGCCCGCCCCGCCGCCGCGAACCGGACCTGCTCAACGACGTCGGCGCCATCCTGTCGTCCGGGTCACCCCTCGACCTGCTGACGATGGCCAGCGGCTTGATGACCGTGCTCGACCCGCGCGAGGCCGATCCGTTCGGCGAGCGTCAATCGTTGATGACGCTGGCCGAGTTCGCCCAGACACTGATCGAGGTACCCAATACCGAGACCTCCGCGCTGCTGGCCGCGGTTGGCGCGCTGACACAGGACAGCCTGCTGGCAACCCGGATCCGAAAGGAACTGGCCCGCCGTCCCATCCCGTTACCGGAGTGGATGGGCGCCTTGTCGCGGACGACCGTTGATCGTGTGGTCGCGCTGGCCGACGACCTCGGCGATGGCGAGAACATCATGCTCGGCGCTCACATCGCCGGGCGGTATCCGCTGACCGCAAGCGCGTACGTCGACCACAATCTCGGCACGGTCGTGAAGGACGTCTTCATTGTCGACGAGCCGCTCGAAACCGTGCTGACGCAGCTGTCCCGTCACAGCGAACTGGACGCGGACACGACGATGCGTGAACTGGATCCGGCGGACGGGCGAGCCCGGCTGACCGAGGCGATCGGTCACGGCGCCATCACCTATCCGCCGTACGAGACGGACACCTGGCCCGCGGGGCGGCCGCTCGTGGAATGGCTCTGTGCTGTGCTGCCTTCCGGCGGCGTCGGGCATGACCGCCGCGAGTGGGCCGAAGCGGAGCTGCTCGATATCGCCGGACGATTCTTCGGCTCCCCGCACGGACGACCTCTGGACGGATCGGACAGCCGTTCGCTGCTCGACTCGCTCCTTTGGTACGGCACCGCGTACAGCAACGGGGACCCGTTTCGCTGGAGTCCGGCGAAGGTCGAGGTGCTGCTGCTGGACTGGATCCCGCGCAAGATCGTTGCCAAGGCGAGTTACCTCTCCGCTGCGCCCGAGGTGTTGCGGGCGTTCGTGCGATTCGCGCACGCAGAGGTCGGCATTCCCGACGCGCTGACCGGCGTGACGCTGGCCGCTATCGAGGACTTCGAGCCGCAGTACCAGCAGCTCATCCGAACGCCCCGGCCGCAGGGGCCGGCCGCCCTCCTTGCGTCCATCGGTGCCCTCGATCCGGAGGAGGCTGTCGCCGATCCGGCCGGCTTCTGGTTGAGCGACGCGCTCGAACGCGCAGCCGGCGGCCCTGAGGCGCTGGAGACTCTCGACGCGACGCCATTGCCGGACGAGCCGTTCGACTGGAGCGGGATCACGCCGGACATCCACGCGGCCGTCGGCGGTGTGCTCGCGGTCATCGACGACAGGGTCTCGTCACTGCTGGGCACCGAGTACCGGACCGCGTGCCGCCGACTGGTGCATCGGGTGGCCGTCGGAGATCCGACCGTCTTCCGCCGAACGGTGCGGCCCGAGGTCGGAGCGGCGGCGGCCTGCTGGATCGTCGCCAAGGCGAATCGACTGTTTTCCGGGCCGGAACGGATGCTGGTGAAGGATCTGCTCGCGCACTTCGGCGTCACCGGCAGCGTGTCGCAACGAGCCAGGGCGATGCTGCGTGCGGGCGGCTTCGAGGCCGACAGCCATGACCTCCACCTCGGCTCGGTCGACCTCCTCACGTCGGAGCGTCGGCAGCGGATCATCGATCTTCGCGACGGCGACCCGTACGACTTTTGATCGGCGCCCGGTACGGCGCTTGACCGGCGCCGGTGTTCGCCGGCGTCCGGCTCCTACAGTGGGCCGATGCAGCAGCCGACCCCCACCCTCTTCGACTGGGCCGGCGGTGCCGCGAGCCTCCGCGCCCTCATCGATGCCTTCTACAACCGGGTCGAGCGCGACGACCTGCTGTCGCCGCTGTTTCCTGGTGGCGTCAGCGAGGAGCACCGCGCGCACGTGACGACGTGGTGGATCGAGGTGTTCGGCGGACCGGCCGACTACACCACGACGCTCGGCGGATACCCGACGATGCTGCGGCATCACCGCGACCTCGGGATCACTCCGGAGCAGCGGCTGCGCTTCGCGACGTTGATGAGCGTGGCCGCGGACGATGCCGCGCTGCCCGACGATCCGGAGTTCCGAGCGGCGTTCGTCGGCTACGTCGAATGGGGCACCCGGCTGGCGCTGCACAATTCGCAGCCGGGGGCGGAGGTGGCCCCGGAGGCGCCGGTGCCGCACTGGGGCTGGGGAGTCGCGCCGCCCTACCAGCCGTGACGATTCCCGCCGCGCCCGCGCAGGCGATATACGCTCCGGGCGTGGCAGACCGCATCCGCATCGTCATCGCCAAGCCCGGCCTCGACGGGCACGACCGCGGCGCCAAGGTCATCGCCCGGGCGCTGCGCGACGCCGGCATGGAGGTCGTCTACACCGGGCTGCACCAAACGCCCGAGCAGATCGTGCAGACAGTCATCCAGGAGGACGCCGACGCCGTCGGGCTGTCGGTCCTGTCCGGGGCGCACATGACCCTCTTCCGGCGCACCATCGCGCTGCTGAAAGAGCACCAGGCAGAGGACGTGGTGGTCTTCGGCGGCGGAATCGTCCCGGACGAGGACATCCCGGAGCTCGAGCAGGTCGGCGTGGCGAAGATCTTCACGCCGGGAGCGACGATGGACGAGATCGTCGAATGGGTCCGCCGCAACGTCGCCGCGGCGGACTGACCCCGCGCCGCGGTGGCGTGAATCCAGTCTCAGGCCACGGCGTGGGCTCGCCGCGGTGGCTAATGTCCAAGGGTTGGTCCCACACGACAGATGAGGACGAATCAGCGTGGATCTGTTCGAGTACCAAGCCAAGCAACTCTTCCAGAAGTACGGCGTGCCGGTCGGCCTCGGCGAGGTCGCCACGACGCCGGACGAGGCGAGGGCGATAGCCGAGAAGATCGGCGGCGTGACGGTCGTCAAGGCGCAGGTCAAGGTCGGTGGACGGGGCAAGGCGGGCGGCGTGAAGGTGGCCAAGACACCGGACGACGCCGCCACCGCGGCCGAGGCGATTCTCGGGATGGACATCAAGGGCCACACCGTGCACCGCGTCCTGGTCGATCCCGGCGCAGACATCGAAGAGGAGTACTACGTCTCCTACCTGCTCGACCGCGCGAACCGCACGTTCCTCGCCATGGCCTCCTACGAGGGCGGGATGGAGATCGAGCAGCTCGCCGTCGAACGTCCGGACGCGCTGGCCAAGGTGCCCGTGGACGCGATCCAGGGTGTCGACGCGGCCAAGGCCCGGGAGATCGCCCAGGCCGCGAAGTTCCCGGCCGACCTGATCGAGCCGGTGGCCGACGTCCTCGTCAAGCTGTGGGAGACCTTCGTCGGGACCGACGCCACGCTGGTCGAGGTGAACCCGCTCGCCAAGGTTGGCGACGGCAGCGTCGTCGCGCTCGACGGCAAGGTGACGCTGGATGACAACGCGGACTTCCGCCAGCCCGACAACGCCCAGTTCGTCGACGTCCAGGCCGCCGATCCGCTCGAGCAGAAGGCCAAGGAGAAGCACCTCAACTACGTCAAGCTCGACGGCGAGGTCGGGATCATCGGCAACGGTGCCGGCCTGGTGATGTCGACGCTCGACGTAGTCGCGTACGCGGGTGAGAAGCACGGCGGAGTCAAGCCGGCCAACTTCCTCGACATCGGCGGCGGTGCCAGCGCCGAGGTGATGGCCAACGGCCTCGACATCATCCTCAACGACCCGTCGGTGCGCTCGGTCTTCGTGAACGTGTTCGGGGGGATCACGTCATGCGACGCCGTCGCCAACGGCATCGTCGCTGCGCTGGGCATGCTCGGCGCCGAGGCCAACAAGCCGTTGGTCGTGCGCCTCGACGGCAACAACGTCGACGAGGGGCGTCGGATCCTCACCGAAGCCGCGCACCCGCTCGTGACGCTGGCCGACACCATGGACGACGGCGCCGACAAGGCCGCCGAACTCGCGAACGCAGGAGCTTGATCAATGGCGATCTTCCTCGATGACAACAGCAAGATCATCGTGCAGGGCATGACCGGTTCGGAGGGCATGAAGCACACCCGTCGCATGCTCGCGTCCGGTGCCGCGGTCGTCGGTGGCGTCAACGCGCGCAAGGCGGGCACGACCGTCGACATCGAGGGCACCAAGCTGCCGGTGTTCGGCTCGGTGGCCGAGGCGATGGGCGAGACCGGCGCGAACGTCACGGTCGGCTTCGTACCGCCGGCGTTCACGAAGGATTCGGTGATCGAGGCAATCGACGCCGAGATCCCGCTCGCCGTCGTCATCACCGAAGGCGTCGCCGTTCACGACACCGCGAACTTCTGGGCGTATGCGCAGGGCAAGGCGACCCGCATCGTCGGGCCCAACTGCCCGGGCGTCATCAGCCCTGGCAAGTCGAACGCCGGCATCATCCCGGCCGACATCACCAAGGCCGGTCGGGTGGGGCTGGTGTCGAAGTCCGGCACGCTGACCTATCAGATGATGTACGAGCTGCGCGACTTCGGCTTCTCCACCTGCGTCGGCATCGGCGGCGACCCGATCATCGGCACCACGCACATCGACTGCCTCGAGGCGTTCCAGAACGACGACGAGACCGACGC
>JAVHVD010000132.1:0-4559 GCA_032160745.1 Pseudonocardiales bacterium
GAAGTTGATCATGAATAGTCCGTGGCCGATAGTCGCGCTCGTCGGGCTGCTCGGGCTGATGCTCGGGTCGTTCCTCAACGTCGTCATCTACCGGGTACCGCGTCGGGAGTCGCTCATGTTCCCGGCGTCGCGGTGCACCGCGTGCCAGACGCCGATCAAGCCGTGGCACAACATGCCGGTACTCAGCTGGCTGGCATTGCGCGGGCGGTGCTCGACCTGCCAGGTCGCGATCAGCTGGCGCTACCCGTTGGTCGAGGTAGCCACGGCGGGGCTATTCGTCGCGACCACGCTGCGCTTCGGACTGTCCTTGCAACTGCCCGCCTACCTCTATCTGGGCGCGGTCGGCATCACGCTGCTGATGATCGCCGTCGATCTTCGGCAACTGCCGAACTCGATCGTGCTGCCGTCCTACGTCGTCGGGGCATTGCTGCTCATGCCTGCCGGTGCTCTCGAAGGCGACTGGTCACCGGCCATCAGAGGATTGGTCGGGATGTCGGCGCTGTGGGCCATCTACTTCGCGCTCGCCATCGCCTGCCCGAACAGCGTGAGCTTCAGTGACGCCGCGCTCGGCGGCCTGATCGGGCTGTACCTCGGCTGGCTGTCGTGGGGCGCGTTGCTCATCGGTGGGTTCGGCGCCCTGCTGATCGGGGTGGCCGGCGGCGCCACCCTGCTCGCCCGCCGCACCGAGCGCGAGAGTGGCGTGCCATTCGGTTCCTGCCTGATCGTCGCGTCCGCCCTCGCCATCTTTCTCGCTGTACCGGTGACCCACTGGTACGGCTCGATTGTGACCTTCACATGACCCCGCCCGCCCAAAGGAGACCATCGTGGCTTCGGTAGACAGCATCGGCCTCGACATCGGATCCACCTCGATCCGTGCCGTCGAGGCGCATCGCGTCAAGGACCGTCCGGTCATCAGCAACTTCGGCCAGGCCTTGCTGCCTGAGGGTGCGGTTGTCGGCGGCGTCATCAAGGACGATAAGGCGGTCACCAACGCGCTGCGGCAACTGTGGACGGCGCAGGGATTCAAGTCGAAGAACGTGATCCTGGGCGTCACCCACCAACAGGTGCTGGTCCGCGAGATCGAGGTGTCGAACCTGCCGCCCAAGGAGATGAAGCAGGCGCTTCCCTTCCAGGTACGCGATGTACTGCCACTGCCGGCCGACCAGGCCCTGCTCGACTTCTACCCCCTCGAGGATCCGGGCAAGAACGACACGGTGCGCGGTCTGCTGATCGCGGCGCCCAAAGAGTCCGTCATCAACACGGTGCGCGCGGTCGAGCGCGCCGGGCTGCACGTGGAGCAGGTCGACCTGGCCTGCTTCGCCGCACTGCGGGCCGCCGCGTGCCTGGCCGGCGACACCGAGGCGGTGATCGACATCGGGGCGGACGGCACGACGATCATCATCCACACCGACGGCACGCCGAAGATCGTCCGGACGATCCCGCGTGGTGGTGCGGAGATCACCACGATGATGGCCAGCCGGCTGGGGATGTCGGTGAGCGAAGCCGAGACACTCAAGTGCCGGGTCGGCCTGATCCGCGGAGAAGGCCCGGAGAGTGCCGAGGTCGTCCTCGAGGCGATTCGGCCGTTGGTGAACGAGATTCGCAGTTCGTTGAACTACTTCGCGTCGGGGAATCCGAACGTGCCGATCAGCCGGCTCGCCCTCGTCGGCGGCGCGGCCCTGTTGCCGGGGTTGGCCGACCGACTCACCGAGTCCCTCGGGGTGCCGACCTTCCTGTCCGACCCGCTGCAACGCGTGAGTGATTCGCGGCGCGGCGGCCGGCACGACGTGCTCGGCCGGTTCCGGTCGTCAGCCGCGGTGTCCATAGGCCTCACGTTGGGAGCTGCCTGATGTCCACGATCGTCCTGCCTGAGGCGCCGGCGCCCCAGCCGGCTCCGCCGCCCGCCGAAGTGACGCGGTTCGTCGCCATCAGGGCCAACCTGCTGCCCGACGAGATCGCCGACGCGCGCCGGGTCCGGTTCATGATCCGCAAGGTCGGGGTGGGACTGGTCGTGGTGGTCGCGTTGGTCATCTGCGGGTACGGCGTCTCGGCCTGGCAGACGTCAAGTGCCAAAGGCAGCCTGGCCGCCGCAGAGCGCAAGTCCGCGAGCCTGACGAACCAACAACGCAAGTTCGCACCACTCGTCTTGGCGCAATCGCAGGCCGCGTCGATCAAGGTCGAGCTGACCAAGCTGATGGTGGGCGACCTGTCGTGGACGAGCATGCTGGCCACGCTGCGCAAGGGTGCACCGGCCGGCCTGACAATCACGAACGTCATGGGCACGACGACGGTCGGGGCGGCATCGACGACGACAGACGCCGCGGCCGGCGGTCTCGGCGTCCTCAACGGCAGCGGCAAACAGCAGGTCGGCACGCTGACGATCTCCGGTACCGCACCTGACAAGAATTCCGTCGCGGCCTACATCGACGCCCTGGCCAAGGTGCCCGGGCTGGCCGCGGCGTTCCCGGCGAGCGTTACCGGACAAGGCGGCAAGCTGGTGTTCACCGCAAACGTGATCATCACAGCTGACGCGCTCGGCGGTCGCTACGCGGCACCAGCCCAGGGAGGTCACTGACATGCCCCAGACCAAGCTCGAACGGATGTGGCTGCTCGGCGGCGCTTTCGTCGCCGCGTTCATCATGCTGCTCGGCTACCTATTTTTCATCAGCCCGCAGCGCGGCAACACCAGTACCGTCAACGGCCAGCGGGCGGCTGCGTTGCAGGCGAACTCGTCGCTCCAGGCGCGGATCAAGAGCCTGGAGCAGGAGACGAAGAATCTTGAGACCTACCAAGCTCAGTTGACCCGAGCGCAACTCGCCCTGCCGAGCACGAGTGGTCTGCCCGACTTCCTGCGCACGCTGCAATCGATCGGCAACGCCACGCTGGCGAACGTCTCGGCGCTGACCGTAGGCCCACCGACGGACGTGAGTCTTGTGTCCAGCGGCGCACCAGCAGTTGCGGCTGACGGCACAGCGGCCGTGGTGGCTGGGCCGCACGTGTACGCGCTGTCTATTTCAGCGTCGGTGAGCGGGACCCCCGCGCAGCTCAACCTGTTCCTGACCCAACTGCAGACGGTGCAGCCGCGGGCGGTGCTGATCAGTCAGCTCACCGAAGGCTCCGGAGCGGCGACGGCCGGCAAGACCGGTGGGACATCGCTCCAGCTCACCATGCAGGCCTTCGTTGCGCCGGCCAGTGCTGCCGAGCAGGCACAGCTGTCGGCGGCATCG
This sequence comes from Pseudonocardiales bacterium, assembly GCA_032160745.1. GTDB lineage: Bacteria > Actinomycetota > Actinomycetes > Mycobacteriales > Jatrophihabitantaceae > Jatrophihabitans. Next base: position 3,228 of record JAVHVD010000132.1, read on the forward strand.
GGCAAGTGAGCCCGGCTACGCTGACCGGCATGCTTTCCGTGCCGCGATGTGTCCGTCATGCCATGGTGGCGTGTGCGGCAGTCGCCATCGCCGCGTCCGTTGCCGGCTGCACGTCGACGCAGCAGAAGAAGTCGGCTGACCTCGGCACGTCATCGGCGTCGGCGTCAGCGTCGACATTTGTGGCGACCCGCTGGTGGTCGAACGCCGCGGTGACGGCCGGCTGCAAGATCGACCCCAAGCACCCGGACGCCGCGGCGAAGGACCTGCACCCCTCCGAGGCGGACTACTGCGGCATGCTCAAGCAGACCTTGGCGGCGGGTAAATCGATCCTGCCGGACATCACGTCCACCGACCCGGCGCTGTTGACCAGCGCCAAGGCGTTCATTGCCGAGATCGAGAAGGTGGCCCCGGCTGGAATCACCGCACAGTGGCAGCTGGTCGGCCCGGCGGTGCTGTCGCTGGTGAAGTCCGGCGGCGATACCGGGTCGCTGCCCGCGGTCGACCTGGGCGCGCTGACGAAAGCAGCCGATGCGATCAACACCGATTCGTTGGCCAACTGCGGAGTCGACCTCTCCTCGGCGACCGGCCTCCTCCCCAAGAAGTAGCCCCGCCCGGGTGACGGCCCTGCTATCCGGCGCCGTTGGCCTGGTTTGTTGATCATCTGCGAGCTGTGGTGGCAAGCCGACCACAAACCTCATATGATCAACCGCGCCGGATCCGCACGAGGAACGGCGGCGGGTCAGCGCCGATCGCCGGTGAGATCGGCCCGCGCCCGGGCGGCAGAGCTACCCCGAGTTCTGTGGCCCGGCACCGCAACCACTCGGCCACCTCCGCCGTCCAGGTGCAATCGCGGGCGTTCACGACCGAGGGTGGGTAGTGCGTCACTGCCAGCCCGGAGCGCGTGAGCTTGTTGTGTCGGTCCAGCGTGGCGCGCCAACCGGCGTCACTGAAGTGGAACTCGCGGCTGTCGATTTCGAGTGCCGCTCGCAGTTCTCGCCACAGAACGTCAACGACAAAGATGACCGCACCCCGCTCGTCAACGATTGGCACGTTGAGTTCGAACGGTGGGACCTCGGCGCGCACGAGCTTGTCGGTTGCTGCCGCCTCGGCCTCGGAGTGGGCACCGAACGCCGCGGCGCGCAGCGCTCGCCTGAGAAAGTAGCTGCCGTTCTGCGGTCCGTCGTCGAGTTCGCGGACGAGTTCGACCAGGCTGCAGGCGTTGCGTTGCACCGCGGATGTGACCATCGCCCGCACCGGACCAAGTGCCGAATACGCCAACGCGGCATCGGCGATCGCTCGGGCGGTCGGCACCACCGGAGTCAGCGGGTGCCG
>JAVHVD010000133.1:0-5050 GCA_032160745.1 Pseudonocardiales bacterium
CCCGGGCCGCCGCCGATCACTGCGATGCGCACGCTGTCTCCTGCTCGTCTCAGCCGGAGGGCGCCGTGGCGCCGGGTTCGCGGAGTTTGAAGCGCTGGACCTTACCGGTGCTGGTGCGGGGCAGCGCGTCGACGAACTCGATCGTCCGCGGGTACTTGTACGGCGCGATGCGCTGCTTCGCAAAGGCCTGTAACTCCGCGGCGAGCTCGGTGCCGGGCGCCGCATCCGCCGCGGCGACGACGAACGCCTTCACCACCTGGCCGCGCTGCTCGTCCGGGACGCCGACGACGCAGCACTCGAGCACGCCGGGATGGACGAGCAGCGCTTCCTCGACCTCCGGACCGGCGATGTTGTAACCGGCCGAGATGATCATGTCGTCGGTGCGGGCCTGGTAGAAGAAGTAGCCGTCCTCGTCGCGGACGTAGGTGTCGCCGGTGACGTTCCACCCGTCCTGGACGTAGACCGCCTGCCGCGCATCGGCGAGGTAGCGGCAGCCCGTCGGGCCCTTCACCGCCAGCCGGCCGGCGACACCTGGGCCGACCGGCGCACCCGCGTCGTCGAGGACGGTCACCTGGTAGCCCGGCACCGCGCGCCCGGTGGCACCGGGGCGGATGTCGTCGTCCGCGGCGGACACGAAGACGTGCAGCATCTCGGTCGACCCGATGCCGTCGATGAGGCGCAGCCCGGTGGCCTCGACGAACGCGTGCCAGGTCGACTCCGGCAGGTGCTCGCCGGCCGACACGGCCCGGCGCAGACCGGTGAGCTTGGCCGCGTGCCCGCCGGCCAAGAGCGCCCGGTACGCGGTCGGCGCGGTGAAGCAGACGGTGGCCCCGCGGGCGGCGATGATCTCGGCGAGCTCGTCCGGCGTCGCCCGCTCCACCAGCAGCGTTGACGCGCCGGCGCGCAACGGGAAGACGAGCAGACCGCCGAGGCCGAAGGTGAAGCCGAGCGGCGGAGTGCCGATGAAAACGTCGTCGGCGACCGGGCGCACGACGTGGGCGCTGAACGTGTCGGCGATGGCCAGCACGTCGCGGTGGAAGTGCATCGTCGCCTTCGGCCGGCCGGTGGTGCCGGACGTCAGCGCGAGCATCGCCACGTCGTCGGCCGAGGTCGGCACGGCGTCGAAGTCCGCCGGCTTCCCGGCCGTCCGGCTGATCAGGTCGTCGGCCGCGGCGGTATCGCCGTAGGTGACGATCGGCAGGTCGGGGACCGCCGCGGCGAGCAGGTCGGCGACGAATCGGGAGTCGCACAGCGCCAGCTGCGGACGGGCGATGTCGCTCAGCGTCACGATCTCGGTCGGCCGCAGCAGCGGCATCGTCGTCACCGCGACTGCGCCCGCCTTGAGGACGGCGAGCCAGGACGCCGCCAGCCAGAAGTTGTTCGGCCCGCGCAGCAGCACCCGGTTGCCCGGAACGATCCCGAAGTCCTCGACGAGGACGTGCGCGATCCGGCTCACCTGGTCGGCCAGCTCGCCGTATGTCCACGTGCCGCCTTCGGGCGAGAGGACACAGAGCCGGTCCCGACCGACCCGGTCGATAGTTCGATCGAGCAGCTCGACGGCACAGTTCAGCTGTTCGGGGTACCGCAGTTCGGGCAGCTCGAAGAGGAACTGCGGCCAGCTGTTCGGCGGCGGCAGATTGTCGCGGCAGAACGTGTCGACGTGCGCGGACCGGCCCGCCGTCCCGCCGCTCGTCGTCATGGTCCAAGTATTCCGTTCTGGTGACGACAGTCAAGGGAGCGCGAGGTAAGAGATCGTCGGCGCCGGCGCTATCGTGGCCGGGTGACGGTCCCGGACGACGACGCCAACGTGCGTGGCCAGACGCCCCGGGCGCTGATCGTCACCGTCTACGGCCTGTACGCGCGCGAGGTCGGCGGCTGGCTGAGCGTGGCGGCAATCATCCGGTTGCTGGCCGAACTCGGGGTGGACGAACCGGCGGTGCGCTCCTCGATCTCACGGCTGAAGCGGCGCGGGATCCTGGTGGCCGAGCGGGTCGACGGGGTGGCCGGGTACGGCCTGTCCGACGCGGCCCGGGCGATTCTGGACGAGGGTGATCGGCGGATCTTCGAACGGGGCCGCGCCACCCTTACCGAGGGTTGGGTGGTGGCGGTGTTCAGCGTCCCGGAAATCGAGCGGGACAAGCGACACCAGCTGCGTTCGCGGCTCGCCTGGCTCGGCTTCGGCACGGTGTCGGCCGGCGTGTGGATCGCGCCGGCCCACCTGCTCGACGAGACCCGCGACGTGCTGGAGCGCAACGGACTGACCGGATACGTCGACCTCTTCTGCTCCGAGCACGTGGGCTTCGGGCAGGTGAAGGCCAAGGTGCCGCAGTGGTGGGATCTCGAGCGGCTGCAGGGCCTCTACGACGACTTCCTCAACCGGTACGCGGGCACGCTCACGCGCTACCGGCGGCGCCGCTCACCGGACGAGCGGCAGGCGTTCGCCGACTACATCGGCGCGCTGACCGACTGGCGGCGGCTGCCCTACCTGGACCCGGGGCTGGCACCAGAGGTGCTGCCGCCGCGGTGGAAGGGGGTGCGGGCGGCCGAGACGTTCTTCGAACTGCGCGATCGCCTGGCCGCGCCGGCCCACCGGTTCGTCGACTCCGTCCGCGCGCTCAGCAGCTAGCGCGGCTGGTCAAAACGCCCTTGGTCAGCTCAAGCTGGAACCATTGCCCCGGCGACGCTTGAGGCAGAAGCGGAATGGGGGATAGTTCGACCGTCGAACCAATTCGTGTACTGTCGGAGCACGTGGATCGAGCCGAAGCCCTGCGCGCCCTGGTACGAATGTCCCGCCTGCTCGAGCACGTCTCGGGCCAGCTCAGCCTGGCCCACTACCGGGTGCTGGCGGCGGTCGTGGACGGCGACGAGCGCGCCTCGCACGTCGCGGCCCGGCTGGCGCTGGGCAAGCCGACGATCAGCGCGAGTGTGGACGCTCTGTGCCGCCGGGGGCTGCTGGTGCGCGAGCAGAACATGGATGACCAGCGGGTCGTCGGCCTGCGGCTCACCCCACAGGGTTTGGCCACGCTCGAGAACGCCGAGACCGCGATGCTGGGCCGCTTCGACGCGGTGCTGCGGCATGCCGATGATCCCGACCGAACCGTCGACGCGCTCGCCGGGTTGGGCGCAGCCCTGGACCGGCTCTCGGCCGAACGCCTCGCCGGCGGGCGCGGGTGAACCCGCCTGAGGGGTGGGTGCGTCGGCTGTGGCGCCAGCTCATGCGCCACCGCCGCAATGTGATCATCGCCGTGGCGGCGTCGGTCGCCGGTAGCGCGTCACAGACGATCGTGCCGCTGATTGCGCGGCAGATCGTCGACAACGTGGTGGTCACGCGCCGCGACGCGCTGTGGCCGTGGCTGGTACTGCTGTTCGCCGCGGCGGCGCTGGCCTTCGTCCTGGCCTACGTGCGGAGGTACCGCGGCGGGCAGGTGGCGCTGGCGGTGCAGCTCGACCTGCGCAACGCGATGCACGACCACCTGCAGCAGCTCGATCTGGCGACGCTGTCGCGGATGCCCACCGGGCAGCTGGTGTCGCGGGCCAACTCCGACTCCGCGCTCGTCCAGAGCCTGCTCAACTTCTTGCCGCTGATGACCGGCAACGTGTTGCTGATGCTGTTGTCGCTGGCGGTCATGTTCGTCCTGTCGCCTCTACTGGCGTTGCTGGCGCTGGTCGTGGTGCCGGCCCTGTTCGCGGTGTCCTACCGGATGCGCAGCCGGGTGTTCCCGGCGAGCTGGGACGGCCAGCAGCGTGAGGGCGACGTCGCGCAGATCGTCGACGAGGGCGTCACCGGGGTGCGCGTGGTCAAGGCGTTCGGGCAGGAGGCGCGCGAGGTCCGCCGGCTCACCGCCGCCGCCCAGCGGCTGTACGGCTCGCGCATGCGGGCCACCCGGCTGAACGCGCGGTACCAGCCGCTGCTCGAGGCGATTCCGACGTTGGCGCAGGTGGCCATCCTGGTGTTCGGCGGCCTGCTCGCCCTGCACGGCCGGATCAGCCTCGGCACGTTTCTCGCGTTCTCGACCTACGTCGGCCAGTTCGCGGCGCCGGCGCGCCAGCTCGCCGGCGTGCTCACCGTCGGCCAGCAGGCGCGAGCCGGGGTCGAGCGCATCTTCCAGCTGCTCGACCTGAAGCCGGCGATCGCCGACGCACCCGGCTCGGTCGCTCTCGACGACATCCGCGGCGAGATCGTCTTCGAGGACGTGCGGTTCGGCTACGACCCCGCGACACCGGTATTGGACGGGCTCAACCTGCGCATCGCGGCCGGTGAACGTGTGGCGGTCGTCGGGGCGAGCGGCAGCGGCAAATCCACACTCGCCACGCTCGTCTCGCGCTTCCACGACCCGCAGGCCGGGCGGGTACTCATCGACGGCCATGACGTCCGCGACGTCACGCTGCACTCGCTGCGGCGGCGGGTGGGTGTCGCGTTCGAGGAGAGCTTCCTGTTCTCCGACACCATCCGGTCCAACATCGCCTACGGCCGACCCGACGCCACCGACGACCGGATCGAGGCGGCGGCCCGCACCGCGCAGGCCGACGACTTCGTCCGCGAGCTGCCGCGCGGTTACGACACGGTGGTGGGCGAGCGCGGGCTGACGCTGTCCGGCGGCCAACGGCAGCGGATCGCGCTCGCGCGGGCGATCCTCCCCGATCCCAGGGTGCTCGTGCTGGACGACGCGACCAGCGCGGTGGACGTGCACACCGAAGAGGCGATCCACGACGGGTTGCGTGAGGTGCTCAGCGGCCGCACGACGCTGCTCATCGCGCACCGGATCTCGACGCTGCACCTGGCCGACCGGGTGGTGGTGCTCGACGCCGGCCGGGTCGTCGACGCGGGCACCCACGAGGAGCTGACCGGCCGCAGCGCGCTCTACCGGTCGCTGCTGTCCGGGCTCGAGACCGAACCGGTGCGGCAGGCCGGTGACCGCATCGAGGCGCTGGCGGCACTGACGAAGCACGGCGTCACGGCCGCGGCCTGGCGCGAGTCGGGTGCGGCGCCGACGCCGACCACCCGCACGACCGCGCCGACCGGACTCGGCGCCGGGCTCGGCGGCGGCGC
>JAVHVD010000134.1:0-2763 GCA_032160745.1 Pseudonocardiales bacterium
GTGCGCCCTCGGCGAGTGCGGCCTCCATGTCGAGAACCGGCGGCAGCGGCTGGTAGTCGATCTCGATGGCCTCCAGCGCATCGGCCGCCTGGTAACGGTCACCGGCGATGACGACGGCAACCGCGTCCCCGACGTACCGCACCTCTTCGTGCGCGAGCGGTGGGTGCGCGGGCATCACGATGTCGTCCGTGACCGGCCAGACACACGGCATCGAGCCGAGCTTGTCGGCCAGGTCGGCGCCGGAGAACGCCGCGACGACGCCCGGCTGGGCCAGGGCGGCCGACACGTCGACGCGGGTGATGCGGGCATGCGCCATCGGGCTGCGCAGGATCGCCATGTGCAGCATGCCCGGCGCCGAGAGGTTGTCCGTCCAGCTCGTGCGACCCGTCACGAGGCGCGCATCCTCCTTGCGGCGCAGCGGCCGGCCGACGGAGCTCTCCCGGGTGACGCGTTCGGCGGTGTCGGTCATCGCGCACCGCCCTCGGCTGCGAGCTGCACAGCCTTCACGATGTTCTGGTAGCCGGTACAGCGGCACAGATTGCCTTCCAGCCCCTCGCGGATCTCGTCCTCGCTGGGGGCCGGGTTGTTGGACAGCAGGTCGACCGCAGCCATGATCATCCCGGGCGTGCAGTAGCCGCACTGCAGCCCGTGACACTCCTTGAACGCGGCCTGCACCGGGTGCCACTCGCCGTTCGCCAGGCCCTCGATGGTGGTGACGTCACCCCCATCGGCCTGTACGGCGAGCACGCTGCACGCCTTCACGCTGTTGCCGTCGAGATGGACCGTGCAGGCACCGCAGTTGCTCGTGTCGCACCCGACGACGGTGCCGACCTTGCCGAGCCGCTCCCGGAGGTAGTGCACGAGCAGGAGGCGGGGCTCCACCTCGTCCTCGTGGCGTTCCCCATCCACCGTGACCGAGATCTTGACCATGCGCACTCCCCTGGACTGGCCCGTTTGCGCAGCCAACCACTCGGGTGCGCGGGACGGAAGCCCCCACGTGTGGGGGCTTCCGTCGACCGCCGCGATCAGCGCTGCTGCATGGACCGCGCCTTCGCCGCGGTCCCGGTCGTCGCCACCGCCGCGGCGGCCGGGACGGCGCTGGCAGGAACCGAGTAGCCGAAGGCGAACACCTCGGAGCTGATGGCGTTGGAGAAGACCATCAGACTCTTCCCCGCGGGCACCGCGAGTCCGGGCTCGAACGGCTGGTTGATCAGGCCGACACCGGACGGGTTGATGTCCATAACGAAGCTTTCGCAGCTGCTGCTGCCGCTGCCCAGCCAGAAGCCCGCATAGGTGCCGCCCCCGGGGGGGCTGGTGAGGGCGATGACGTCCGCAGCGATGGACTTGATGATCAGGGCTCTGCCGGCTGGGGGCGTGGCGAGCACGGAACAGGTTCCGCTGGGGAACGCCGCGCTGCGGAACAGCAGGTTGGTCGGGCTCTCGCGGCTGGTAGTGCTGCCGTCGATGGTCAACGCTCCGGAGCCGTCACCGACGTTCAGCCTGCCTGCCGTGTCGACCTTCGCCTTCTGGGCTGCGTTCACCGGATCGGTGATGTTGACGAACGAGCCCGTCGCCGCGTACGCCGTACCGCCTGCCGCGACGAAGAGCGCGATGATCGCTACCACCAAAGCGGGGCTGGGCTTTCCGATCCTCATAACTGCCTCCTAGGCCTCGATCGGGACCATGCGCGGCGATGGTCCCACCGGCGCGATGGCTAGGGGCAGGCTTTGTTCGATCAGCTGCGGGCGTCCCACGCGGCCAGGATGCGCTGCTCCTTGTCCGGGTCGATGCCGTGCTGCGGACGATCCGGACGTTGCGGTGCAGGTCCGGACATCGAGAGCCAGGCCCAGGTGTCCGCGACCGTGTCACGCACGGGCCGGCACGCCAGCCCCTCCCGCTCCGCGGCCTCGGTGCTCGAGTCCCACATGTGCTCGGACTCTTCGTCCATCGGCATCCACAGCGGCAGCTCGGACCACGGCTCGACCGCTGACTCGAGCAGGAACGCATCGTCGACCCACACCAGCTCGGCGTCGGAACCCGTCACGGCGCGGCAGTCCCCCAGCCAGCTGCCGAAGGTGGCATTGCCCGCCGGACCGGTCACGTTGAAGGCGCCGGTCAGGCCGCGCTCCAGCCCGTCGAGAGTGAAGATCGCGATGTCCCGGGCGTCGACCAGCTGCATCGGCTGGTCGGGCTTCCCGGGCGCGAGCACCCGGCCACCGCGCTGCATGCGCAGCAGCCACGCGGGCAGCCGGCCCACGTTCTCGAACGGCCCGAGGATGAGGCCCGGCCTGATAACGAGCGCGCCCCCGGCGTACGCCTGTTGCACCGCCCGTTCGCAGCCCGCCTTGAGCACCCCGTAATCGCCGTCGTCCGGCCCCGCGTCCGGGGCGCACTCGTGGGTCGGCGCCGACTCGTCGACGCGCTGCGCCGGCCACGGGGAGTAGGCGGAGATGCTCGAGACATACGCGTACGCCGGGACGCGGCCGGCCAACAGCTCGGCGGAGGCGAGGACCACCCGGGGCACGTAGCCACACGTGTCGACGACGGCGTCCCATTCCCGCTCGGCCAGCTGGGCCATCGCCGCGGGATCGCTGCGGTCACCGCGCAGGGCCTCGACGCCCTCGACGTCCGGCGAGCTGACGCCGCGGTTGAACGTCGTCACCACGTGACCGCGCGCCAGTGCCTCCTGGGCGAAGGCCCGGCCGAGGAACGAGGAGCCGCCGATGATCAGTAGTCGCATGCGAGCACTCTCCCCGCCGCAGT
>JAVHVD010000135.1:0-3065 GCA_032160745.1 Pseudonocardiales bacterium
GGATAGAAGTCCAGCCACCATGAGGTCGGTTCGGGCAGGGCCAAATACTCCACGCCGGCGGCTTGGGCGTCGACGAGGAGAGCGATCGCGTCGGCGTCGTCGGCCGGGTGGTGCCCGGCGTACGTGCCGTCGGACATGCACGGGAAGTGCCGGCCGCGGCGACCGGGCAGGTCGAGCAGCACGTCGTCCCCATGGCTAACCACGGCGACGAGCGCACCGGCGGGGACTGCCGCGATGATCACCTCGCGCGCCCGCTCTCGCAACGCCTCATAGGCCGAATCGGGCCGGCGCTCGTGCGTGGTCCACGGCCGACCCCACTTGGCCTCGAAGCGGGCGCGATTGGCGTCGAACAGCGCGCCATAGCGGCCCTGCGCCGCCAGCTGCCCGAGCGTCGCCTCGCCGAAGTGGTGGACGAAGACGGTCGGGTCGCAGAGGACGCGATAGCCGTGCTCGCGAACGCGGCGGGACCAGTCGTCGTCCTCGAACAGACCGAGCTCGAACTGCTCGTCGAGCGGGCCGACTTCTTCGTAGACCTCGCGACGCAGCGCCGCGCAGAAGAGCGTCGCGACGGGCAGCTCGAACGCGTCGCCCGCGCGGTCGGCGGCGCGGTCGGCGGCGAACGCGAGCAGCTCGCCGTAGGTCCGATACGGGGCGGGCACCTCCGCCGCGTTGCCGCACCGGTTCGTGACCGGGCCGATCAACCCGACTGAAGGGTCGGCGAGACGGGTCTGCAACCCCGCGAGCCAGCCGGGTGTGACGATCACGTCGTTGTTGAGGACGACGAGCGTCGCGCCGCGGGCGAGGGCGAGGGCCTGATTGACGGCGGGAGCGAAGCCAAGGTTCTCGTCGTTGCGGACCAGGCGGATGTGCCGGTGCCGCGCCGCGATCGCGGCGAGGTAGGTGGCGGTCTGCTCGGCGGAGCCGTTGTCGACGAGCAGAACCTCGTACCCACCCGCCGTGTCCGCGAGCACGCTCTCGATCGCGAGCCGGGACACCGCCAGGTTGTCACGCACGACGATCACGATGCTCGCCTCGACCGCCCCGCGCGGTGCCGCGACGGTGGGGATCGGCCGCCCGGTCGCGACCGCCTCGCTGGCTGGCGCGAGCACGAGCGGGCGACGGGAGGTCGGCCGCAGGTCGAGGTTGGCGGGCAGCGCGCGCGTGTGCTCCGCGGCAGCGCGTCTCGGCGGCCCCGGCAGACCGAGGTGGTCGAGCATCGCCCCGAGGACGACGTCGTGGGCCAGGTAGTCGCGGGCAATCGCGGCCGCCGCGCGGCGATGCCGCTTGTCGTCTGCAACCACGTCCTCGATCGCGGCTGCGGCACTGTCGGCGTCGGTCCAGGCGATCAGTCCCTCCCCCGTCGGCAACGCCGCACCGAACCCGGTGTCCTGCATGACGACGGGGCGACCGGCGGCGAGGTAGGCGGCGCTGCGCTCGCTGAACCAGCCGCTGCGGAAGCGCACGTTCTGGTCCTTCGCGACCGTGAACTCACCGCGCGACCCGACGACGTAGTCGCGGTAGGCATCGAGGTCGGACGAGACGTCGAGCGCGTGCTGCACGCGCCAGCCGTGCTTCTCGAGGAGCGCGCGGTCCTCCGGTTGATAGCTCGACAGGGCGAGCTCGAGCGCGGCGTGCACGCGCGATGGCAGGTCGACGACCTTCAGGAACTCGTGGTGCTTGCTCCACGTGTACCGCTCGCCGCGGAACGTGAACTCGCGCCAACTCTGCCGCCAGTTGCCGATCGTGGTGAACGGCGCGTCGTGCGGCTCCACGGTGTTGGCCCACTGGTCGATCAGGACGGGCGGCGGCGACGGAATGAAGCCGTAGCGGTGTACCCATGGAAGCATGCAGTCGGCGTTGCCGTGGTTCAGGCCCCAGGTGAACAGCGCCGCATGCGCGTCGGTGAACTCGATCGAGCGGCGCTCGCCGCGATCGAGTTCGAGTTCGAGCTGGACCGGGTCAGTGTTGAGCAGCACGAGCCGTCCAGTGGCCGTGTGCTCCGGCAGCGGTAGCGTGCCGCCGTGCAGGTTGATGATGACCGCGGCTTCGCGGTACACCCGGTTCAGCGCCGGGCTACTCATGCCGTAAACGCGGCCGTCGGCGTGCAGGGCGTGCAAGGCCCAGCGGTCGCCGAGTCCGAGCCGGTGCATCAGCCGGTCGAGGAAGGCAGCGGCAGCCACGCTGCCGTCGTCGTCGGGCCCAACGAACATCGACGGCGTCCGGGCATGCGCTTCGACGTAATAGGCGTCGTAGCCCAGCCGCTCGAAACCGAGCAGGTACTGCGCCACCTGCCACTGCACGCCCCCGACCGGCATCTTCGTCAGCATGCCGAGCAGGACGATCTTCGGCCGCCCGGTCATCCGACGCCCTCCATCGGCTCCGGGGTCGGGTGTGGCCACGGCATGAACAGGCCGCGCGAGTCGGCCGGCCTGACCGGCCGCTTGCGCGCGTGGATCTGCGCCTGCCACAGCTTCCGGTACAGCCCGTCCTGCTCGACCAACTCGTCGTGCGTACCGCGCTGCACGAGCTGACCGTGGTCGAGCACCAGGATCTGGTCGGCGTGGCGGACCGTCGAGAGCCGGTGCGCAACCATGATCGTCGTCCGGCCGACCATCAACCGATCGAGGGCATCGAGGATGACCTCCTCGGTACGCGAGTCGATCGAGGACGTCGGCTCGTCGAGGATCAGGATCGGCGCGTCGCGCAGGAAGGCTCGTGCCACGGAGATTCGCTGGCGCTCGCCGCCGGAGACCTTGACGCCGCGCTCGCCGAGGGGCGTGCGGTAGCCCTTAGGCAACCGGCTGATGAAGTCGTGCGCGTTGGCGGCCTTCGCAGCCTCTTCGATCTCGGTTTGCGTCGCGTCGAGACGCCCGTAGCGGATGTTGTCGGCGATGCTGCCGGAAAACAGCAGCGGCTCCTGCAGCACGATACTGAACTGCGAGCGCAGCGACTCCAGCTGCAATTCCTCGACGGGGTCGCCGTCGAGGAGGATCCGCCCGGACGACGGGTCGTAGAGTCGCGGTAGCAGGCTGGTCAGCGTGGTCTTGCCGGCGCCGGTCGGCCCG
>JAVHVD010000136.1:0-4915 GCA_032160745.1 Pseudonocardiales bacterium
ACACCAACGGGCGTGACGCCCCAGCGGAAAAGCGCAGCGGCTGCCGTGCTGTATGCGACGATGCGCGTCGGCCGTCGGCGCAACGTCACCGTCTTGTTCCGATCGTCAACGAAGCGCCAGCCCACCGCGTCGTGCTCGGCGGAGCCGCAGCCGACCAGCAACAGCGTGGATGTCGCAAAACCGACGGCCAGCACCTGCCGGCGCGTGAGAGCCCGTTCGAGCGCGTTCTCGATCATGGTGTGCCGTCATACGGGAGTGGATCTTCAGGCAGTCCACGACCTCGGATGCGGTCGTCAAGAGACCCGGCGACTGCTTCGGACGGCTCCGCGCACTTGTATCGGACGATCATGTCGCCGTCCGGCGTCGCCGACCGCAAAGCATGTCCCGCGCGATGAGACCCGGCCGGGTGAGTTCGGTCGATGCCCGGTGTGATCGCGACCGCCTTCTCCCACAACAGATGAGCCGTTCCGGGCGCACAAAGCAATTGTCCCCCCGGTTGCTTGCCACGTAAAGTTCCCGCGTTGACTCACGCAAGATGTTCGCGTAGGTGGGGTCGTTGCCTCATCTGAGGATGCCCGGAAGCGGCGTGTCTGCCGGGCTGGTTGAGCTGGTTCGGATAAGGGCCGGTCGATGGGGCTGACGGTGAGTCAACGTAAGGCAATTACGAAGGTGGTCGCGACGCCGTAGCGGCGGGCTGACCGGGCCGGGAAAAAGATCATCCTCAACGCGCTGACCGCGATCGTCTCGACACCATCATGTTCCCCGGTGATCGCCGCGGCACGGCTGCGGAGGCGCTCGACGAACTCGACGAAGGGAGCCGCCCGGCTGGTCGCGGACGCGCTGATCAGCGCAACCAAGGCCGGCGCGACCGGGGTGCGGGTGTTGCGCGCGGACTCCGCGTTCTACCACCACGAGGTGATCGCCGCACCCCGGGCGTCACGGCACCCGGTTCTCGATCACCGCCCGCCAAGTGAGCCGGCGCCAAAGCGCTCGCGGGCATCGCCCCTGGACGACCATCAAGTACCCGAACGCCATCTTCGCTGAGGACCAGCAGCGCCGGATCAGTGACGCGCAGGTCGCCGAGATCGGCTACACCACGTTCGGCTCCCGGCGCCGCGACCAGCAGGTCGCCGTCCGGCTGATCGTGCGCCGGGTGCCCGACCTGAACTCGGCCAGCCAGAGCGAGCCGTTCAACCGCCTACCGCCATCGCTCTCACCCTCGCAGGATCATTCAGCGTTAGTCCCGATCCCTCAGCGACGCTCAATCCCGCAACCCACGCACCATGAGTGCGCGGACCATTGACCGGTCTAGGGTTTCGAGAACAATGCGACTGCGTCGGCGACCCGCTGTCGCAGCTCGGCTAGACCCTTGACTGAGTCGGGGTCGAGCGAGGCACCGAACGGACTTGCTGCGGTCCAGGCCGTCGCCAGCGTCATGACAGCAGTCAGCAGGAACGACGGGGGGAAGGTCGTTGCTAGCTGGGCGGCGTTCTGCGCCTTCGTCATCTCTGCGACTTTGTCGTCATGCGAGACCACGCGTTCGGCCAGGGTGTGCGTGTTCCGTTCGAGGTTCGACCACGCCATAAGTCGCATGAGGTCCGGGTACGCGATAGCGAAGTCGAAGACCCGCGTGGCGTAGCCGGGGAGATCGTCGGCGGTGAAGGTGAGGTCCGCGTATACGCAGAGCAGGTTCTGTTGGAGCACCGTGGCGAAGAGCGTCTCCTTGTTCTCGAAGTAGACATAGATCAGGTTCTTGTTGCAGCCGGCGGCCTTGGCGATGCGATCCACCCGTGCGCCGGCGATGCCGTGACTGCGCCGATGTCGGGTCGTATCCCGTACACGACTCCGAGCGAGATCGAGATCAGCCCGGTCAGTGCAAGCACCGCACGCTGACCCGCGGTCTCACCGCACGGTACGCAAACCCCACCTCAAGGATGCCGGTCACCAACGCGCTTCGGTCCGGTCGAGACCTGGCGGACGTCCCGCTCGGTGTCGCCCAGCGCCGCGGCGGGCACGCGGGGAAGGGTCAACGTGTCAGCGGTGACGGCCGGCATGACTGCCTCAAGTGATTGCGATAGCAAATACCAGCTGTCCCAACCGCGAGCGTTCGTGCTCATTCCCGCATCGGTCGGCACGCGCGCACCCTCCGGCGGGCAGGCCGCCGCGGTCGTTGCGTCGTCCTGGCCCTGGCGTACGTCCCGCGGTCAGCGGTGAGCCGGGACAGTTGGCTACACACTGCCGAACGTCGATCGTGCGCGCTGCTCGCCGCACCGTGCCAGGTGGGCCGCTGCGCAACGAGGCAGCGGACCGCTGTGTCGCATCCCACGGCCGGCCTCGCACGCCCGGGTTCACGGGCCTGCGTGTCGCACCGCACGACCGGCAGGGAGCATCCAAATTCGGTCGGACGAACGGTGCGTTAAACTTCCGTGGTCGTCAGCCGATGCTGGCGACATGCTTTTTTCGGGGGGAACTGACCGCCGATGTCCGCGAAGGCCTGAGTCGGCCGCCGCGGGCACCCGACACCCGGCACACAACAGCTGAGCCGGCCTAGGAGTGCTCTTCCAGTGACCCCCACCAGCCCCAGACACGCGCGTGCCCGAAACCGCCACACCCTGCGCTGGACGGCGCTGCTGTCCGCGCTTGCGGTTCCGCTCGCCCTGCTCGTCAGCGTCACGACGGGTCAAGCCGCCACGGCGGCGAGCGTGACCAACCCCTCGCTCGAGCAGGCGACGAACGGAGTCCCCAGCTGCTGGCAAACCAACGGCTGGGGAACCAACACGCACACATTCGCCCGCACGACCGATGCCCATTCCGGCACGTACGCCGAGAAGGTGTCCATCTCGTCCTACCGCTCCGGCGCGCAGCGCCTGGCCGTGCAGATGGGCACGTCCGGCTGCGCCCCGGACGTCTCGACCGGCCACCGGTACTCGCTGAGCGGTTGGTACAAGACGTCCGGCAAGGTGCAGTGGGTCGGCTGGTACCTGAGCAAGAGCACCGGCTCGTGGGTGTTCTGGTTCAACGGCCCGACAGTCGCGAAGAGCTCGACCTGGGCACAGAGCCGGTACACGACGGCAGCGGTGCCCAGCGACGCCGCGCGGCTGAGCTTCGGGCTGAGCCTGCAGTCGATCGGCACCCTGACCGTCGACGACTTCGCCTTCGCCGATGCCGCGGCGACGACCGCACCGACGACGGCCAGCGCAGCGACCTCGACCGCACCGACGACGGCCACCCCGTCGAGCGCCGCGCCGACTAGCGCGACAAGCACCCCGACCAGCCCACCGGCCACGAGTACGGCGCCCGCCTCGACCGGCGCGACCTGGTACGTGTCGCGCAACGGCAGCAACGCCGACGGCAAGTCGTGGGCGACGGGCTGGAACGAACTGGCGAACATCAACTGGTCGGTCGTCCGTCCCGGTGACCAGATCCTCATCGACGGCGGGTCGAGCTCCTGCGGGTCGAACTACGACTTCGCGGCGTCCCGTCCCGGGGTCGCGTGCGGAATGCAGTACCAGACGCAGCTGGCCGTGCGCGCCAGCGGTACCGCCACCGCACCGATCACGATCCGGTTGGCTTCGGATGCCGGGCACAACGGAACCGCGGTGGTGTTCGGCGGCCGGAGCACCATGCTGCCGTACTGCGACCAGTCGAGTTATTCGCCGACCGGTTCGGCCCGTTCGGCCGGAATCTCGATTCCCGGCTCGAGCCACATCGTGATCGACGGCGGCCACCGCAGCGGCATCATGGTCTACGGAGCGAAATCCGGTGTCGACCTCGCGAGCGACAGCACGTCGTTCGTGACGCTCCGCAATCTCGAAGTCTTCGACAACGGCACGTACAGCACCTGGGCGTACGGCTACAAGTCCGACGGTGAGGGCATCTCGCTGGCCGGTCACGACATCACGATCGAGCGCGACCTGATCCACGACAACGGCCAGGACGCAATCCAGGATCGCTACACCGGCGCGATCAACAACAACAGCCACGCCGCGCTGTACAACATCACGGTCCGGGACTCGTGGCTGTACGAACACCGAGAGCACCCGCAGTGGGCCGGCTACGGGTTCAACGCCGGCGCGCAGAGCATCGCGAGTCAGAACTGCACGCACGTCGACGGCATCCAGATCTGGGGTGGTGGCCTGGATCAGAAGAACCTGACGGTCGACCACGACGTCTTCGGCCCGTTCCTGGCCCAGGGCGTGTATCCGGGCGACCAGAACCTCACCAGCTTCGACAACGTGGTGGTGTCCAACTCGCTGTTCCTCAACGTGCTCGACCACTCGATCATCGGTGACTCGATCTCGTCGAGCCAGTCGACGCCGGGCGGGTGGAAAATCCAGAACGTCACGTCGTACATGACCGACAAGCCCGACACCGGCCTGAACAGTCACGGCAAGGTGGATCTCGCGGGCTCGGGTCACTCGGTGACGAACTCGATCTTCTACAACGGGTACTTCGCGTCGAGTTCAGCGTTCTCCACCGCGAACGGAAATGTGTGGTGGGGCGGCGATCCGGTGCCGGGCGGGACGCAGCAGCAGCCTGGTTTCGCGGGGCCGTTGCCGACCACGAACGGTCCGTCGTACGCGGCGGTCACGGCGATGGACCTCACCCCGTCGTGCTCCGCGTGCTCCGGAGCCGGCTCAGCGCTCCACAAGGCCGGTGACCTGCTCAGCCGGATCGATTCGCTCGACGCAACCGGGTGACCCCCGGCGCGTGCCGCGTGCGCGGCGCCGGCGGCCGACCGCCGGGTCTCCTTCAGGTCGAAGGTGACGACGGGGCAACCCGACGCACCCGGCTCAGCCGGGGAGCATCCTCGAGGAGGTCAGATCCGGTCGATCGGGTCCGAGGGCTGGACGTAGGTGACGCCCGGCTGCTGGCTGACGACGGTCGTGCGGCGGCGATTGGTCCACAGGAGCAG
>JAVHVD010000137.1:0-12343 GCA_032160745.1 Pseudonocardiales bacterium
GTTCTCCTCGACGAAGATCGCGCCGCGGGCCTCCAGCGAGCGGACGACGTGCAGGTTGTGCACGATCTGCTTGCGGACGTAGACGGGCGCACCGTAGTGCTCGAGCGCGTGCTCGACCGTCTGGACCGCGCGGTCGACGCCGGCGCAGTAGCCGCGGGGTTTGGCGAGCAGCACCCGCTTGCGAGATTCCTGAGCCGTTCGGTGCATACCGTCGATGGTACGGACGGGGTGTTTAGGGCAGGGTGGACGCATGCAGCTACCGGGTCCCGTGCGCGCCGTCGTCGGTCTGTTGGCCACTGCGGCGGACGAGGCGAAGCATCTCCCGGACCGGGCCATCGAATTGCCGATGCTGGCCGTCAGCGGCGCACTGCAGATGTCGCTGCGGGCCCAGCACCGCTACGCCCGGCTCGCCGCCCGCGGTGACGACGTGATCAACCGTCGCCCGCCGGGCGAGGAGCCGCCGGCCTGGGCGACGTTCGACGACCCGGTCTCGGTCGACGAGGTCCGCGCCGCGACCCTGGGTGACCCGGACCCGGCGCTGCGGGCCCGGGCGGCCAGCCAACTGCTCGACGAGCTGCTCGGCACCTCCTCGCCCGCGCAGGAGGCGATGGCCGACGAGGCACCGGCCATGACACCACCTGCGCGGAAGACGGTGGAGAAGAAGCCGGCGGTCAAGAAGACGGTCGCCAAGAAGACCGTCGCCAAGAAGCCGGTCGCCAAGAAGACATCGGCGGCAGTCAAGAAGGTCCCCGCGGCGAACAAGATCCCGCTCGAGGGCAAGACGATCAACAAGCCGCGGCACGCCAACCCGTCGCGCTTCGACACCGTCGGCGACGAGTAACCCCGTGGCTCGGCTGGAGACCTCCGCCGAGTCGCCGGTGCCGGTTCGCGTGGTGGCGATCCGGATCGGCGAGTGGATCTCGCGCCTCGGCGAGATCTGGGTCGACGGGCAGATCGCCCAGCTGACCCGCCGGCCGGGAGTGGCCACCCAGTTCCTCACGCTGCGCGATCCCGACGCGAACATCTCGCTGACCGTGACCTGTGGCCGCGGCGTCCTGCCCGAGACGGTCAGCGAGGGGTCACGCGTTGTGCTGCGGGCCCGGCCGGACTTCTACCTCGAGCGGGGCACGCTGAGCCTGCGCGCGACCGAGGTGCGCCAGGTCGGGCTGGGCGAACTGCTGGCCCGTCTCGAGGCGCTGCGTCGCCTGCTCGCCGCCGAAGGGCTGTTCGCGACGGAGCGCAAGCGGGGCCTGCCCTTCCTGCCGCGCACCATCGGGCTGATCACCGGACGGGCCGGCGCAGCCGAGCGTGACGTCGTCGAGAACGCCCGCCGCCGGCTTCCCGGCGCTCGATTCCGGCTCGAGAACGTCGCCATGCAGGGAGCGAATGCGGTCACCGAGGTCGTCGACGCGCTGCGGCGGCTCGACCGCGATCCCGAGGTCGACGTCATCGTCATCGCCCGCGGTGGCGGCAGCGTCGAGGACCTCCTGCCCTTCAGCAACGAGACGCTGGTCCGCGCCGTCTCCGCCGCGGTAACCCCGGTGGTCAGCGCGATCGGGCATGAGACCGATCGCCCGCTGCTCGACCTGGTCGCCGATCTCGCCACGTCCACCCCGACGGACGCCGGCAAACGGATCGTCCCCGACCTCGCCGACGAAGTACGCGCGATCACCGACCTGCGCGCCCGCACCCGCGGCTGCATCCGTACCCGGGTGGCGCGTGAGCGAGAGCTGATGGCCGGCCTGCCCGAGCGGCTTCGTCGGACCGTGCGCGCCGGTCTCGAGCGCGAGGCCGCCGACAACGACGCGCTGCGCGCCCGCAGCCGCCACCGCATCGGGACGCTGCTCGAGGCGGGACGGGTCGATCTCGAGCACGCCCGCGCACGCGTTCGCTCGCTGTCGCCGCAGGCCACCCTCGAGCGCGGCTACGCCGTTGTCCGCCGCGCCGACGGGACCGTGGTACGCGCCCCGGACGACGCGGTCGGCACGCTGCGGATCCGGGTGGCCGGCGGCGAGTTCGGCGCCACTGCCGACTCGGTAGGGTCGTCCGGATGAGCGCGGCGGATCCCAGTTACGAAGCGGCCCGGGCCGAGCTGCGCGAGATCGTGGCCAAGCTGGAGTCCGGCGGCCAGTCGCTCGAGGACTCGCTGGCCCTGTGGGAGCGGGGCGAGCAGCTCGCCGACATCTGCCAGCGGTGGCTGGACGGCGCCAGCGAGCGCCTCGACAAGGCGATCGCCGAGCACGACGCCGTGGAGTAGTACCGGGTATCAGGGTGGCGGCACGTCGCCGACCTCCGGTGCCGGGCGCCGCAGGTAGAGCGTGCCCACAGCGATCAACATCAGCAGGCCGCCGACGAGCGCCCAGCCGGAGAGCGACTCGTGCAGGACGATCGCCGCGAGCACGGCCGCGGTCAGCGGCTCCAAGAGCGTCAGCACGCCGGCCACCTCGGACACCGTCGAGCGCAGCCCTCGGTAGAACAGCCAGTACGCGGCGACGGTGGGCACCACCCCGATGTAGAGCAGCCAGCCGTTCGCGATCACGTCGTGGGGTACGGCCATCCCGCCGGCGACAGCGATCGGAAGCAGAACTACGGTCGCGACCGCACTCGTGACGCCGGTCAGCAGCAGTGGGTCCAGATGTGACATACGACGGCTGAGTGCGGTGATGCCCGCGTAACCCAGGCCCGAGGCGATCGATGCGAGTACGCCCAGCACCGGGTGCGGGGCGCCGACGCCCGAGCCCGGGCGCAGGGAGACGAGCGCCAGCCCGATGATCGCGCAGGCCAGCACGGCCAGCCCGCTGACCGCGGGGAGACGGCGACGGGCCAGGGCCGTACCGATGGTCAGGGCGATGGGCGCGATACCGAGGCTGACCAGCGTCGAGATGCTCACGCCGACGTACTGCACGCCGACGAAGTACAACGCCTGGTAGGCGCCGAAGCCGGCGCCTGAGACAGCCAGTGCGACCGGATGGCGGCGGAACGCCGCGACCGCAGCTCGCAGGCCGGGACCGCGGAAGACGAGAGCGACGACCACCGCCGCGATGGCCACTCGGTACCAGCCGATGGAGACGGCGGCCAGGCCCGACCGCTCGTTGATGATGCGCACCGCGACACCGGTGGTCCCCCACAACAGGGCTCCACCGCTGACCGCCAGCAGACCGGCGCGGGCGCGTAGATGAGTAGAGGCAGACACGAGAATCGCTCCTGAGGCTCGATCCGGGAGGGTCGGCGGAGGCGCGCGCACCCGCGATCGCCGGATCAGCCGTCAGCTTCCCCGGGGCTCACCGCCGCGCGCTTCAGGCGCGCGGCGGAGTGATGATCGCGTGACGTGTCATGGCTCGACTGTAGATCCGGGTGCACGCGGGTTTGTGCGGACCCCGGCGGAATCCTCCGTCTGCGAAGATGAGACCCGTCGCGCCGCCCGCCAGGGCTGCGACCGCCCAGCAGTGCCGAGAGGAAGGCCGCCATGTCCGACGGACCCCCCGACACCACGTTTGCCGCCACCGCAGTTCCCCCCGCGCTCGCGGTGCCTCGGCAGGCCCCCGACCGCAACCTTGCGCTCGAAATCGTCCGGGTGACCGAGGCGGCCGCGATGTCGGCGGGCCGCTGGGTCGGGCGAGGTGACAAGAACGGCGGCGACGGCGCGGCGGTCGACGCGATGCGGGCGCTGATCGGCACCGTCTCGATGCGCGGTGTGGTGGTCATCGGCGAGGGTGAGAAGGACGAAGCCCCGATGCTCTACAACGGTGAGGAGGTCGGCGACGGCACCGGTCCGCTGTGCGACGTCGCCGTCGATCCGGTCGATGGCACGACGCTGATGGCCAAGGGCATGCCGAACGCCGTCTCCGTCATCGCGGTCTCCGAACGCGGATCGATGTTCGACCCGTCCGCGGTGTTCTACATGGAGAAGATCGCCGCCGGGCCCGACTGTGCCGACGCCATCGACATCACCGCCTCGACGACGGAGAACATCGCGCGGGTGGCGAAGGCCAAGCGGGGCCACCCCGAGGACGTCACCGTGTGCATCCTCGATCGCCCGCGGCACGAGACGCTCGTCCAGGAGGTCCGTGAGGCGGGAGCCCGGATCCGGTTCATCAGTGACGGCGACGTGGCCGGGGCCATCTCCGCCGCCCGTCCCGGCACCGGCGTCGATCTGTTGATGGGCATCGGCGGCACGCCCGAGGGCATCATCGCCGCCGCCGCGCTGCGCTGCATGGGCGGCGTGATGCAGGCGCGGCTGTGGCCGCGCGACGACGAGGAACGGGAGAAGGCGATCGCCGCCGGGCACGACCTCGACCGGGTACTGGTCACCGAGGACCTCGTCCAGGGCGACGACATCTTCTTCTGCGCCACCGGAGTCACCGACGGTGACCTGCTGCGCGGCGTCCGCTACTACGCGGACTCGGTTCAGACGGAGTCGATCGTGATGCGCTCCAAGTCCGGGACGATCCGGTTGATCGACTCGCTGCACCAGCTCGGCAAGTTGCGCGCCTATTCCGCCGTGGACTTCGACCGCAATCAAGGGAGCATCCCGACATGATGGTGGTGACCACCAACGAGATCGCCGGCTGGGAGATCCAGCGCGTCTGCGGTGAGGTGTTCGGGCTCACGGTGCGCTCGCGCAACGCGTTCTCGCAGATGGGCGCCGGCCTGAAGTCGATGTTCGGCGGCGAGCTGCAGGGCATGACCCGCAACCTCGCCGACAGTCGCAACGAGGTCATGGGTCGGATGCTCGAGCACGCCCGGCAGAAGGGCGGCAACGCCGTCATCGGCATGCGGTTCGACACGTCCGAGATGGGTGACGTGTGGACGGAACTCTGCGCGTACGGCACTGCGGTCGTCGCCATTCCGGTGACCGACGCGGCCAAGCAGACGGCGCAGGCGCTCGGCTACGGCGGCGGCGGCGGGGCGCCGGCGACGCCCGACCCGGTGCAGCCGGTCCCGCAGGGCTACCCGCAGCAACCCGGGTACGGCGGTGCGCCGCAGGGTCCGCCCCCCGGCGTTCCGCAAGGCCCGCCCCAGGGCTACCCGCAGCAGCCGGCGTACGGACAGCAGCCGCCGCCGCAGGGCTACCCGCAGCAGTAGCAACCGCGGCGCGTGGGATGCCCCACGTGGCCCGCTTCGCGTCCGGCGCCGTTACTAGGCTCGAGACCGTACCCACCGGATTTCGAGGAGAGAACCGCCGTGTCGGAAGCGCAGGAGTACCGGATCGAGAAGGACTCCATGGGGGAGGTCCGGGTCCCTGCCGCGGCGAAGTGGCGGGCCCAGACGCAGCGGGCGGTCGAGAACTTTCCGATCTCCGGCCAGCCGATCGAGCGGGAACTCATCGCCGGTCTTGCGCTGATCAAGGGCGCGGTCGCTCGGGTACGCGCCCAGCGCGGACTGCTGGACCAGGCCAAGGCCGACGCCATTGCGGCGGCCTCGGCCGAGGTGGCCCGCGGCGACTGGGACGCCGAGTTCCCGATCGACGTCTTCCAGACCGGTTCCGGCACCTCGTCGAACATGAACACCAACGAGGTGCTCGCGTCGCTCGCCGCTGACCGGCTCGGAACAGCCGTCCACCCGAACGACGACGTGAACGACCCGCTGTCCTCGAACGACCAGTTCCCGTCGGCCATCCATGTGGCTGCGACGAAGGCGGTCGTCGCCGATCTGCAGCCGGCACTGGACCACCTCGCCGCTGCTTTGGAGGCGAAGGCCGTGGAATTCGCGTCCGTCGTGAAGTCCGGCCGGACCCACCTGATGGACGCCACACCGGTGACGCTGGGTCAGGAGTTCGCCGGCTACGCCGCGCAGGTCCGCTACGGCATCGAGCGGTTGGACGCGGTGCTTCCCCGCGTCGCCGAGCTGCCCCTCGGCGGCACCGCGGTCGGCACCGGCATCAACGCGCCGGCCGGGTTCGCCGCCGACGTCATCGCGCTGATCGCATCGGAGACGGGACTGCCGCTGACCGAGGCCCGCGACCACTTCGAGGCGCAGGGCGCCCGCGACGGGCTGGTCGAGCTCTCCGGCGCGCTGCGCACGATTGCCGTCGGTCTGAACAAGGTCAGCAACGACATCCGCTGGATGGGCTCCGGCCCGCGCACCGGACTCACGGAGATCTACCTGCCCGACCTGCAGCCCGGCTCGTCGATCATGCCGGGCAAGGTGAACCCCGTCCTGTGTGAGGCGGTCTGCCAGGTGGTCGCGCAGGTGATCGGCAACGACGCCGCGGTGACCTTCGGCGGCGCGGCCGGCAACTTCGAGTTGAACGTGATGCTGCCGGTCATCGCCCGCAACGTGCTCGAGTCGATCCGGCTCATCGCCAACGTCTCGCGGGTCTTCGCCGACCGGTGCGTCGCCGGCATCGAGGCCAACGTCGAGCGCTGCAAGGAGTACGCCGAGTCGTCCCCGTCGATCGTCACGCCGCTGAACCACTACGTCGGCTACGACGAGGCGGCCAAGATCGCGAAGCAGGCGCTGGCCGAGCGCAAGACGATCCGCGAGGTCGTCGTCGAGCGCGGGCACGTGCCGGGTGCGATCAGCGAGGAGAAGCTGGACGAGGTCCTGGACGTGCTGTCGATGACGCGTCCGGCCGAGTAACCCAGACGAACGGCGGCACGCATGGCGACGGTGTACGAATCGATCGACGACAAGCTGCGCGACTGGCTGCTCGCGCAGCCGGTGTTCTTCGTCGGGACGGCGCCGCTGGCCGGCGACGGTCACGTGAACGTGTCACCGAAGGGCATGGGCGGCACGTTCGCCGTGTTAGGCCCGCGCCGCGTCGGGTACCTGGACTACTTCGGCAGCGGCATCGAGACGGTGGCCCACCTGCGCGAGAACGGCCGGATCGTGATCATGTGCTGCGGTTTCAGCGGGCCGCCGAAGATCGTCCGTCTGCATGGGCGCGGGCACACCGTGCATCCCGGCGACGACGAGTTCGCCGCGCTGCGCGCCGAGTTCGGCAAGGACCGCGACCACGGGCTGCGCTCGATCATCGTCGTGGACGTCCTGCGCATCGCCGACTCGTGCGGCTTCTCGGTTCCGCTGCTGGACCACGTGGCGGACCGCGACGTGCTCGATCGGTCGCAGGAGCGGCGGGAGGCGGGGTACTTCGAGAGCTACGCCGCGACGAGGAACGCCACCAGCATCGACGGGCTGCCCGGCTTGGGCTGATCCCGCCCTGGGTACCGACTCGGCATGAGCACGTTCACGGGCAAGGTCGCAGTCGTCACAGGAGCCGGTTCCGGGATCGGACGGGCGCTCTCGACGCGACTGGCCCGGGAGGGTGCGTCGCTCGCGCTGTGTGACGTCGATGCGTCCGGGCTGGCCGACTCGGCGGCGACGGCGCGGGAGGCCGGCGCCCGCGTGTACCAGGCAACACTGGACGTGTCCGACCGCGCGGCCGTGCAACGCTTCGCCAAGGATGTGCGGGCCGAGTTCGGCGCCATCCATCAGATCTACAACAACGCCGGCATCGCGTTCGTCGGTCCGGTCGAACAGACGGACTACGCCGATCTCGAGCGCGTCATGGACGTCAACTTCTGGGGCGTCGTGCACGGCACCAAGGAGTTCCTGCCGTACCTGATCGAATCCGGCGACGGACACGTGGTCAACATCTCGAGCGTGTTCGGCATCGTGTCCGCGCCGTGGATGAGCGGCTACGACGCGTCGAAGTTCGCGGTCCGCGGCTTCACCGAGGCGCTGCGCGCCGAGCTGCTAGCCACCCGGCGTCCGGTGAAGGTGACCGTGGTGCATCCCGGTGCGGTCCGGACCGACATCATCGAGCACGCAGACGCGGTGCCGGGCGAGGACCTCGACACACTGAAGAGCCGGTTCCGCAAGATCGCTTCCTCGACCCCGGACGGCGCGGCGCGGGCAATTCTCAGAGGGGTGGGCCGCGGCAAGCCGCGCGTGCTCGTCGGCCCCGATGCCCGCGCCGCGCACCTTGCGCAGCGCGTGGTCGGCGCGCGCTACGAGGACGTCGCGGCACTGGTCGCGCGGTGGTTCGTCCCCAGCAGCAACAAGACGCCGGGGCCGGTCAGGCCGAGGTGAGCTCGCCGTGCTCGACGCACCGGGCGGTCCACCCGATCGGCGTCACCTGGACGACCATCCGGCGGCGGCACTGCGCGCAGTAGCGCGGCGGCTCCAGGGCACGCGCCCGAGCGCAGGCGGCGTGGTCGCCGTCGGCGGCACCCTGACCGCAGCGGTCGCACCAGATCGCGTCGGTCATCGGAGCTGTCCCGTCACAGGTCCCGGGCCAGCGCCTTGATCGGCATCTTCAGCTCGGCCAGCATCGCGAGATCCTCGTCGGCCGGCCGGCCGAGCGTGGTCAGGTAGTTGCCGACGATGACTGCGTTGATGCCGCCGCGCACGCCGCGCTCGGCGAGGTCGCCAAGGGTGATCTCCCGGCCGCCGGCGAAGCGCAGGATCGTCCTGGGCATGACCAACCGGAAGGTGGCGACGGCGCGCAGTGCGTCGGTGGCCGACATCGGCTCCTGATCACCGAACGGCGTGCCCGGGCGCGGGTTCAGGAAGTTGAGTGGCACCTCGTCCGGTTCGAGCGCGGCGAGCTGCGCGGCGAACTCGGCCCGCTGCTCGACCGTCTCACCCATGCCGAGGATGCCGCCGCAGCACAGCTCCATGCCGGCCTTGCGGACCATCTCGCAGGTGTCCCAGCGCTCCTCGAACGAGTGGGTGGTGACGACGTTGCCGAAGTACGACCTGGCCGATTCGAGGTTGTGGTTGTAGCGGTGGACGCCGATGGCGGCCAGCTCGTCCACCTGCTCCTGGGTCAGCATGCCGAGTGAGCAGGCGACGTTGATGTCGACGGCCTCGTGGATGGCGGCCACGCCCTCGCGCACCTGGGCCATCAGCCGCTCGTCCGGTCCACGGACGGCCGCGACGATGCAGAACTCGGTAGCGCCGGTGTTCGCCGTCTCCTTCGCCGCCCGGACGAGGGACGGGATGTCGAGCCAGGCCGAGCGGACCGGGGAGTCGAAGACGCCCGACTGGGAGCAGAAATGGCAGTCCTCCGGGCAACCGCCGGTCTTGAGGCTGACGATCCCCTCCACCTCGACCTCGTCGCCGCACCACTTCGTCCGCACCTCGTGGGCGAGGTCGAGCAGTGCATCGACCCGCTCGTCCGGCAGTTGCAGGCACCGCAGCGCCTGCTCCTGGGTCAGGCCGATGCCCTGCTCGAGCACAAGGGCGCGAGCGGTCGCGAGGATGTCCACGGTTCTCCCTACGCTGTCACTGGGATCTCGCAGCGGCCGCGAAGGCCACCGCGTCGAACGTCCCGCCGAAACGCGGCGCAAGGGCCGCGCGGGCGCGCTTGCGAAAGTCTCTCATCGTCGCCATTCCCGACGGCAGCGCGCCCGCGAGCCGCCCGTCCGGGGCCATCGCGGCGAGATCGGCGACGTTGCAGCGGGTGGCGAGATCCGGCTCGGGCGGCCAGCTGCCGATGACGATGCCGGCCAGTTCGATGCCGTCCTCGGCGAGCCGTCCGACGGTGAGTGCCGTGTGGTTGAGAGTCCCGAGCCCGGCCGTGGTGACGACGAGGACGGGTGCGTGCAGCGACGAAGCGAGGTCGGTCAGCGTCCAGCGGTCGGTTGAGGTGAACGGGACGAGCAGGCCGCCGGCGCCCTCGACCAGGACGACGTCGTGCAGCGCGTCCAGGTCGTTGACGCGGCGGACGGTGTCGGCGAACTCGAGCTCGGGCCGTCCGCTGACCCGCGCCGCATGATGCGGCGACAGCGGGTCGGGGTAGCGGGCGTACTCGTGGACGTCGGTGACGCCACTGAGCCGGGTGACCTCGGCCAGGTCGCCGCGGGCGCCGGGCGCGGTGCCGGTCTGGGCGGGCTTGACGACGGCGACGCGGCCTTTCGCGCACGCCGCCAGCGCGGCAGTGACGACGGTCTTGCCGACGTCAGTGCCGGTGCCGGAGACGAGAAGGACGCTCATCGCTGCGTTTTCAGCACCCGACAGGTGGGTGCCGGCGCCTTTGCTCTGCTCACCTGGACTGAGCGTTTGCTCCGTGGGAGTGAGCAGAGCAAACAGGCCAGAACATCAGCTCTCACGGGGCGTCCCGGCCGAGCGCGGCCGTCAGCGCCTCGGCGGCCCGGTGCAGCTCGGCCGGCGTCACCGTTGCCCGAGCGGTCAGCCGCAGACAGGAACGCCCGGGCGCGACCGACGGCGGCCGGAAGCAACCCACCCGCACGCCGGACTCGAGACACGCCGCCGCCGCCTCGACCGCCCGCCGCGGGTCACCGAGGAAGGCCGGCACGACGGCCGCGTCCGGCACGACCGTCTCGACCCCCAGCCCGCGGACGATGTCGGCCAGCGCGGCTGCGTGGGCCCGCACCGCGCCGACCCGCTCCGGCTCCGCGGTCAGCACCCCGAGCGCAGCCAGCGCTGCACCCGCCGACGCCGGCGCCAACGCAGTGTCGAAGATGAAGGCCCGCGCAGAGTTGATCAGCAACTCGACGATCTCCGGCGCGGCGACCACCGCGCCGCCCTGGCCACCCAGCGACTTCGAGAGCACGACGGTACGCACGACGTCCGGCTCGCCGGCCAGCCCGGCCGCCTCGACGGCGCCCCGTCCGGCCGGGCCGATCACGCCCAGCGCGTGCGCCTCGTCGACCACCAGCAGCGCTCCGTGCGCCCGGGCCACCGCGTGCAGCTCGGCCAGCGGGGCAAGGTCACCGTCGACCGAGAAGACCGCGTCCGTCACGACGAGCCGATCACCGGCGTCCGCCGCCGCCAGCGCCGCGTCGACCTTCTCGACGTCGCGGTGCGGCACCACGGTCACCGGCGAACCGGACAACCGGCACCCGTCGATCAGCGACGCGTGGTTCGCCGCGTCCGAGATGACCGCGACCTCCGGACCGCCCAGCGCCGTCAGCACGCCGAGGTTGGCGAGGTAGCCGGAGGAGAAGACGAGCGCGGCCGGACCTCGGCAGAACGCGGCGAGCGCGGCTTCCAGCTCGACGTGCAGCTCGGTCGTCCCGGTCACCAGCCGCGACCCGGTCGATCCGCTCCCCCATTCACGCGCGGCCTGGACGGCGGCGGCGACGACGCGGGGATCGCCGGCCAGCCCGAGGTAGTCGTTGCTCGCCAGATCCAGAACGGTCGAGCCGGACGTGCGCGGCCGCAGCACACGCCGCAGCCCGGCCGCTTCCCGCGCCGCCACCGCCGCCCGCACCCGATCCAGCCCGTCACTCACGTCCGACCTCGCTCCGCGTCGCTCACTGCACAACCTCGCGGATCGACTCGTCGACCACGCCCACCAGCTCGTCCAGCTCGTCGTCGCTGATCCCGAGCGGCGGCATCAGCACGACGACGTCGCCGAGCGGACGGATCAGCACGCCGCGCCGGCGGGCCGCTCGGCAGACCGCGAACCCCGTCCGCTCCCCGACGGACTGCACCTCGACACCGGTCATCGTCCCGACCCGACGGATCTCGGCCACCCCGTCGTAGGTGCCGATCGACGCCAGGCCGGCTCCCAGCCGCTCACCCACCTCCGCCGCCCGCGCCACCGTGCCCCGCGCGTGCATCAGCGCCAGGTTGGCGAGCGAGGCCGCGCAGCAGATCGGG
Organism: Pseudonocardiales bacterium; assembly: GCA_032160745.1. Classification (GTDB taxonomy): domain Bacteria; phylum Actinomycetota; class Actinomycetes; order Mycobacteriales; family Jatrophihabitantaceae; genus Jatrophihabitans. Next base: position 11,575 of record JAVHVD010000137.1, read on the forward strand.
TTGGCCGTGAACGTATGGCCGTGGAAGAACGTCCGGCCGCTCGCCGCATCGCCGAGGAACGGTTCGTAGACCGCGTCGGTCGTGAGCACGGCAGACAGGGGAAGGACGCCGCCGGTCACCCGCTTGCCGACCACCATCAGATCCGGCGAGACGCCGGCGTGCTCGCAGGCGAACCAACGACCGGTGGCACCGATCCCGGTCGCCACCTCGTCGACGAGCATCGCCGCGCCGGACGAGTCGCACAGTTCGCGGACACCGCGCAGGAACGCCGGATCGTGGGTGAGCATGCCACCGGCGGCCTGCACCAGCGGCTCGACGACGATCGCGCAGACACGCGAGCCTTCCCGCGCGAGCAGCGCCCGCATCTCGTCGAGCACCTCGGCCGCCCGCGCCGCGCGCGTCTGACCCGGCTTCAATACCCCCGGCGAGCCCACCATCCGCGTCTCGATCAGCAGCGGTCGGTAAGTGGCGTGGAACAGCTCGACACCGCCGAGGGAGACCGCGCCGAGAGTGTCGCCGTGGTAGCCCTCGGCGCAGTGGACGTAGAGCGGCCGATCCTCCCCGCGCTGGGCGGCGGCCTGGTAAGCCATCTTGATCGCCGCCTCCGCCGCCGACGACCCGTCGCCGGCGAAGAACACCTTGGACAACCCGGTCGGCGCGACGCGCAGCAACTCCTCGGCCAGTCGAATGCCGGGCTCGTGGGTCAGGCCGAGGAACGTCGAGTGGTCGAGCCGGGCGAGCTGCGCGGTGATCGCGTCATTGATCTCCG
>JAVHVD010000138.1:0-19441 GCA_032160745.1 Pseudonocardiales bacterium
GGGCAAGACGTCGACGAAGGACCTGCTCGCGCAGCTTCTCGCCCGGCTCGGGCCGACCGTCGCGCCACCCGGCTCGTTCAACAACGAGCTCGGGCACCCGTACACGGTGCTTCGCGCCACGCGCGAAACCCGCTACCTGGTGCTAGAGACCAGCGCGCGAGGGATCGGGCACATCCGCTACCTGACCGAGATCGCGCCGCCGCGAATCGGGGTGGTCCTCAACGTCGGGAGCGCGCACCTCGGGGAGTTCGGCTCGCGCGAGGCGATCGCCCAGGCGAAGGGCGAGCTGGTCGAGGCGCTGCCGCCGGACGGGGTCGCGATCCTCAACACCGACGACCAGCTGGTGGCGGCGATGGCCGCCCGGACCGGAGCGCGGGTGGTCACCGTCGGCGAGGGGGCGAGCGCGGACATCCGCGCTGAAGACGTCGCTCTCGACGAGCTCGGCCGCCCGTCGTTCGTCCTGGTCACCCCGGACGTGCGGGCGGACGTGCGGTTGCGTCTGGTCGGCGCCCACCACGTCGGCAACGCCCTGGCGGCCGCGGCCGTGGCGCTCGAGTGCGGGCTGCCGGTCCCCGCGATCGCCGAGGCCCTTGGCGCGGCGGCCGCGACCAGCCGCTGGCGGATGGAGATCTCCGAGCGTCCGGACGGACTTCTGATCATCAACGACGCCTACAACGCCAACCCCGAGTCGATGCGGGCGGCGCTCAAGGCGCTGGCGTCGGTCGCCCGGGTCCGGCGGGCAGCCGGCGGGCGGTCGTTCGCCGTGCTCGGCGAGATGGCCGAGCTCGGTCCGGACGGGCCGGCCGAGCACGACGCGCTCGGCCGGCTGGCCGTCCGGCTGGACATCTCCCGGGTCGTCGCCGTCGGACAGCAGGCCCGGCCGATCCAGCACGGAGCCGCTCTGGAAGGCTCGTGGAACGGCGAAGCGAGTTGGGTGCCCGACGTCGACGCGGCTCTCGCCCTGCTGCGCAGGGAGCTGCGCGGCGGCGACGTGGTGCTCGTCAAGGCGTCACGCGCGGCGAGCCTCGAGCGGGTCGCGCTGGCGCTCGCCGACGATGCGGTGTCCGGCGCGCAGTCGGACGGTACGAGTGAGGACGGGGGCTCTGCGGCGTGAAGACGATTCTCATCGCCGCCGTCTTCGCCCTGCTGACGTCGATCCTCTGTACGCCGATGGTGGTCGTGTACTTCCGCCGGCGCGGCTTCGGCCAGGAGATCCGCATCGACGGCCCGCAGACCCACCTCGTCAAGCGCGGCACCCCGACGATGGGCGGCGTCGCGATCATCGGCTCGACGGTGATCGGCTACGCCGTTGCGCACGTCATCATCGCGATCCGGGGTGGCGGCGGGCCCACTGCATCCGGGCTGCTCGCCCTCTTCCTGATGGTGGGCCTCGGCGCGGTCGGCTTCGTCGACGACCTGATCAAGATCCGCCGCCAGCGGAGTCTCGGGCTGCGCGCCCGCGCGAAGTTCACCGGTCAGCTCGTCGTCACCGTGGCGTTCGCAATCATGGCGCTGCAGTGGCCCAACCGGTACGGGGAGTCCCCGGCGTCCACGCACCTGTCCTACGTACGGGACATCGCCGCGATCGGCCTCGGGACGGTCGGCTTCGTCGTCCTCGCCTACCTGATCATCGCCGCCACCTCCAACGCGGTGAACCTGACCGACGGACTTGACGGGCTGGCGGCCGGCGCGGCGGCGATGGTGTTCGGCGCGTTCACGCTCATCTCGTTCCTGCAGTTCCGCGCCCCGTGCGGCAACAACCCTGTCGGGGGCTGCTACCAGGTGCGGGATTCGCTCGACCTCGCCCTCGTCGCCGCGTCCGCGATGAGCGCCTGCTTCGGCTTCCTGTGGTGGAACGCCTCGCCGGCGCAGATCTTCATGGGCGACACCGGGTCGCTCGCCCTCGGCGGCCTCATGGGCGGGCTGGCGATCCTGACCCGGACCGAGCTGCTGCTCGTTGCGCTCGGCGGCCTGTTCGCCGCGATCACCGTCTCATCGATCCTGCAGACCGGCTGGTTCAAGATCACCCGAATACGCACGGGCACCGGCCGGCGAATATTCCGAATGGCGCCCCTGCACCACCACTTCGAGCTGCTCGGCTGGGACCCCAGCACGATCATCGTCCGGTTCTGGATCATGGGCGGGATGGCGGCCGCCTTCGGCATGGGGCTGTTCTACGCGGACTTCATCGGCAATGGGTGACCGGCTGCCGGACGTCGCCGGCAGCACGGTGCTGGTCTGCGGCGCCCGCTTCGCCGGCCAGGCTGCCGCGCGGCTACTGCTGGCCCGCGGGGCTCGAGTGGTGCTCACCGACCGGGACCGTCCGACCGGTCTGGACGAGCTGATCGCGGCCGGGGCCACCTTCGCCGGACCCCTTGACGAGCTGCCGTCCGACACCGCGCTGGTCGTCACCTCCCCCGGCTGGCCGCCCACCCATCCGATCTTCGCCGACGCCGCGGCCCGGGGCATCGAGGTGCTGGGTGAGCTGGAGTTCGCGTGGCGGTTGCGCCCCGACAAGGCGGCCGAGTGGCTGGTCGTGACCGGCACCAATGGCAAGACCACCGCGGTGCGGATGCTCGAATCGATCCTGCGCGCGGCCGGTCTGCGCGCGCTCGCCGTGGGCAACGTCGGGGTGTCGATCATCGACGCCGTCCTCGCTGCCGAGCCGTACGACGTGCTGGCCGTGGAGGCCTCGAGCTACCAGCTGCACTGGTCGTCGACGATCCGGCCGGCCGCCGGCGTGCTGTTGAACCTCGCCCCCGATCACCTGGACTGGCACGGCTCGATGGCGGCCTACGAGCAGGCGAAGACCGCGGTCTGGGCCGGCGATGCGGCCGTGGGCAACGCCGATGACCCGCGGGTCGCGGAATTGCTGCCGCCGGGCGGCGTGAGCTTCACCCTCTCCGCGCCGGACGACGGGCAGCTCGGCATCGCCGACGGGCAACTGATCTCCCGAGCGTTCGGGGACGACGGGGTGCCGCTGGTCGCCGCGGCCGACATCCGTCCGCCTGGGGCCCACAACATCGCCAACGCGCTCGCCGCCGCCGCCCTAGCCCGCGCGCATGGCGTCGACCCGACCGCCGTCGCCGACGGGCTGCGCCGCTTCGTCCCGGACCCGCACCGCAATCAGCTGGTGCTGGTCGAGAACGGCGTCACCTGGGTCGACGACAGCAAGGCGACGAACCCGCACGCCGCCTTCGCGTCGCTCACCGGCTATCCGCACGTGGTGTGGATAGCCGGAGGTCAGCTCAAGGGTGTCGACGTGTCCGAACTCGTCGCCGCGGTCGCCGGGCGGCTGACCGGTGTCGTCCTGCTCGGCGAGGACCGCGCCGCCGTTGCCGCTGCTCTCGCACGACACGCGCCCGACGTCCCCGTGATCACGGTCGACAGCACCGACGATGGTGCGATGACCGAGGTGGTGCACGCCGCGGCCGGACTGGCGCGTCCCGGCGACACCGTCCTGCTCGCTCCCGCCGCCGCGTCCTACGACATGTTCACCGGCTACGCCGCGCGTGGGGACGCCTTCGCCGCCGCCGCGCGGGAGCTGCGCGCATGAGCAACGCGCTCGTGTCCGGCGTACGCGCGCGTCTGAATCGTGAGGCGCCTGCGCAGCGCTTCCTCGATCGGCCCTACGCCTCGCTGCAGCTGCTGCTGCTGGCCTCGATCGGGCTGCTCGGCTTCGGGGTGCTGATGGCGGTGTCCACCACGATCGCCGCCGCGCACGACAACAACGGCGCGGGTTCGGTGTGGGGCCAATCGATCAAGGAGGCCGAATTCATCGCGATCGGCCTGCTCGTCTTCTGGTTCGCCGTGCGGCTGTCGCCGCGGGCGATCCGGGTGCTGAGTTATCCGATCCTCGGGCTGTCCATGATCGCGCTCGTCGCCGTGCTGGTCCCCGGCATCGGCGTGGGCGTGTACGGGGCGCGGCGGTGGATCGATCTCGGTCCGCTGCAGCTGCAACCGTCCGAGCTGGCCAAGGTCGGGATGCTGCTCTGGGGCGCCGACCTGCTTGCCCGCAAGCAGCAACTCGGCACGCTGCGTCGCGCCCGGCACCTGTTCGTCCCGCTGTTGCCGGGCTTCGCGATCGTCAGCCTGCTGGTGATGGCCGAGCCCGATCTCGGCACGACGTGCTGCTTCATGCTGGTCCTGCTCGGCCTGCTGTGGATGGTCGGCATGCCGCTGCGCTACTTCGCGACCGTGCTCGCTCTGGTGGCGGGGGCGGTCACCGTGTTCGCGGTGACGGCGCCATACCGGATGCAGCGCCTGACGACGTTCCTGCATCCGTTCGAGGACCGCAAAGGCAGCGGCTATCACACCGTCGAGGGGCTGTACGCGCTCGCGTCGGGTGGGCTCTTCGGAGTCGGGCTCGGTCAAGGCACGTCGAAGTACGGCTGGGTGCCGAACGCGAACTCCGACTACGTCTTCGCGATCATCGGCGAGGAGCTCGGCCTGATCGGCTGCCTCGCGGTGCTCGCGCTGTTCGGCCTCTTCGCCTTCGCCGGCATGCGGATCGTGCGGCGCAACGCCGACCCGTTCGTGCGCCTCGCCGCGGCCGGCGCGACGATCTGGCTCTGCGGCCAGGCGGTCATCAACATCGGGTACGTGACGGGTCTGCTGCCGGTCACGGGTATCCCGCTGCCACTGATCTCGGCCGGTGGGACGTCGCTGCTGATCACCTTCTTCGTGCTCGGCATGCTCGTATCGTTCGCGCGCCACGAGTCGGCGGCGGTGACCGCGGCCCGCCGGGCCGAGCGCCGCGGGACCCGCACCCGCATCGAGCGCTGGTGCCGCATCCCCGTCCCCTGCGCCTACATCCCCCCAAAGCGAAGAAGGACTACAGCGCCTGCACGCAGCGTGCCCACCCAGCGAAAGGCTGGAACGCCTGCGCGAGGCAACCAGCGACGCGATGAGCGCTCGCGCGAAGAGCGCGCCGGCCGCGGCGCGGCCCGAGCGAAGCGAGGAGTGGCGTGAGCGACGGCCCCGAGCGCAGCGAGGGGTCCAGCGCGAGCGACACCAACGGCGCAGAGACACGGTCCAGACCGAACGACACCAACGGCGCAGTAAGGATCACCGTCGCCGGTGGCCATTCCGCCGGCCACATCGAGCCGACGATGAACTTCGCCGATGCGGTGCGCCGCCTGGAACCGACGGCCGAGATCACCGCGCTGGGAACCGTCCGCGGCCTCGACACCACCCTCATCCCCGCCCGTGGCTACCCGCTGGAGCTGATCCCGCCGGTGCCGCTGCAGCGCAAGTTGAATCGGGACCTGCTCGCGACGCCGGCCCGGCTGCGCGACTCGGTGCGCGCGGCCGGCGCGGTGCTCGACCGGGTACGGGCGGAGGTCGTCGTCGGCTTCGGCGGCTACGTCGCCATGCCCGCCTACATCGCCGCCAAGCGCCGCCACATTCCGATCGTCGTGCACGAGGCGAACGCTCGTGCGGGCGTCGCGAACCGGGTCGCGGCCCGGATGACGCCGCACGTCTTCACGGCTTCGTCCGGCGTGAAGCTCGCGCATGCCACGCCGGTCGGTATCCCGCTACGTCCGGCGATCTCCGACCTCGACCGCTCCGCCCTGCGCGCCGAGGCCCGCGCACGGTTCGGCCTCGAGCCGGACGTCCCGGTGCTGATGGTCACCGGCGGCTCGCAGGGCGCCCGGGCGATCAACGCGGCGGTGTCCGGGGCGGCCGGCGCACTGCGCCGGGCCGGCGTGCAGGTACTGCACATCGTGGGCCCGGACAACGTGGTCGAGGTCGCGCCCGGCTCGCCGCCCTACGTGGTCGTGCCATTCGTCGACCAGATGCAGTACGCCTACGCGGCCGCCGACTTCGTCGTGTGCCGATCGGGTGCGATGACCTGCGCCGAGCTCGGCGCGGTCGGGTTGCCGGCCGTTTTCGTCCCGCTCCCTTTGCGCGGCGGTGAGCAGCGCCTCAACGCCGAGCCGCTCGCCGCCGCCGGCGCCGCGGTTATCGTCGACAACGACCAGTTCACCTCGACCTGGGTGGAGGAGAACCTGCTGCCGATCATGACCGACTCCGACCGGATCGCAAGGATGTCCGCGGCTGCCTCGCGCTCCGGTGCCCGCGATGCCGACGTCGTGCTGGCGCGGCATGTCCTCGACCTCGTCGCCGACCGTCGACGCCGGGGGCCACGGTGACCCGGCCGACGTCCGATCACGCCGGCGACCGGCCTGACGACTGGGCGGCTCCGGGTGCGGCGCTCGTACGCAGTGCGGCCACCGACGTCGTCCCGCCGTTGGCCGACCTCGGCCGGGTGCACATCATGGGTATCGCCGGAGCCGGCATGAGCGCCCTCGCCCGGATCCTGCTCGAGCGCGGGCTCGAGGTCAGCGGCTGCGAGGCCCGCGAGTCGATCACCGTCGCGGGCCTCCGCGCGCTCGGTGCGACCGTGCACATCGGACACTCGCCGGCCCACCTCGACGACGCCGACACCTTTGTCTATACGACCGCGATCAACCCGAAGCACGAAGAGTTCGCCGCGGCGCGGGCCAGCGGCATGCCGGTCCTGCGCCGCGCGGCCGCGCTTGCCTCTGCCCTGGAGGACAAGCGCTGCATCGCCGTCGCCGGCACCCACGGCAAGACGTCGACAACCTCGCTGCTCGTCGTCGCGGCCCAGGCCTGCGGTGCCGACCCGTCTTTCGCCATCGGCGGCAACCTCTACGAGACGGGCAGGAACGCACACCTGGGCAGCGGGCCGTTCGCCGTCGTCGAGGCCGACGAGAGCGACGGGTCGTTCCTGCTCACCCGCCCGTCCGCCGCGGTGATCACGAACGTGGAGGCCGATCACCTCGAGAACCATGGTGACCTGGAGGGCATCTTCGATGCGTTCGAGATGTTCGTCGACCGCATCGACCCGGACGGCTTCCTGCTCGCGTGTGCCGACGACGACGGGGCCCGGCGGATCGCCGGCTACGCGCGCGGGACCGGCCGGCTCGTGCGCACGTACGGCACCGGAGAGGACGCCGACGTACGCGTGTCGGAGATCGCCACGTGGGCGGACTCGGTCGAGTTCACGGTGACCGGGCCGGGCGTCGGCCAGCGGCGCGTCCGCGTCGGCGCCCTGATCGGCGCCCACATGGCGCTCAACGCCACCGCGGCCCTCGTCCTGGCCGAACACCTCGGCCTCGACGTCGAGGTGGCAGTGGCATCGTGGGCGGCCTTCGGTGGCGTGCACCGGCGCTTCGAGTCGCACGGCGAGGGCGGCGGCGTGCGCGTGTACGACGACTACGCCCACCACCCGACGGAGATCGCCGCGTCCCTCTCGGCCGCGAAGGAGGCGCTCGCGGGTACCGGCCGGTTGATCGCGGTGTTCCAGCCCGGTACCTACAGCCGCACGCAGACCTTCGCCCGCGAGTTCGCCCACGCACTCGCGATCGCGCAGATCGCTGTGGTCATGGACGTCTTCCCAGCGCGTGAGGAGCCGATCCCGGGCGTTACCGGCGCGACGATCAGCGAACTGATCGACCTGCCGGCCGAGCAGGTGATCTACGAGCCCCGCTACGACTCGGTGCCCGAGCGGATCGCCGAACTCGCCCGTCCCGGCGACCTGGTGGTCACGATGGGCATCGGCAACGTCTACCTGCTCTGCGACGAGATCCGCGAGGCGTGCGCCCGGCAGGCGGACCGGGCCCGGTCGTGACGACACCGACGACGTACCTGCGGGGCGCGGACGAGGTCGAGCCCCGGCGGCCGAGCCGTCGTCGTACCGGGTTCGTGGTGGTCGCCGCCACCGTCATCGTCGCCGTCGTCATCACCTGGTTGGTCGCCTTCAGCTCCGTCTTCGGTGTCCGGTCGGTCCAGGTCCGCGGGGCGCACCTGCTGACGGCGGCCGAGGTGCGCGGCGCCGCCCAGCTCGACCGCGGCACCCCACTCGTCCGGGTCGACACCGTCGCGGTCGGCCGGCGGGTCGAGAAACTGGCCGAGGTCGCCTCGGCGCAGGTGAGCACGTCGTTCCCGTCCACCGTGGTCATCACCATCACCGAACGGCAGCCGGTCGGCTACGTGCAGACGTCGAGGCGGGACGTGCTCGTCGACCGCACCGGCGCGCAGTACCGCACGGTCGCCGCGGCGCCTTCCGGCCTACCCAGGTTCGCGGTTCCGGTCGGCGCGAGCGCGCGCTCGACGGCACGAGCGGTCGCGGCCGTCGCCGCTGCGCTGCCGGGAGCCGTGCGCAGTGAGGTCCGGTCCATCGAGGCACTGAGTCCGTCGTCGATCACGCTGGTCCTCTCCCGCGGCCGGGTCGTCCAGTGGGGGAGCGCGACGCGAACCGCCGACAAGGCGCGCCTGCTGCCGGTGCTGCTCAAGCGCGGCAGCTCCCAGATCGACCTGACCGATCCGGACCAGCCCTTCACCCGATGAGTCGCACACGGTTCGCCTTCGGCGGATGAGAGACGGATCGGCGTGTCGCACGGCGCGCCTGCACCGCTTCGCCCGCCGTGCGTTCTAACTTCGGTTCAGCATCCCAGGTTGACATAACATTAAGCGTCTACTTGAGGGTGAGGGTTGACCGGCCCGACTCCATCGACCAGTAACCGGCACGACTCAGCCATATAGGTAGGAGCTCCCACCATGACAGCACCGCACAACTACCTGGCGGTCATCAAGGTCGTCGGGGTCGGCGGCGGAGGCGTGAACGCCGTCAACCGGATGATCGAGGTCGGCCTCAAGGGTGTCGAGTTCATCGCGGTCAACACCGACGCGCAGGCGCTGCTGATGAGCGACGCCGATGTCAAGCTCGACGTCGGCCGCGAGCTCACCCGGGGCCTCGGTGCCGGCGCGCAGCCCGACGTCGGCCGCAAGGCCGCCGAGGACAACCGCGACGAGATCGAAGAGGTGCTCAAGGGCGCGGACATGGTGTTCGTCACCGCAGGCGAGGGCGGCGGCACCGGCACCGGCGGCGCGCCAGTGGTCGCCAGCATCGCCCGCAAGCTCGGGGCGCTCACGATCGGCGTCGTCACCCGGCCGTTCAGCTTCGAGGGCAAGCGGCGCGCCAACCAGGCCGACGACGGCATCGACGCCCTGCGCGCCGAGTGCGACACCCTGATCGTCATCCCCAACGACCGGTTGCTGCAGATCAGCGAGCACAACGTCTCGGTCATGGACGCGTTCCGCAGCGCCGACCAGGTGCTGCTCTCCGGCGTCCAGGGCATCACCGACCTGATCACCACGCCCGGGCTGATCAACCTCGACTTCGCCGACGTCAAGAGCGTGATGAGCGGTGCCGGATCGGCGCTCATGGGCATCGGCGCGGCTCGCGGCGACAACCGGGCCAGGCAGGCCGCCGAGATCGCCATCGCCAGCCCGCTGCTCGAGGCGAGCATGGAGGGCGCCCATGGCGTCCTGCTCTCGATCTACGGAGGCTCGGACCTCGGCCTGTTCGAGATCAACGAGGCCGCCTCGCTGGTGGCCGAGGCCGCGCACCCCGAAGCCAACATCATCTTCGGTGCGGTCATCGATGACACGCTGGGTGACGAAGTGAAGGTGACGGTCATCGCGGCCGGGTTCGACAGCGGCCAGTTGCCGTACAAGAAGGTCGACATCCGGCGCGAGCCCGCCGCCACCGGTCGGCTGCCGCAGCCACCGCCGTCCTCGAGCGCCGCTCCGTTCCCGGCCCCGCAGCCCCGCCCGGCGGCGGAGTCCGAGCCGGCCGCTCAGTACTCCGTTCCGGTCACCAACGGTGTCGCCCGGTCCGCGCCGATGACCATCGACGACGAGCTGGACGTGCCGGACTTCCTGAAGTAGCGGCGGTGACGGCTCGGCAGGACGGCGAGCGTCGCCAAGCCGAGCTCGTCACGGCGTTGGGCGCGCTGCGGGCCCGGATCGCCGACGCGTGCAGCGCCGCCGGCCGCGACCCGCGCTCGGTGCGGCTCGTCGCGGTCACCAAGACCTATCCCGCATCCGACGTCGCGAACCTCGTGCGGATCGGGGTCGAGGACGTCGGCGAGTCACGTGATCAAGAGGCGCGCGCCAAGGCGGCCGATACCGCGGCCCTCCTCGCCGGTGCGCCGCTGCCGACCTGGCACTTCGTCGGCCGGTTGCAGTCGCGCAAGTGCCGCTCGGTCGCGTCCTATGCCGGCGCGGTGCACTCCCTCGACCGGGCCGAGCTCGCGAGCAAACTGGCCGACGGCGTCACGGCGGCCGGGCGGCCGCCGCTCGACGTCTTCGTGCAGATCAGCCTGGACGGTGACCCGGACCGAGGCGGGGTGCGCGCCGCCGGCGTCGCCGAGGTCGCCGCGGCCACTGCCGAGCACCCGCAACTACGGTTGCGCGGCGTCATGGCGGTTGCGCCGCTGGGCGCTGACCCTGACGCCGCCTTCGCCCAGCTCGCCGAGGTGTCACTCGCCCTGCGCGAAGACCATCCCTCAGCCGACGCGATCTCCGCCGGGATGAGCGAGGACTTCGAAGCCGCCATCAGACACGGATCGACACACGTGCGTGTCGGATCGGCGTTGCTCGGACGTCGGAGCCCGGTTTTCGGCTAGCGTCCCGACCAGGTACACCACATCCGAAGTTCTGGAGGAGCAATGCCCGGAGCGATGCACCGCATGGGCGTCTATCTCGGTCTCGTCGAAGACGACGAGTACGCAGACGCCGAGGGCTACGGGCAGAGCCCTGAGCGCGCGCCGGCCCGCCGTGACGAATACGCCGAGCAGCGCTACCCGCGGGACTCCTCGCACGCCGACTCGACCTACGGACGGGAGTACGGCGACGACAAGCAGGGCCAGTACGTCGACGACTTCGTGCCGTCGACGCAGCCGTCCTATCAGATCACCGCGCTGCATCCACGGACCTACAACGAGGCCCGCACGATCGGCGAGCACTTCCGCAAGAGCACGCCGGTGATCATGAACCTGTCCGACATGGACGACGCCGACGCCAAGCGGCTGGTGGACTTTGCCGCGGGGCTGACGTTCGGTCTGCACGGGCGCATCGAGCGGGTTACCGCCAAGGTCTTCCTGCTCAGCCCGCACAACGTGAGCGTCACGGCGCAGGACAAGGCGCGCATCGAAAGCGGCTTCTTCAACCAGTCGTGAAGGCTTCAGCGACGCGGCCTGGCACCATTGACGGTGCCAGGCCGGTGTCTTGGGTAGGGCACCAGGTACATCCGGAACCAACGTCAGGAGGGATCGTCGATGGCGCTGTTGTGGGGCGTCGTCGGATATGCGATCTATGTCTACATCATCCTGATTCTGGCGCGCCTGGTCGTCGACTGGACCCGGCAGTTCGCGCGAGCCTGGCGTCCGGCCGGCGCGGCTGCCGTCGGCGTGGAGCTCGTGTACGCCGCCACCGATCCGCCCATTCGGTTGCTGCGCCGATTGGTACCACCGCTTCAGCTCGGTACTGTGAGCCTCGACTTGAGCGTCATCATCCTGCTCATCGTGCTCATCGCGTTGCGCCAGGTTGCTCTGACGTTCGGTTAGCGCGTTCTAGGATCGAGCAACACCGTGAAGCTTCCGTACCTGACCACCGCATGACATCCGCCGGCGTGACCGGCACGCGACGAGCCACTGAGGTGACCGAATGCCGTTGACCCCCGCTGAAGTACACAACGTCGCCTTCAAGAAGCCGCCGATCGGCAAGCGTGGGTACGACGAGGAGGAGGTCGACGCTTTCCTCGACATCGTCGAGGTGGAGCTGTCCCGGCTCATCGAAGAGAACAACGATTTGCGGGCCCGGATCGGTTCAGGCCAGCCGGCGCCCGCCGCGACGGCCCAGGCTGACGGTGGCGCCGACCTCGCCGCGGTGCGCGAGGAGAACGGCCGTTTGCAGAGCCGCATCGTCGAGCTCGAGCGGACGATCAGCCAGAGCAAGAACGGTGCGCAGCAGCAGATCGTGCAGCTGCAGCAGCAGCTCGCCCAGACCGAGCGCCAGCTCGGCGAGAACCGCAAGCAGCTCGAGCAGGCCCAGCAGAACCTTGCCGCCGCGCAGCGGGCGCCCGCCGCAGCGACCCGGGATGCCGCGGCCGGACCGACTGAGCACCACGCTCAGGCCGTCCAGATGCTCGCCCTCGCCCAGCAGACCGCCGATCAACACCTGGCCCAGTCCAAGGCAGAGGCCGAGCGGCTCGTCACCGAGGCCCAGACCAATGCCGAGGCGATGGTCAGTGCAGCCAACGAGAAGTCCAGCCGGCAGCTGGCCGACGCCGAGAGCCGCGCCCGGCAGTTGCAGGAGGAGAGTTCCGCTCGCGCCACCCAGGCCCTGCAGGACGCCGAGCAGCGCGCCGCCACGATCACGGCCCAGTTCGAGCAGCGCAAGGCCGCGCTCGAGCGCCGGGTCGAGGAGCTGCGGACCTTCGAGCGGGAGTATCGAACCCGGCTCAAGAGCTACCTCGAGTCGCAGTTGCGGGATCTCGATGCCACGGGCAAGAACGATGCCGCCAATTCGACCGGTGAGTACGTCGACGCCCAGCAGGGTTGACGCAGCCCCCGCATCGACGACAGGGCAACGACGCGGTGCGCATCCGGTCCCGCCTGCACCGCGCCGGATGCATCCGGCGCCCGTCCGCTTCGGAGAGTGACGCACCGTGGTGCTGATTGTCTTGCTGCTCGTCGCCGCAGTGAGTGTGGTAATCGGCGTGATCTTTGCGAGCGTCGCCTGGCTCATCGTGTCGCTCGTCGCTAGCGTGCTGGCGGCAGCGGTTCTGTACCGTTCGTGGGGCACGATCAAGGAGCGCCGGGCAGATATGGCACGTAGCAACAAGGCGGAGAAGGAAGTCGGACGACCCAGAGGGCGTCGCCGGAAAGCGGCGACCGAGTCGGTTCCGGGCACGACCATCGAATCGGCGGCTGCCGAACCGGTCGTCGGGTCCGACCAGGTGATGGTCGTTGATGGGCGCCCGGAGTACCACCGGCTGGGTTGCGTGCTGCTCGCCGACCTGGATCCCGAGCCGATCCCGCTGAGCCAGGCGGTCGAGGACGGCTTCACGCCGTGTCCGACCTGCTCGCCGAAGAGCGCGTCAGCGGCCGACTTCGCCGCCACCGCTGCGGCGGCCGACGGCCCCTCCGTGTGGGTCGTCGACGGTAGCCCGGAGTTCCACGACGAGGGCTGCTCGACGCTGGCCGGCCGAACGGCAGAGCCGATACCGCTCGGCCAGGCGGTCGAGGACGGCTTCGTCCCCTGCTCCGTGTGCCAACCCGCGGTCGGCGCCGCGGCACCGTCGACCCCGCCGGCGACGCCCGCCGTGTCTTCCTCGCGTCAGGTGTGGGTCGCTGACGGCTACCCGGAGTACCACCACGAGGGCTGCGGCGAGCTCGAGGGCCTGCAGCCCGAGCCCGTCCCGTACGACCAGGCGGTCGAGGACGGCTTCCAGCCGTGCGTCGTCTGTAACCCGGACATCGAGTTCGCCGGAGCGCCACTCATCCCGCTCGATGCGCCCGTGCTGTCCGCGGCGATCCGTCGGGTGTGGGTGGCCGATGGCTACCCGGAGTACCACGTCGAGGGTTGCACCGAGATCGCCGGGCTCTCCCCCGAGCCGGTCCCGTACGACCAGGCGATCGAGGACGGCTTCGAGCCGTGCACCGTGTGCACACCGGACGAGGCGATCGCCGCTGACCTCGCCGCGCCGGTGCCCGCCCCAGCCTTCGCCGGCCCAGAGGTCTCGATGACCAAGCCCGAGTCGACCCCGACTGCATCCAGGTCCGGGCCGCCGGCCGGTCGTGAGGTCTGGGTCGCCGACGGCTTCCCGGACTACCACCTGCCCGGATGCCACGAGCTCAACGGTTTGGACTCCCAGCCGGTCCCGCAGGACCAGGCGGTGGAGGACGGCTTCTCCGCCTGCGCCATCTGCCGCCCGGATCGGAGTCCCGACGCGGCGCCGGACGTGGCTCCCGCCGCTGCTGTCGTCGACGAGCCGACGGCCGAGAGCATCGCCCAGGTGTGGGTGGTCGACGGTTTCCCGGATTACCACCGCGACGGCTGCCGCGAGCTGGCCGGCCTCGACGCCGAGCCGGTTCCGCACGACCAGGCGGTCGAGGACGGGTTCACCCCGTGCGCCGTCTGCGAGCCGGAGGCTGCCGAGGCGCCGGAGGACCGCCCGGAACCGGAGCCCGTGGCGGCCGGCCTGGCCGAGCCCGAGCCTCAGCCGGAGCCGGAGCCGGAGCCGGTCACCGTCCCGGATGCCGAACTGGAGCCTGTCGGTTTGTCGATCGGTGGCCGCCTGGCCGAGGTCTGGGTCGTCGACGGCTTCCCGGACTATCACCGCCCCGCGTGTCCGGAGCTCGTCGGTCTGAACTCCGAGCCGGTGCCGCACGATCAAGCCGTCGAGGACGGCTTCGCGCCCTGCGCAGTGTGCGAGCCCGAGGCCGCCGAGGCGCCGGAGGATCGACCGGAGCCGATCCCGCTTGCCCCGCCCGAGCCCGAGCCGGAGTTCGTGGACCTCGCTGTGGCCGAGGCGGAGTTCGAACTGGAGCCTGAGCCGGCGCTGATCGGCGCTGCGACGACGGAGAGCGCCCCGTTCGCCGAGGTCTCGGACACCGGTTCGCTGGAGGTGTGGGTGGTCGACGGCTACCCGGACTTCCATCTTGCCGGATGCCCCGAGCTGGCCGGTCTGGACGCCGTGGCGGTCCCGTTCGACCAGGCCGTCGAGGACGACTTCCAGCCGTGTGAGGTGTGCGAGCCGCACCGCGCGCTCACCGCGGCGATCACCGGTGCACCGGTCGCGCCGACGGCCGATGACGTGCCGGAGGAGGCGTTCGCACCGGCGGTCGATGAAACGCCGGCAGAAGCGGAGCCTGCGTCGGTCGGTGGCAGCATCGACCTGACCAACCAGGACGTCTGGGTGGTCGACGGTTACCCGGACTTCCACCTGCAGGGCTGCGAGGTGCTGGTCGGCCTGGACGACCAACCGGTGCCGTTCGAGCAGGCGGTTGAGGACGGCTTCCGGCCGTGCCCGGTCTGTCTGCCCGTCGCGGTGGCCGCGGTCGCCGAGCCGGTGATCGACGGTCCGCCTGCACCCGAACCCGCACCGGAGCCCGCACCGGAACCCGAGCCCGAACCGGCGCCGGAGCCCGAACCAGAACCCGAGCCCGAGCCCGAGCCGGAGCCGGAGCCCGAGCCCGAGCCGGAACCCGAACCGGCGCCCGAGCCGGAACCGGAACGCGTGCGCGAGCCGGAGCCCGAACCGGAACCTGAGCCCGTGCGCGAACCCGAGCTCGTGTTGGCGGCAGTCGGCGCACCGGCTTCCGAGCCGGAGCCGGCACCCGCGGCCGGATCGGCGTCAGGCAGTGCGCGACGGGTCTGGGTTGTCGACGGTAGGCCGCGCTACCACGCGCAGGACTGCTTGATCATCAAGGGCCAGAAGTCGCAGAGCGTGCCGTTCGACCAGGCGGTCGAGGACGGTTTCATGGCCTGCTCGCTCTGCCAGCGCAACCACTGACTGCTGTTTGCACCCGTAGCCGTCGCTGACCGCCCGGAATTCCGGGAGTAGGCGAGGACTGCGGGTGCAACGCGATCAGCCGGCGGCCTTGCGCAGCCAGACGCGCAGACCGAGCTCGTCGTCGGACGCGCTGTAGAACTCCTCTGTCGGCTGCCCCTCGTGCAGCGCGGTCGCCAGCACCTCGGTGGAGATCTGCGCGGCGTGCGTCCGGATCGCTTCGGCCGGCTCGGGCGAACCGCCGACGCGCCACCACAGCTCGATTCGGTCGGTGACGTCGAGCCCGGAGTTCTTGCGAGCATCCTGGACGAGTCGGATGATCTCGCGGGCCAGCCCGGCGAGGCGCAGCTCGTGCGTCAGCTCGAGGTCGAGCGCCACCGTGTCCGAGCCGGCCGATGCCACCGCCCAGCCCGAGCGGGGCGTCTCGGCCACGATCACCTCGTCCCCGGCGATCGGCACGGTCTCTCCGTCCAGCTCGACCGAACCGGTCCCGGCTCGATAGGCGGCGACGAACGCGGCCGGCTCGACGGCGTGGATCGCGTTGGCGACGGCCTGGGTCCGCTTGCCGAATCGGCGCCCCAGCTCGCGGAAGTTCGCCTTCACCGACAGCTCGACCAGCTCGCCCGCGTCACTCAGGTTCGCGAGCGCGACGACGTTGAGTTCCTCGCGGACCTGGTCCTTGAGGTCCTCCGGCAGGGCAGCCCAGCCCGGCGCCGAGATCAGCGCCTGGCCGAGAGGCTGACGCGTCTTCATCTTCGAGTCCGCGCGGGCGGAGCGGCCGAGCTCAACCAGGCGCCGTACCAGCGCGACCTGGTCGGACAGCGCGGTGTCCACCAGTGATTCGTCCGCGCTCGGCCACTGCGTCAGGTGCACCGAGTCGACCCCGCCGGTGGCGGCGAAGAGCGCGGACCACACCTGTTCGGTGACGAACGGGACCAGTGGCGCGAGCAGCCGGGTCAGCACGTCCAGGCAGTCGTGCAGGGTCGACAGGGCCGCTGGGTCGCCGTCCCAGAAGCGCCGCCGCGAACGACGCACGTACCAGTTCGACAGGTCGTCGATGCAGCCGCTGAGTGCCTTGCCGGCTCGCGCCGTGTCGAAGTTCTCCAGCGCGTCGTCCACGTCGATGGCGACGCGGTGAACCTCCGACAACGCCCAGCGATCGAGCATCGTCCGCTCCCCGTCGCGGCCCGGCTCCCACTGGTTCGCGCGGGCGTACAACGACTGGAAGGACGCGATCGACCAGTAGGTCCTGATCACCTTGGACGCGATCTCGTCCAACACCTTGTGTCCGACCCGGCGCGAGGACCACGGCGACCCGCTGCAGAGCATGAACCAGCGCAGCGCGTCGGCGCCGTGCCGATCCATCAGCGGGATCGGCTCGAGGATGTTGCCGAGGTGCTTGCTCATCTTGCGACCGTCCTCGGCGAGGATGTGGCCGAGGCAGACGACGTTGCGGTAGGACGACTGGTCGAAGACGAGCGTCCCGACCGCCATCAACGAGTAGAACCAGCCGCGGGTCTGGTCAATGGCCTCGCAGATGAAGTCGGCCGGGTATGCCGCCTGCGCCTCGTCGGCGTTGCGGTACGGCGCGCCGAACTGCGCGAACGGCATCGATCCCGAGTCGAACCACGCGTCGATGACCTGCGGCACCCGTCGGTACGTGCCCTCCTCACCGGGCACGGTGAAGGTGACGTCGTCGACGAAGGGGCGGTGCGGATCGTCCAGCTCGACGCCGGAGAGGTCGTGCAACTCGGCCAGGGACGCGATGCAGCGCATGCGGGACGGATCGGCGTCGTTGCGCCAGACGGGCAGCGGCGTGCCCCAGTACCGGTCACGCGACAGCGACCAGTCGATGTTGTTGGTCAGCCAGTCGCCGTAGCGACCGTGCTTGATGGTCGGTGGGTACCAGTTCGTCTTCTCGTTCTCGGTCAGTAACTGGTCCTTGATCGCGGTCGTGCGGATGTACCACGCCGGCAGCGCGTAGTACATGAGCGGTGTGTGGCAGCGCCAGCAGTGCGGATAGCTGTGCGTGTAGGGCACGTGCCGGAAGAGCAGCCCGCGGGCGCGAAGATCGTCGACGAGGGGCAGATCGGCGTCCTTGAAGAACATCCCGCCGACAAGTGGCAGGTCGGCGTCGAAGTGCCCGTCCTTGCCGATCGGCTTGACCACCGGTAGGTCGTAGGCCCGGCTGACCGCGAGATCGTCGGCCCCGAAGGCCGGTGCTTGGTGGACGAGGCCGGACCCGTCGTCAGTCGTCACGTAGTCGGCGAGGACGACGAAGTGCGCGCCTGGCCGGTCAGCTGCGGGAGCAGGAAATTCGACGTAGTCGAACGGACGCCGATACGTCCATCGCTCGAGTTCGCGGCCGGAGTAGGTCGCCAGCACCTCCGCGTCGTCGCCCAGTGTCTTGGCGAGCAGCGGTTCGGCGATGACGAGCGCCGCATCCCCATCACGAGCGACGACGTACGTGACGTCGGGGTGGACGGCAACGGCGGTGTTGGAGACGAGCGTCCAGGGCGTGGTCGTCCAGACGAGCAGGTCGGCCTGGCCCGCCCACGGGCCCGAGGTCAGGGGGAAGCGCACGAACACCGACGGATCGGTGACGTCCTCGTAGCCCTGGGCGACCTCGTGGTCGGACAGGCCGGTGCCGCAACGCGGGCAGTAGGGCGCGACGCGGTAGTCCTCGACCAGCAGCCCCTTGTCGAAGATCTGCGTGAGCGCCCACCACACCGACTCGACGTAGTCCGAGTGCATCGTCCAGTAGGCGTGCTCGTAGTCGGCCCAGTAGCCCATCCGGTCGCTCATGGCCTTGAACGCGTCGACGTGGCGCTGCACGTTCTCCCGGCACTTGGCGTTGAACTCGGCGATGCCGTAGGCCTCGATGTCCGGCTTGCCGGTGAAGCCGAGCTCCTTCTCGACCGCCAACTCGACCGGCAGGCCGTGACAGTCCCACCCCGCGCGGCGTGGCACGTGATAGCCCTTCATCGTCCGGTAGCGGGGGAAGACGTCTTTGAACGCCCGGGCCTCGACATGGTGGGTTCCCGGCATGCCGTTCGCGGTCGGGGGACCCTCGTAGAACGTCCACTCCGGACCCTGAGCCGTGGCGTCGATGCTGCGCTGAAAGACCTCGGAGCGGTGCCAGCGGTCGATCACGTCGCGGTCCAACGTGGGGAGGTCGACGTGCGGCGGCAGCGGGTCGTATCCGGTCACCGGAGGTGCTCCTTCGAGTCGGGCGCGTGCTCGGACTCGAGGGACGACGCTCGGGAGCGCCGCGGTACCACCCTCGTTGACACCCCGCTGTGCGCAGCCGGCGTGCCCGCTTCGTTCAAATGGCCCGGTTCTACTGAGGTGGATGCCCGTTCTTCCGGAGCTCGGAGGTGATTTCGCGACGGACCGTGCCCCTGGGCTTGCACCGTCCCCAGGTCGCTCTCGGCCGGATCCCGCCGCTACTCGTCCTCGTCGGAGCCGAAGCCCATCGTAGCCACCAGGCAAAACGGGGTGGGAAGCGGTGTTTTGGGCGCTCTGCAGCCCGGATAGCGGGCCCCGGCGGCGTGGGGAGTAGCGGTGCGGTTCTCGGACTCGTATATTGACCGCCTTTGCGGAAGCCGATCGATATCCCGAAAAGCGCCGCTGACGAGAGGGGTCTCATGGCTGCCGTCGGACGTATCGGGCGTGCGCTGCGCCGAGTGGGCCCAGGGGGCCGGGCGCGTGCGACGACCGACCGCGGACCGGCGGCTGTGAAGGCTGCGAAGTCAGCACCCAAACGGACCGTCGCCGCGGCGACGGCGCCGGCCAAGAAGCTGGCGAAGGCGACGGTCGGCAAGCCCGCTCGGGCCAAGAAGGCCGCACCGGCGCAGAGGACAGGGCCGGCCAAGAAGGTGCCCGCGAAGAAGGCCGCGCCCGCCAAGAAGGCCGCGCCCGCCAAGAAGGCCGCGCCCGCCAAGAAGGCCGCGCCCGCCAAGAAGGCGGCGCCGACGAAGAAGGCCGCGCCCACGAAGAAAACCGCCACGGCCAAGAAGGCGCCCGCGAAGAAGGCGGCGGCGCGGAAGAAGG
>JAVHVD010000139.1:0-4289 GCA_032160745.1 Pseudonocardiales bacterium
GCGGTGAGCATGTAGACAGGGTCGTCGGCCCGGACCGAGATGTGGTGCACGCGAGCCCGCGGAGTGAGTCCGAACCGGCGGACCGCGTCCTCGGAGGCGACAAGCACCGCGCTCGCGGCGTCCGAGATCTGCGACGACACCGCAGCGGTGACCCGACCGCCCTCGCGCAGCGTCTTCAGCTCGGCCATCTTCTCCAGCGAGGTGTCCGGGCGCGGACCCTCATCCGTCGTCATCTCGCCGAACGCAACGATCTCGCGGGTGAATCGGCCGTCCGCGATCGCGGCGAGCGCGCGCCGATGGCTCTCGAGGGCGTAGTCCTCCATCTGCTCGCGGCTGATGTCCCACTTCTCGGCGATCAGGTCGGCCGAGCGGAACTGCGACACCTCTTGGTCGCCGTAGCGCTTCTCCCAACCGACGGAGCCGGTGAACGGCGTCTCGAAGCCGAACTGCGGGCCGACCATCATCGCCGAAGCGATCGGGATGGCGCTCATGTTCTGCACGCCACCGGCGACGATGAGATCAGCCGTCCCGCTCAGCACCGCCTGCGCCGCGAAGTGGACGGCCTGCTGGCTGGAGCCGCACTGCCGGTCGATCGTCACCCCCGGCACCTCTTCGGAGAACCCGGCTGCCAACCAGCACGTACGGGCGATGTCGCCGGCCTGCGGGCCGAGCGTGTCGGTGCAGCCGAAGATGACGTCGTCGACCGCGTCCGGGTCGGCGCTGGGGTTGCGGTCGAAGAGCGCGGCGATGACGTGCGCGCCGAGGTCGGCCGGATGTACCTGGGACAGCGCACCCTTCTTGCGGCCGACCGGCGTGCGGACTGCGTCCACGAGATAGGCCTCGGGCATGGGGTGCTCCCTCTACTGGCTGCGGCGGTCGTCGCGGCGCGGCGTCGCGATTCCGTCGAGGACGATGGCGAGGTACTGGCGGGCGATGTCGTCGATGCTCAGCTTGCCGCCCGGGCGGTACCAGCCGACACCGACCCAGACGGTGTCGCGCAGGAACCGGTAGGACAGCTCGACATCGAGGTCGTCGCGGAAGGAGCCCGCGGCGATGCCGGCCTTCAGCACGTCGTGCCACAGCCGGCGGAACTCGGTGAGCCGCTCGCCGATGTAGGCGAAGCGCGGCTGCTCGGCGAGCCGGCGCGCCTCGGCCTGGTAGATCGCCACCGCCGCGTTGTGCTCGTCGATCGCCACGAAGGACGCGACGACGACCGCCTCGAGCGTGTCCCGCGGCCCGAGGTCCTGGGCGACGATCTCGCGGTAGCGGTCGAACAGCGCGTCGAGGAAGCCGCGCAGGATCTCGTCGACCATCGACTCCTTGGAGTCGAAGTGGTGGTAGAGGCTGCCGGACAGGATCCCGGCCGCGTCGGCGATGTCGCGGACGGTGGTGGCGCGCAGCCCGCGGTCGGCGAACAAAGCGGCGGCGATGGCGAGCAACTCGGCCCGCCGGTCGTTGGTGGCAGGTTGCGCGGTCATGGGTGCTGGCTGCTCACGGAGACGATCTCGCCGGTCAGGTAGGACGCGTAGTCACTGGCCAGGAAGACCATCACGTTGGCGACCTCCCACGGCTCGGCGTAGCGGCCGAACGCCTCGCGCTCAGTCAGCTCGGTGAGCAGTTCGTCGCTGGTCACCTTCACCAGGTGCGGGTGCATGGCGAGACTCGGGGCCACGGCATTGACCCGGATCCCGTGCTCGGCAACGTCGAGCGCCGCACAGCGGGTGAGCGCCATGACGCCGGCCTTCGCCGCGGCGTAATGCGCCTGGCCCTCCTGGGCCCGCCAGCCGATGACCGAGGAGTTGTTGACGACCGCTCCCCCGCCGCCCTGAGCCACCATCTGGCGCAGCGCCGCGCGGGTGCACCGGAAGGTGCCGTTCAGCGTCACGTCGAGAACCCGCGACCACTCGTCGTCGGTCATCTCCAGCAGCGACTTCGTCCCGCCCAGGCCGGCATTGTTGATGACGACGTCGATGCGGCCGAAGGTCGAGACTGATGTGTCGACCAGGTGTTGCACCTGCGCCTCGTCGGTGACGTTGCACGCGACCGCGGCGACGGAGTCCCCGTGCTCGGCCTTCAGCGCCTCCAGCGTCTCGCCGAGGCGGCGCTCATGGGTGTCGCTGATGACCACCTGGGCGCCCTCCTCGAGGCAGCGGCGTGCGGCGGCCTGGCCTATGCCGGCACCGGCCGACGCGGTGACGACCGCGACCTTGCCTTCGAGCAGCGCATGACCGCCGACGTAGGGCGGGACGCTGCTCATGCCCGGGCCTCTCGCGGCAGGCCGAGGGTGCGCTCGGCGATGATGTTGCGCTGGATCTCGTCCGAGCCGCCGTAGATCGTGTCGGCCCGGGTGAACAGGAACAGCCGCTGCCAGCCGTCCAACCCGTCCGGGCCTTCGACCATGGACGCCGCGCCGGCCACCTCCATCGCCAGTTCGCCGAGATCGCGGTGCCAGTGCGCCCACAGCAGCTTGGCGACACTGGCCTCGGTGCCGGGCGTACCGCCGCTCGCGAGGGTCCGTTGCGCGTGCGCGCGCATGACCTCCAGGCCCATCCAGCTACGGGTCAGCTTCTCGCGGACGGCCGGGTCGTCGACGGCGCCGGTGCGCTTCGCCAGCGCGACCAGGCCGTCGTACTCGCGGCGGAAGCCGACCTGCTGGCCGAGAGTGGCCACGCCGCGCTCGAAGCCCAGCGTGCCCATGGCGATCCGCCAGCCGTCACCGACCTCGCCGACCACCATCGACTCGTCCGTGCGGGCATCGTCGAAGAAGACCTCGTTGAACTCCGCGGTGCCGGTGAGCTGCCGAATCGGGCGCACCTCGATCCCCGGCTGCTTCATCGGCACCAGCAGGTAGGACAGCCCCTTGTGCCGGGCCGAGCCCGGTTCGGTGCGGGCGACGACGAAGCACCAGTCGGCTACATGTGCAAGTGAGGTCCAGACCTTCTGGCCGGTGATCGACCACTGCCCGTCGACGAGCGTGGCGGCCGTCGACACGGCGGCGAGGTCGGAGCCCGCGCCCGGCTCGGAGTAGCCCTGGCACCAGAGCTCGTCGAGCGACTTGATGGCCGGCAGGAAGCGCTGCTGCTGCTCGGGCGTGCCGAAGGCGATCAGCGTCGGCCCGATCAGCTCCTC
The DNA here is from genome assembly GCA_032160745.1 of Pseudonocardiales bacterium. Lineage (GTDB taxonomy): Bacteria > Actinomycetota > Actinomycetes > Mycobacteriales > Jatrophihabitantaceae > Jatrophihabitans. The sequence goes on from JAVHVD010000139.1 coordinate 3,130, forward strand.
GCCGAAGTGGTTGACGCCGTGCGGGGCGTCGGCGCGCGCGTACTCCTCGTGGAAGATCACCTGCTGGGCGACGGTGGCGCCTCGTCCGCCGTGTTCGATCGGCCACCCGAGGCAGGTCCAGCCCGCGCCCGCGAGGTGCTTGTGCCAGGCCAGCCGCTCGTCGAAGGCCTCGTGATCGCGGCCCGGGCCGCCCTTCCCCCGCACCTTGCCGAACTCGCCGGCCAGCTCGGTTTCCAGCCACGTCCGGACCTCGGCGCGGAACTCCGCGTCCGCCGCCGCCTGGCTCCCGACCATGCGATTACGCTACCCTACCAAGCACTTGCTAGGTAGGTCAGGAGACGCATGTCGACCATCCCCCAGGCCCTCATCCGTGCTGCCGAGACGTTCGGCGACGCGGAGGCGGTCGTGGACGGCGAGGTGCGACTGTCCTGGTCCCAACTGCACGACGAGGTGCGGACCGCGGCGCGGTTCTACCTCGCCGAGGGAGTACACCCGGGCGACCGGGTTGCGATCTGGGCGCCCAACACGTGGCACTGGGTCGTCGCGGCGCTCGGCGTGCATTATGCGGGGGCAACCCTCGTCCCCATCAACACCCGCTACACCGGCCACGAGGCGCTGGATCTGTTGCAGCGCACCCGCGCGGTGGCGCTCGTGGTCGTCGGACCGTTTCTCGGCGCCGACCGCCTCCAGCAGCTGCGCGCCGCCGGCCCCACGCCGCACCTGCAGACGGTCGTCCAGATTTCATTGGACGGCTCTCCCGTCGCCGACGGCGCGATCGGCTGGGCCGACATCCCCGCGCGGGCCGACGTTTCGGCGGACGCGAGCGCCGCCGCCGTCCGTCCCGACGATGTCAGCGACATCCTCTTCACGTCGGGGACGACGGGTCGGTCGAAGGGCGTGCAGTCCGCGCACCGCCAGGTGCTGGCCGTCGCTCGGGCCTGGGCCGAGTGCGGCGACGTGGGGCCGGCCGACCGCTACCTCGTCATCAACCCGTTCTTCCACAGCTTCGGCTACAAGGCCGGCATCGTGGCCTGCCTGTTGACCGGCGCGACGATGGTTCCCCAGGCGGTGTACGACGTGGACCAGGCGATGCGCCTGGTGGCCGCTGAGCGGATCTCCGTGCTGCCGGGCGCGCCGACGATCTTCCAGACGATCCTCGA
>JAVHVD010000140.1:0-2624 GCA_032160745.1 Pseudonocardiales bacterium
TGCCCAGCGGTAACACCCCAGTTCAGAAGTCGGAAATTGCTGCCGTGCAACTGGTTTCGACTGACAACGGGAAGGTTTTACTCGAACGTCAACTGTGAGTTCCCGCCTGCGGTGAACCCTGCTGGCACGCACGTCGTGTCACATACAGGGATCAGGAGGCAGGTGAGGAATGTCCAGCAAGCACAGGGTGGTCGACCACCTGGTCGGCAGCCTCGCGGCTCGCGGTGTGAGTCACGTCTTCGGCGTCGACGGCGCCAACATCGAGGATCTCTACGACGCAGCACACGACTGCGACGGGATCACCGCGGTACTGGCCAAGCACGAGTTCTCGGCGGCGACCATGGCCGACGGATTCAGCCGCGCCACCTCCGATCTCGGGGTGGTGGCGGCGACGTCCGGTGGTGGGTCGCTGAATCTGATTGCGGGGCTGGGGGAGTCGTTCACCAGCAGGATTCCCGTGTTGGCGCTCGTCGGCCAACCACCGACGGCCCTCGACGGACTTGGCAGCTTTCAGGACACCAGTGGTGAGGGCGGTTCGCTCGACGCCCATGCACTGTTCTCCGCCGTCTCGGTGTACTGCAAGCGGCTGCTGACGCCGGCCGACGTCCTGACCGCGCTGCCCGAGGCGATTGCCGCCGCACGCACCGGAGGCCCCGCGGTCCTGCTGCTGCCCAAGGACATTCAGCAAGGACTGGTGGACGTCGGCTCCGGGCCGGTGACCGCGCACGACGCGCGAGTAGGTGACCCGCACCCGATCCTCGATGAATTGCGCAGCGCGCTCGGCCCCGTCACCATCATCGCCGGTGACCAGGTCGCCCGTGACGACGCGCGCACCGAGCTCGAAGAGCTGCGGGCCGTGCTGCGGGCGCGAGTGGCCACGGTGCCCGACGCCAAGGACGTCAGCGGCTCACCCGGGCTCGGCGCGTCGTCGTCGCTTGGCGTCACCGGGGTGATGGGACATCCGGGAATTGGCGAGGCCATGGCGGAGAGTGCGGTGTGCCTGCTCATCGGCACCCGCCTGCCCGTCACCGCGCGCGCAGGCCTCGACGACGTCCTCGGGCGGGTGCGCGTGGTGTCGATCGGGGCCGAATCGCCGTACCTGCCTGCCACCCACGTTCACTCCGACGATCTGCGCGTCTCATTGCCGCAACTGACCAAGGGCCTGACGGGTCACGGCAGGCCGCACGGATTGCGGGTGCTTGACCCGTCGCCGCACGGCGAACTGCGGCCGCCCGCCCACGACGGCCCTGGCATCGGCTACCGCGATGCGATGACCGTCCTCGACGACGTGCTTCCCGACGGCGTCGACGTCGTCGTCGACGCGGGCAATACCGGCGCGGCGGCCATCCACCACCTGCCCGTGCGGCGATCCGGCCGATTCGTGGTCGCGCTCGGCATGGGGGGCATGGGGTACAGCTTCGGGGCGGCGATCGGGATGTGCTTTGCGCGGGCGATGAGCCCGCGCGCAAAGAGCCAGCGGACCGTCGTCATCGCCGGCGACGGCTCGTTCTTCATGCACGGCATGGAACTGCACACCGCCATCCAGTACGGCCTGCCCATCACGGTCGTGCTGTTCAACAACAACGCCCACGCCATGTGCGTCACCCGCGAGCAGCTGTTCTACGGCGACCGGTACAGCTACAACCGGTTCACGCCGAGCCGCCTCGGCGCAGGCCTCGCCGCGATGTTCCCAGGACTGCCGTCCGTCGACGTCACCGACTTCGCCGAACTGCCCGGCGCGGTGCGCGCCGCCCTTGCGCATGACGGGCCATCCGTGGTCAGCGTCGAGTGCTCCGCAGACGAGATACCACCGTTCGCACCGTTTCTCAGTACTTCACACCAGCAGTCAACACAAAAGGAGATGACGCACCATGTCGCTGCCCGCGCTTGACGACATCGTCGACCACACAGGCAATCCCGAACCCATCGACGGAGTCGTCCGGATCGAGACGGCACCGCGAGAGAAGGCCACGCCGATCATCATGGAGATGATGAGGTCGGTGTACCCGCACGACCAGGTATTCGGTGAGTACTGCACGGTCAACGACTACGTCGACTGTCCACCCGACGAACTGTTCGACTATCTCTCCGACACCCGCAGCCTCGAGGAATGGACCTACAGCCTGCGAGGTTTCACGCCGACCGACGAACCCGGGCTGTGGCTGGCCTACGACCGGTTGGGCTCTGAGACCGAGATCTACACCCGCACTGTCGCCAACCGCGAAGCCAGAACGGTCGACTACCACTGCGCATGGGACCAGGGCACACACCTGTGGATGGTCTACCTGATGCGCGTCGTCGATGCACAGGTGGTGCTGAACAAGCCCGGCTCGGTGGTGCTGTGGACCAACTGCCATCACCCGTTCTACGACAACAACCCGTACCCCGAAGCGGCGCCGCCGCAGCGGCCGGTGTGGGTCGGCGATTTCTGGGACATGTTCGGCGCGGGGCACGAGCTGGAACTCAAGAACCTCAAGGCAATTGCCGAGTACCGGCACCACAACGGACTGCCGGTGACGCCGGCATGGATGAGATGAGAACCCCATGACCTCCCAGACGCCCGTCAGTCTTCTCGACGTCTCGACCTACCTTCCCGGCGAGCCGATCAGCGCCGACTACTACGC
>JAVHVD010000141.1:0-21232 GCA_032160745.1 Pseudonocardiales bacterium
TCCGGAGCGGTTCCCGGTAGGTGACGGTGGCGCGGGCCTGTGCGTCGCCGACCGGGGTGCCGTCGCTGCTTGGGTCCACAGGGTCGAGGGTAGCCTCGTCGTCCGTGAGCCCAGCACCGCATCCAGACACGCCTCAGGGGCCACAGGTGCTGGTCCAGCGGCTCGACGCCGACCTTCCGTTGCCTGCCTACGCCCTGCCCGGTGATGCCGGCGCGGACATCGTCACCGCCGCCGACATCACGTTGGCGCCCGGCGAGCGCGCCGTGCTCCCGACCGGGTTGGCCATCGCGGTGCCCGACGGGTTCGCTGCCTTCCTGCACCCGAGGTCCGGGCTGGCAGCCCGCGCGGGATTGGGCCTGGTCAACGCGCCCGGCACGATCGACTCCGGCTACCGCGGCGAGATCAAGGTGATCGTGATCAACCACGACCCGGCGGCCCCGCTGCACCTGGCCCGCGGCGACCGGATCGCGCAACTGGTCGTGCAGCGCGTCGAGCGTGCCCAGTTCATCGAGGTCCTCGAGCTGCCCGCATCCGAGCGTGGCGCCGGTGGGCACGGTTCGACGGGGGGCGCCGCCGTCCTGGCCGGCCGACCGCTCGAACCCGTCAAGGGAGGACACCAGTAGTGCCCGGACGACGCAAGCAGAAGCGGACCGACCGCTCCAAACTCGACGCGACGCCCCCGTGGGAGACCCGGGTTCGCAGCGAACCGGAGGCGACCACCGGTCCGTATGACGAGCGCGACGCCCCCGCAGACGAGGTGGCCCGCGTCGACCTCGGCGCGCTGCGCATCCCGGTCGCCGAGGGCTACGACGTGCGGCTGGATGTCAACGAGGCGCAGCAGGTCGTCTCGGCGACGTTGGCGGTCGCGGACGGCACGATGCAGCTCGGCGTGTTCGCCGCACCGCGCAACGAAGGCATCTGGGACGAGGTGCGCAGCGAGATCGCCGCATCGCTGAACGCCCAGCGCAAGGCGTCGGCGAAGGAGATCGACGGACCGTTCGGCACCGAGCTGCACGGCACCCTGCCGGCCGACAACGGCACGGGGACCGTCCCCGTCCGGTTCATCGGCGTGGACGGTCCGCGGTGGTTCCTGCGCGCTCTGGTCGCCGGTCCGGCGGCCGCCGACGAGGCCCGCGCCGAGGTCTTCGAGGCCGCCTTGCGCGGGATCGTCGTCGTGCGCGGCACCGAGCCGCTGCCGGTCCGTGAGCCGGTGCCGCTGCAGCTGCCGAGTGACCTGGAACTCCCGGACCCTGAATAACGGCGGACCGAGCGGTCCTGGCCTACGCTGATGGCGTGGGGCGCAGGCTCTGCCGATCAACGAGCGAACCGAGGCTTGATCGTGGGTAAAGGTCAATCGCTGCTACAGCGCCTGACGGCGAGCGCGTCCAACCTCGACGCCGCTGATCTGCGCCAGGAGATCAAGCAGCATTCCTGCGTGCCGATGCAGGAGCTGCACCGCGGCACATGCGTGCAGGTTGTGGGCCGGTTGCGTGCCGTCGTGTACACGCCGAGCGAGACCGTACCCACGCTCGAGGGCGAGCTGTTCGACGGCACGGACTCGATCGACCTCGTCTGGCTGGGGCGTCGCCGGATCGCCGGTGTCGAGCCGGGTCGGCGCGTCGTCGCCCGCGGCCGGGTCGGCGAGCACAACGGGCGCAAGGCCATCTACAACCCCTGGTACGAGCTCCTTCCGCCCAGCGCATGACCGACGAGCCGGATCGGACGGACGTAGACCTGCGGGAGACCGTCCGGCAGCAGACCATCGCCAGCATCGGTGGCTGGACCGGTGCGCTGATAACGGCGGTCCCCACCGCCGTCTTCATCCTCGTGAACGTGGCCGCCTCATTGCGTGTGGCGATCATCTGCGCCGTCGCCTCGGCGCTGTTGCTCGCCGGTTACCGGGTCATCCGCAAGCAGTCCACCCAGCAGGCACTGTCCGGCCTGTTCGGGGTCGTGGTCGCCGCGGCGATCGCGGCCCGCACGGGCGAGGCGCGCGGCTTCTTCCTGCTCGGGATCTGGACGAGCTTCGTCTACGCGGTGCCATTCGGGGTGTCGGTGCTCCTGCGGCGGCCGCTGGTAGGCCTGCTGTGGGAGTTCCTCGACCCCAGCCCGGCGGCGGAGGACGACCCGCCCTGGCCGCGGCGCCGGCCGCTGCTGCTCGCCTACACCTGGGCCACACTCGCGGCGACGGCGGTGTTCTTGTCCCGAGGCATCGTCCAGGCCGCGCTCTATCACCGCGACTCGACCGGCTGGCTGGCCTTCGCCCGGATCGCGATGGGCTATCCGCTGTTCATCGCGGCGGTCGCGTTCAGCTACTGGGTGGTGCAGCGGGCGCGACGTCGACTGGCCGCGACCTCAGCCGGGCAGCACGGCACGGCGTAGGGCGTCCTCGGAATCGGGCTGCGCGACGAACAGCAGCTCGTCGCCTCCCTCGATCGGCTCGTCCGGCGACGGGGTGATCACCCGTTTACCGCGCACGATGCCGACGAGCGTCGTGTCCTTGGGTAGCCGCAGGTCGCGGACCGGCGACCCGGCGCACGGTGCGTCGGCCGGAAGCGTCAGCTCGACGAGGTTGGCCTGCCCCTCCCGGATCCCGAAGAGGCGCACGATGTCGCCGACCTCGACAGCCTCCTCGACCAGCGAGGCGAGCACGCGCGGCGTCGAGACCGCCACGTCCACGCCCCATGCCTCGGTGAACAACCACTCGTTGGCCGGGTGATTGATGCGGGCCACGACCCGGTTGACGGCGAACTCGGTCTTGGCCAGCAGCGCGACCACGAGGTTGGCCTTGTCGTCGCCGGTGGCGCCGACGACCACGTCGCAGTCCTCGAGCTTCGCCTCCTCGAGGTTCGCGACCTCGCATGCGTCGCCCAGCAGCCAGCTGGCGCCCTTGATCCGGTCGGGCAGGACCTTGGCCGGATCCTTGTCGATCAGCAGCACCTCGTGGTTCTTGTCCAGCAGTTCGCGGGCGATCGAGCGCCCGACGGCGCCGGCTCCGGCGATCGCGACTCTCATGCGGCACTCCCGTCCGGGGCGCGTCCGGCGACCTCGTGCAGCGTGGTGCGGTGTTCGTCGATGGTGAGCATGTGCAGCGTGTCACCGGACTGGATCAGCGTCGAGGGGAGTGGCAGCTGACCGGTCCCGAACCGGGTGTAGATCGCGGCGCGGGTGCCGGTGGCCGCCTCGAAGTCCGCGATCGACCTACCGATCCAGCCCTCGTGCGGGGCGACGGCCACCAGCGCGACCGCGCCGGACGGGTCGCGCCACGCCTCGGCCGTGGTCTCGCCGAGCACCGCCTTCAGCAGGCGGGACGACGTCCACGGGACGGTGGCAACGGTGGGGATGCCGAGCCGCTCGTAGACCTCGGCCCGCTTCGGGTCGTAGATGCGGGCGACGACCCGCTGGACGCCGAACGTCTCGCGGGCCACCCGGGCGGCGATGATGTTGGAATTGTCGCCGCTGCTCACCGCGGCGAACGCGCCGGCCTGCTCGATACCGGCTTCGATCAAGGTGTCGCGGTCGAAGCCGACGCCCTTCACCTGGTTGCCGGGGAAGTGGTCACCGAGCCGGCGGAAGGCCAGCGGCTCCTGGTCGATGATCGACAGGGTGTGATCGAGCGGGGCCAACTGCAGCGCCAGCGCTGCGCCGACCCGGCCGCAACCCATGATGACGATGTGCACGGCAGCGCACATCTCCTTTCGAGGCGTCCAGCACCGCGGTTCGGCACCGTGTGGACCGGTGGATCGAGACGCTACACAACACGGAGATGTACCCGCCCAGAGCGTGCCAACGCGCCCGGTGGGGCGCGGCAGTACCGTCTGCTCGTGGCGTTATTCACCAGGGTGCTGAAGCGGGTCATCATCGGTCGGCCGATGAGTTCCGAGGCAGCCGGGCACACGCTGCTGCAGAAGCGGCTGGCCCTGCCGATCTTCGCGTCCGACGCGCTGTCCAGCGTCGCCTACGCGACCCAAGAGATCATGCTCGTCCTGTCCGTCGGCGGCACAGCCTTCCTGTACCTCGCCCCGTGGGTCGCCGGCGCGGTCGTCGTACTGATGACCGCTGTGGTGCTGTCCTACCGGCAGCTGGTGCGCGCCTATCCGACCGGCGGCGGAGACTACGAGGTCGCGTCCAAGAACATCGGCCGCTCGGCCGGCGTCGTCGTCGCCAGTGCGCTGCTCGTCGACTACGTGATGACGGTCGCCGTCTCTGTGTCGTCCGGCGTGGACAACATCATCTCGGCCGTACCGTCGTTGAGCGATCACCGCGTCGGCATGGCCGTCTCGTTCGTCGTACTGCTCGCGGCGGTCAACCTGCGCGGCCTCCGTGAGGCCGGATTGGCCTTCGCCGCACCCACGTACCTGTTCACCACCGGCGTGTTCCTCATGATCGGCACCGGCTTGTTCCGGACGATCGCCGGTGACGCACCGGTCGCCGAGAGCGCGAAGTACCACATCGAGACGCAGTCCGGGTACGGGTCGCTGAGCTTCCTCGCGCTCATGTTCTTCACCTTGCGGGCGTTCTCGTCGGGGTGCACCGCGCTGACCGGTGTCGAAGCGATCGCGAACGGTGTGCCCGCCTTCCGCCCGCCGAAGGCCCGCAACGCGCAGCTCACCCTCGTGGCGATGGGCGCGATCGCGGTCAGCATGTTCATGGGCCTCACCGCGCTCGCGCTGATCACCAAGGTTCACATCACCGACCCGACGCACAACAGCTGCCACTTCACGAACATCGCCGACTGCGAGAACAAGCCGCAGCGGACGGTGATCGCTCAGGTGGCGAGTGCGGTGTTCGGTGGCCCGCATTCGGTTGGCTTCTTCTTCGTCCAGGCCACGACCGCCCTGATCCTGGTGCTGGCCGCCAACACCGCATTCAACGGCTTCCCGCTGCTCGGCTCGATCCTGGCGCGGGACAAGAACCTGCCGGCCCAGCTGAACAACCGGGGCGACCGGCTGGCGTACAGCAACGGCATCGTCGCGCTGGCCGTTGTCGCCGGCGCGCTGATCTGGATCTACCAGGCCAACGTCACCAAGCTGATCCAGCTCTACATCATCGGCGTGTTCACGTCCTTCACGCTCGGCCAGAGCGGCATGGTGCGGCACTGGAACCGGGTGATCCGCACCGAGCGGGACCCCAAGGAGCGCCGGCGCATCCGCAACTCGCGCGCCATCAACGCGTTCGGTGCCAGCCTGTCGGGCGTCGTGCTGGTGATCGTCATCCTGACGAAGTTCACCAAGGGTGCCTACCTCGTGCTGATCGCGATGCCGATCCTGTACGCGATCATGCGAGCGATCAACAAGCACTACACGCGCGTCTCGGAGGAACTGGCCACCGAGGACACCGGGTTGATGCTGCCGTCGCGCAACCACGTGATCGTCCTGGTCTCCAAGGTGCACAAGCCGACCTTGCGCGCGCTCGCGTTCGCCAAGGCGACCCGCCCGGACACCCTCACCGCGCTGACGGTCAACATCGAGGACGAGAGCACCCGCGCCCTGCAGGCGGACTGGGAGCGGCACGACCTGCCGGTGCCGCTGACCGTCCTCGAGTCGCCCTATCGCGAGGTGACCCGCCCGCTGCTCGACTACATCAAGAAGCTGCGCGCGGACCGGCCCCGCGACATCGTCAGCGTCTTCATCCCCGAGTACGTGGTCGGCCACTGGTGGGAACAACTCCTGCACAACCAGCAGGCGCTGCGTCTGAAGGGCCGGCTGCTGTTCGTGCCCGGTGTGATGGTCACCAGCGTGCCGTGGCTGCTGGATTCCACCGCGGCCGTCACCCAGCGACCGTTCCGTCCGGACGGGCCGAACGTACCGCCGTCGGGCGGCCCGATCCCTGAGCCCGACGAGACGCCGATCGCCAGTGCCTGAGCGGCCCGGCCCGCTGCTCGGCACGGTTCTCGAGCTGGACGTCGGCGCGCCCGCGCACGGTGGAGCTTGCGTGGCGCGGCACGAGGGGCGCGTGGTGTTCATCCGGCACGCCCTGCCCGGTGAGCGGGTCCGGGCACAGGTCACCGAGGACCGCGGCGGCAGCTTCTGCCGCGCCGACGCCGTCGAGGTGCTGACGGCGTCCCCCGACCGGGTGCAGCCGCCCTGCCCGTACGCCGGGCCAGGACTGTGCGGCGGCTGCGACTGGCAGCATGCGAGCGGAGCGGCGCAGCGCGAGATCAAGGCGACGGTGATCGGTGAGCAGTTCCGCCGGATCGCCGGGATCGAACTCGCCGGTCTCCTCCACGGTGTCGAAGAGCTGCCCGGCGGCCTGCTGGGCTGGCGGACCCGGATCGTGTTCGCGGTCGACCGGGCCGGGCGGCCGGGGTTGCACCGCCACCGGTCCAACGAGATCGAGCCCGTCGACCGGTGCCTGCTCGGCGTCGACGGGGTGGGGGACACGACCGCGTTGGCCGGCAACTGGCGCGGCTACACCGGGATCGAAGCCGCGCGCGGCGAGGACCCGGACGTCACCCTGCTCGGCCATCGGCCCGGCGGTGGGCGGCAGGCGCGTGGCCGTCGGCCACCTGACCGCGTCTCGGTGCTCACCGGGCCGCCGAGGCTGCGGCACCAGGTGCTCGGACGGACGTTCACCGTGGCGGCCGACGGCTTCTGGCAGGTGCACCCCGCCGCGGCGGACACCTTTGCGACCGCTCTGCTCGACGCCGTCCGTCCCGCGGCGGGGGAGCGGGTGCTGGACCTCTACGCCGGCGCCGGCGCCCTCACCGCCCCGCTGGCCGATGCGGTCGGCCCGACGGGGACGGTGGTCGGGATCGAGTCGTCGGCGAGCGCCGTGGCCGACGCGGCCGCCGGACTGGCGGCCCAGCCCTGGGCCGAGGTGCGGCGCGGTCGGGTCGAACCGGCGGTGCTGGCCACGATCGGGCCCCGGCCGGACGTCGTCGTTCTCGACCCGCCGCGCGCCGGCGTCGGCCGCGAGGTGATGATCGCCCTGCTCGCCCTGCGCCCGCGCGCCGTGGGCTACGTGTCGTGCGACCCCGGCACGCTGGCTCGTGACGTGGCGTTCGCCGCGGAGGCCGGCTGGCGGTTGACCGCGCTGCGGGCTTTCGACGCCTTCCCGATGACCCAGCACGTCGAATGTGTCGCGACCCTGGAACCGCACCTACGACCGGACGCGCCGTAGCATCGAGGCCATGGCCCGGGTCTTGGATCGCATCGCAACTCCGGCGGATCTCCGTGTGTTGAGCAGTGACGACCTGGCCACCCTGGGCAGCGAGATCCGCGACCTCCTCGTGCACACCGTCGCCCGGACCAGCGGCCACCTCGGGCCGAACCTCGGCGTGGTCGAGTTGACGATCGCGCTGCACCGCGTCTTCGATTCCCCGACCGAGCCGATCCTGTTCGACGTGGGCCACCAGGCCTACGTCCACAAGATCCTCACCGGGCGGGCCGAGCAGATGCCGACGCTGCGCCAGGGCGGTGGGCTGTCGGGCTATCCGAGCCGGGCCGAGAGCCCCCACGACTGGATCGAGAACTCCCACGCGTCGACGGCCCTGTCCTACGCCGACGGGCTGGCCAAGGCCTACGCGGTGCGTGGCGAGCGGCGCGCGGTGGTGGCTGTCGTCGGCGACGGTGCGCTCACCGGTGGCATGTGCTGGGAGGCGCTCAACAACATCGCCGGCGCCGACCGGCCGGTGATCGTCGTCGTCAACGACAACGGCCGTTCCTACTCGCCCACCGTCGGGGGTATCGCCGAGCACCTCGCCGGCCTTCGGCTCAAGCCGGGCTACGAGCGGGTGCTCGGCCAGGTCAAGGGCGCGCTCGGCCGCACGCCTGTGGTCGGGCAGCCGATCTACGACGCGCTGCACGGCGTCAAGCGCGGGATCAAGGACGTACTGCAACCGCAGGGGATGTTCGAGGATCTCGGGTTGAAGTACTTCGGTCCGATCGACGGGCACGATGTGGCGGCCGTCGAGCACGCGCTGCGGCTGGCTCGCGGGTTCGACGGACCGGTGATCGTCCACTGCGTCACCCGCAAGGGTTACGGCTACGCGCCGGCCGAGAACGACGAGGCCGACCAGATGCACCAGTCCGGCGGCTTCGATCCGGTCACCGGGCTGGCCCGGGCCAGTACCGGCAGGACCTGGACCGGCGTCTTCAGCGACGAGCTCGTCGCCCTCGGCGAGCAGCGCGACGACATCGTCGCGATCACCGCCGCGATGTGCGATCCGACCGGGCTCGGCGCCTTCGCCCGCCGGTTCCCCGACCGCAGCTACGACGTGGGCATCGCCGAGCAGCACGCGCTGACCTCCGCGGCCGGCCTGGCCTTCGGCGGCCTACATCCGGTCGTGTGCCTCTACGCCACGTTCCTCAACCGCGCGTTCGACCAGCTGCTGATGGACGTCGCGCTGCACGGTCTGCCGGTCACCGTCGTCCTCGACCGAGCCGGCATCACCGGGCAGGACGGCCCGTCGCACAACGGCATGTGGGACCTCGCGCTGCTCGGCATGGTGCCGGGGTTGCGCATCGCCGCGCCGCGCGACGAGGCCACGTTGCGCGAACTCCTGCGCGAGGCGGTCGACGTCGCAGATGGCCCCACCGTGCTGCGTTACCCGAAGACGCCGCTCGGCGCCGACCTTCCCGCCGTGCGCCGGATCGGATCGGTCGACGTCCTCGCCGAGCCTGACGCGGATGCCGCCGTCGACGTCCTCGTCGTCGCGGTCGGCTCGATGGCCGGTGACGTGGTGGACGCCGCAGCGGGCGTGCGGCGCGCCGGCTACAGCGTCCGCGTCGTCGCGCCCCGCTGGGTCAGTCCCGTGGATCCGGTGCTGGTCGGTCTCGCCGAACGGGCCGGGCTCGTCGTCACTGTGGAGGACGGCGTCGCCGCCGGCGGGATCGGCACCCGCATCGGCCAGACACTGCGCGAGGCCGGGCACGATGGTCCCACACGGGAGATCGGCATACCGGTACGGTTCCTCGAACACGGAAGTGTGGCGGATGTACGGGCAGCTGTCGGGCTCACCGTCCAGGACATCGGACGGCGGATCGTCGAGTGGTCGGCCAAGCTGGCGCCCGGCGGTGAGACCGGCACGACGTCCGACGACATCGAGTCCGCACAACGTGCACGCGAGTTCGGTGACTGACGGAGGCTAGAGGATGCGCATCCTCGTCGTGGAAGACGAAGTGCAGCTCGCGGAGGCAGTGGCCCGCGGTCTGCGTCGGGAGGGGATGGCTGTCGACGTCGCCACCGATGGGGATGAGGGGTATCGCAAGGCAGCGCTCACTCGCTACGACGTGGTCGTTCTCGACCGAGATCTGCCCGGCATGTCCGGCGACGAGATCTGCCGCCGGCTGACCGACGAGGGCGTGCTGACCCGCGTGATGATGTTGACGGCCAGCGGCACGGTCGAGGACAAGGTCAACGGACTCGCGCTGGGCGCCGACGACTATCTCGCCAAGCCCTTCGCCTTCGCTGAGCTGGTGGCTCGCGTCCGGGCGCTCGGGCGGCGCACCACGCCGGCGGCACCTCCGGTGCTCAGCGCCGGCGACATCGAACTCGACTCGGCCAAGCGCACGGTGTCGCGCGGCGGCGAGCTGATCGACCTCACCCGCAAGGAGTTCGGCGTCCTCGAGACGCTGCTGATGGCTCAGGGTGCGGTCGTGAGCAGTGAGGAGCTGCTCGACCGGGTGTGGGACGAGAACGCCGATCCGTTCACGACAACTGTGCGGGTCACGATGATGACGCTGCGCCGCAAGCTCGGCGAGCCACCCATCATCGACACCGTCGTCGGCTCCGGGTACCGCATCGACCCGGCCGCGCTCGGTGTGGCGAACGAAGGAGCCGGGACGGCACAGTGAGGTTCTTCCGCCCGACGCTGCGTGTGCGCATGGCGTTGCTCTACGGCGGACTCGTGCTCCTGGTGGGCATCTCGCTGCTATTCACCTGCGTGATCCTCATCGACCGCTCGGTCGCGTTCACCTATCAGCTGCCGACCGGCGCGCGCGTGGTCGGTGCGGACGGGAAATCGCTCAGCGACGCGAACCTCGCGTTCCAGAAAGCCGGTGACTCGGCCAAGTCGAGCGCGGTGCACTACCTCTACACGACCGGTGCGCTGTTCTTCGCGATCATCGTGGTCATCGGCGCGACCGGCGGCTACCTGCTGGCTAAGCAGGCGCTGCGCCCGATCGCCCAGCTCACGCAGACGGCGCGGGCGTTGTCGACCGAGACGCTCGACCAACGCATCAACCTCGGCGGCCCGGACGACGAGTTGCGTGAACTCGCCGACACCTTCGACGAGATGCTCGGTCGCCTCGACCAGGCCTTCGACAGCCAACGGCTGTTCGTCGCCAACGCGAGCCACGAGCTGCGTACCCCACTGTCGGTGATCCGCACCGAGCTCGAGGTGACCCTCAGCGACCCCAACGCCGACCGCGACGAGTTGCGCCGGATGGGCGACGTCGTCGGGACCGCGGCCGAACGGGCCCAGCGGCTGGTGACGTCGCTGTTGACGCTGGCCCGGTTGCAGGCGGTCGGCGGCGGGGAGCTGGAGGTGAGCGAACCAGTTGATCTCGCCGCGCTGGTACCCGGCGCCCTGCACGCGGTCGCGGCCGAGGCCGAGGACAAGGGCGTGCGGATCGAGACCGAGGTCGAGCAGGCCACCACCGTCGGTGACCCGCGGCTGCTCGAGCGGCTCATCGGCAACCTCGTCGAGAACGCCATCCAGCACAACGTTGCGAACGGCTGGCTGCGCATCACCACCGGCCAGACCAATGACAAGGTCTGGCTGCACGTCGCCAACGGCGGCACGGTGATCCCCAACGGCGACGTCGACCGGCTGTTCGAGCCGTTCCGGCGGGGGGCAGGCAAGGTCCGCACCGCGACCCGTGGCGCCGGGCTCGGGCTGGCGATCGTCCGGCTCATCGTCGAGGCCCATCAGGGCCGGCTGCAGGCCGCGGCCCCGCCCTTCGGCGGCCTGGCCGTGCGGGTCGAGCTGCCGCGCGAGCGCCGTCCTCGTCCGACCGCGCTGCCGGACAAGGCCCGCGTCGACGCCGTCGCCTGAGACGCCGCGGGCCGGACACCACCATGGGGTGGCGCCCGGCCCGGGGAACGTGCGGGCTTACGGCAGGTAGTACATCGGGTTCGGGATCTTGAACGTCTTGTCGGCGTAACCGCCGGTGAGATCGCTGTACTGGTCACCGAAGTTCGCGACGATGTTGTAGCCCAACGACTCGATGTAGGCCCGGTACGCCGACTTGTACGTGATGGTCGGGCAGTTCGGCGTGCAGAAGGCCAGGATCGGGCTCGCGAGGTCCTTCAGGTACACGTTGGCGGGGTTGAACGTGTAGCCCTGGTTGTTCAGATTGGTGATCGTGCCGACTCGCTGGCTCTCCGGCCGGCCGGTCAGGAAGAACACCTCGTAGCCCTTGCTTTGTGCGTAGTGCTCGAGATCGACCATGTGCGGGACGGCCGGGAAGGCGGCCGCGTTGACGAACGCCGCGTTCGTCGTCGGGTTGTACACGAAATTGCTGTAGATCTCGTAGTTGTAGGTGTTCAGGGTGGTGTCGTCGATGTCGAAGAGCACCGCCTTCTTGGCCGAGCTCGTCGGGTGACTGCCCTTGCCGTGCGGCCGCGTGAGGTACTTCTCGGCGTCGGTGACGATGCCTGCCATCTCGGCCGCGTAGTTGCCGGTCGGCGAGAACGTGTGCAGCGCCTTGTCTGCGCCGTCGATGTCGTTCGAGACCGGATCCACCTGGGTGGTGAGCGTGTCGCCGTAGTAGCCCTTGATCGCGGTCTTGACCTGGTCGATGTTCTGGATCTGGTCGGCGCTGGTCGGCACGGTCGGCGGTGCCGGGACCGCCTTGTAGGCCTGGTCGGCGGTGGCCGAGCCGGGCCCGAAGAGCAGCGCGGCGCCGAGCGTGGCGGCCGCGGCGGAGACGGCGACGGGCAGGAGGCGTGACCTGCGCAGCGCGGGGACGAACCGGGTCATGAAGACAACCTTTCGGGAACCTGACAAAGGAGGATGCACACACCTTCCCTGACGAATCGCCGCTAGCCAAGTGTCGCGGCGCGGAGTGTCGCGTCAGGTCGGGGACAGGGCCGTGGCGAGCGGCGCGGCGGTGAGCCCGATCTGCCACGGACGGGCTCCGAGCTCGGTCAGCCGGGTGCGCACCGCGTCCTCGGTGATCGGGCTGGGCGGTTCCCAACACAGGCGGCGTACCACGTCGGAGGCCAGCAGGTTCTGCGCGAGCACCTGATGCTGCTCGGCCAGCGAACTGATCACCTCGCGCACGGCGATCAGGCGGGCGGCGGCGGCCGGGTCGCGCTCGCGCCACCGCGTGGTCACAGGCATGCCGTCACCGCCTCCGCCACTGGTGCTCGGCAGCTCGTCATCGGCCAGCGCGCGGGCGGATTCGATCGCGGTGAACCAGCGGTCGAGCTGACGGCGTTGCCGCGGGCCGCCGAAGATCGGCAGCGCACCCAGGTCGCGCGGGCGGGCCGGCTCGGTCCGCGCGGCGTCGACGATCGCCGAATCCGGGAGCACGCGGCCCGGCGCGACGTCCCGCTCGCCGGCGTACCGGTCGCGGGCGACCCACAGCGCGCGGGCAATCGCGAGCTGCCGTCGGTTGCGCAGCTTGTGGATGCCCGAGGTCCGGCGCCACGGCTCGGCGCGCGGGGGGGTCGGGGGAGCCAGCCGCACCGCCTCGAACTCCTGCTCGGCCCACTCGGTCTTGCCCGCTGCGGCCAGCCGCTCGGCGAGGACGTCGCGCAGGTCGATCAGCAGTTCGACGTCCAGCGCCGCGTAGATCAACCAGTCGTAGGGCAGCGGACGGGTGGACCAGTCCGCCGCCGAATGCCCCTTCTCCAGGCCGATGCCGAGGTGCTGTTCGACCATCGTGCCGAGGGCGACCCGCTCGATGCCGAGCAGCCGGCCGGCCAGCTCAGTGTCGAACAGTCGCTTCGGACGCATGCCGACCTCGGCAAGACACGGCAGATCCTGAGCCGCCGCGTGCAGGATCCACTCCGCGTCCCCGATCGCCTCGTCGATCGGCTGCAGATCAGGCAGCGCGATGGGGTCGATCAATGCGGTGCCGACGCCGGCTCGACGCAGTTGGACGAGGTAGGCCCGCTGGCTGTAGCGGTAGCCCGAAGCCCGTTCCGCGTCGAGCGCCACCGGCCCGGTGCCGGTGCGGAGCGCGGCCGCCAGCGCCGTCAGCCGGGCCGGTTCGATCAGCGGTTCGGGGACGCCGTCTCTGGGCTCGCGCAGGACCGGCACCGGCGGCGGCTCGGGCGCCTCGTCGGACGACGACACCGCCAGGTCGTCGTCCGGCTCGTCGACCACGTCAGCTCGACGACAGGGCGGTTACGCCCTCGGGCGGCAGGCCGGCGGCCGTGCACAGCAGGTCGACGAAGGCGAGCAGGTGCGGCGCGAGGTCGGCGGTGTCGACCGTCCACGAGGCGCGGAGTTCGATCGAGACGGCCGTCCTTGGTCCGTGCAGATCGCCGAACCGCGTCGACGTGGTTTGCGTGACTGTCCCGCCGGCCGCGCGGTACGCCGCGGAGCGCTCGTCGAGTGAGTCGGTGAGCCAGCTCCAGCCGACGGCGGGCAGCATCGGGTCGACACCCATCTCGTCGTCGAGTTCGGCCGAGGCGTACGCGACCAGGCGCAGCACACCGTCCCAGGCCTCGTGCCCGTCCGGATCGTGCAGGAGGACGAGCCGGCCGGTGGCGAGATCCTTGCCCTCAGCGTCGATGATCTCGGCGCTGACCGCGTAGCTGTAGGGCGCCAAACGCTGCGGAGGACGGAGCGGTTCGACGCGCACCTCGGAGCGGACGCCGGTGTTGGTCAGGCTCTCGACCGCCAACCGGAAGATCTCCGGGGGGGCGGGTTTGGGCTCGGCGTCGCCGTCGGTGGCCGTTCCGTCCCCCTCGGACACCGTGGTCGCCGTCATGCGGCGTGCCGAGCCCGCACCGAAGAAGCGGCGGCGAACAACGGCGCGTCGAGAAGCAGGGCGGTGCCGCACTGGACGCAGGCCCGGTCGGGGCACTGATCGCCGTGGCCGTCGGGACAGGGCGGCGCTTCGGCGAGGCTCTCCCGTGCGCAGGTGGGGCAGAACAGGAGCAGCAATTCGGCGGTCACGGCAGACTCCTTCCCTCGAGCAGCTCTGCAACGACGCGGACCTTTCGACCAACCTGGCACGCCCCTTCGGCATTTGCCGTCAGGCGCGCCGTATGGGCGTGCGACGATTGACGGTGATGTCCGACCTCATTCCACCCGCCGATTCGCTGCTCGTCCAGGCTGCCTCCGGGCGGCCCGGTCCACGACCACCGGTGTGGTTCATGCGGCAAGCCGGCCGGTCCCTGCCGGAGTACCGGGCCCTGCGCCTGGGCACCGCGATGCTCGAGGCCTGCCGCGATCCGGACCTGATCACCGAGATCACCCTGCAGCCGGTTCGGCGCCACGGTGTGGACGCGGCCATCTTCTTCTCCGACATCGTCGTCCCGCTCGCCGCGATCGGCGTGGGCATCGACATCGTCCCGGGCGTGGGGCCCGTGGTGGACAAGCCGATCCAGGACGCCACCGACGTCGACCGGCTCCGGATGCTGGACCCGGACGACGTCCCGTACATCACCGCCGCCGTCCGAACGCTGGTCGCCGAACTCGGCCCTACGCCACTCATCGGCTTCGCCGGTGCTCCGTTCACGTTGGCCAGCTACCTGGTGGAGGGCGGCCCGTCGCGCGATCACGCGAAGACGAAGGTGCTGATGCACGGGCGGCCCGATCTCTGGCACGCGCTGCTCGGTCGGTTGGCCGTTATCGCCCGCGAGTTCCTGCGCGTGCAGATCGTGGCCGGTGCATCCGCCGTCCAGCTCTTCGACTCCTGGGCCGGCACCCTCTCCCTCGCCGACTACCGCGAGTTCGTCCTGCCGCACAGCCGTGCGGTGCTGGAGCCCCTCGCCGGGCTGGTGCCGCGCATCCATTTCGGCGTCGGCACGGGCGAGCTGCTGGGCGCGATGCGCACCGCCGGCGCGGACGTCGTCGGCGTCGACTGGCGGGTTCCGCTGGACGACGCGGCGCGGCGGCTCGGTCCGGGCGCCGTCGTCCAGGGCAACCTCGATCCGGCGCTGCTGGGCGCGGGCTGGCCGGTGATCGAGGCGGCCGTGCGCCGGGTGGTGGACGAGGGGCGGGCCGCGGCCGGGCACATCTTCAACCTCGGGCACGGGGTTCCGCCGGACACCGATCCGGGGGTGTTGACCCGCGTTGTCGACCTCATCCGGTCGCTGCCGTGACCCTGCGGCTGGTGGTGGTCGGCGGCGGCATCTCCGGCCTCGCCGCGGCCTGGTTCGCCGCGGAGGCCGGCTATGCGGTGACCGTGCTCGAGGCCTCGCCTCGCATCGGCGGAAAACTGCAGGTGGACGAGGTCGCGGGCGTCCCGGTGGACGTCGGCGCCGAGGCCCTGCTCACTGCCCGCCCCGAAGGCGTCGAGCTGCTCACCGCGCTGGGGCTCGACGGCGAACGGATCACCCCCCTGACCACGAAGGCGCAGGTCCGCGCCGCCGGGCGGAACCACCCGCTGCCCGCGCGCACGATGTTCGGCATCCCGGCCGACGTCGAGGCGGTGCGTGCCTCCGGAGTCCTGAGCGCGGCCGGGCTCGCCACGCTGGCCGCCGAACCGTCGCTCGACCCGCTGCCGCCGTTGGCCGACGACGTGTCCGTCGGTGCCCTCGTCCGCTCCCGACTCGGCGACGAGGTGGCCGAGCGGTTGGTCGAGCCGCTGCTGGGTGGGGTCTATGCCGGGCGCGCGGACGCCCTCTCGCTGCAGGCCACGATGGGCCGCCTCGCCGAGAAGTTGGCGGTCGGTGGGTCCCTGCTCGAGGCGGCCGGCGCGGTCACCGACGTCGGCACCCGGGCCCGGTCCGCCGGCCCGATCTTCACCTCGCTGCGGGGCGGGCTCGGCCGCCTGCCCGGCGCGCTCGTCGCGTCCAGGCGCTTCGAGATCCGCACCGGCGTCACCGTCCGGACGATCACCCGGACCGCCACCGGCTACGCGCTCGACTGCGGACCGGTCCCCGTCGCCGAACTGGTCGAGGCGGACGCGGTCATCGTCGCCGCGCCCGCGGCCAAGGCGGCCCGGCTGCTGCACACGGTCGCGCCGGGCGCCGCGGCCGAGCTGGCCGAGATCGACAGCGCCAGCATGGCAATCGTGACGTTCGCCTTTCCCGCGATCACCGGGCCTCCCGGCAGCGGGTTGCTCGTCGGGTCCGGCGAACGGTTGGCGACGAAGGCCGTGACCCTGTCCTCGCAGAAGTGGCCGCTGGAGACCGGCGGCCTGACACTGCTGCGCGCCTCGGTGGGCCGGATCGGGGAGCCGCTCGCCCTGCAGATGGAGGACGCCGAGCTGGTCGCGCTCGTGCGCCGGGAGCTGCGGGCGCTGCTGGGCATCGCGGCCGAGCCGGTCGACGCCCGGGTCACCCGATGGGGCGGCGGGTTGCCGCAGTACGCCGTCGGCCACGTGGCGCGGATCGCCCGGGTGCGCGGCTCGATCGCCCAGCTGCCGGGCCTCGGCGTGTGCGGTGCCGCGTTCGAGGGGGTGGGGATCCCGGCCTGCATCGCCAGCGCCCGCGCCGCGGTGGACCAGGTCGCCGCCGCACATCCGGTCCGAGCACAATAGGCGGATGGCTGATGGCAAGACGGCTCGGGAACTGAACGACAGGATTCGCTACACCGCCTGGTCGGTGTTCCGGGCCGCGCGGCCGCTGGGCGATCTCGATCGGCAGCCCCTGGCGGCTGGGGTCACCGACCTGTTCGACCAGCTCGCAGCCAAGGACATCACCGTGCGGGGCATCTACGACGTCTCCGCGCTGCGGGCCGACGCCGACGTGCTGATCTGGTGGCACGCGGCGACCGCCGACGCCTTGCAGGAGGCGTACTCGCGGTTCCGCCGCACCGAGCTCGGCGCGTACCTCGAACCGGTGTGGTCGAACATGGCCCTGCACCGGCCGGCCGAGTTCAACAAGAGCCACATCCCCGCCTTCCTCGCCGACGAGGAGCCGCGCGCCTACGTCTGCGTGTACCCGATCGTCCGCTCCTACGAGTGGTACCTGCTGCCCGATGCCGAGCGCCGCGCGCTGCTGGCCGAGCACGGGCAGATGGCCCGCGAGTACCCCGACGTCCGGGCGAACACGGTGGCATCGTTCGCCCTCGGCGACTACGAGTGGCTGCTGGCCTTCGAGGCGGACGAACTGCACCGCATCGTCGACCTGATGCGGCACCTGCGCGGCTCGGAGACCCGGCGGCACGTGCGCGAAGAGGTGCCGTTCTACACCGGCCGCCGGCGCTCGGTCACCGAACTGGTGGATGCGCTTCCTTAACATAGGCTTTACGCTGCCGGGGTGGATCGGACGTCCGCCTTCCTCCTGCGCCGGGTCGTGCTCGGCGTGATCGTCGGCGTCACCGTCCTCGCCGTCGGCTTCTTCGGCTGGGTGCAGTTCCGCACCTCCGAGTACCACAAGCGGGAGGCGCGAATGCTGTTGCACTACCGCCACGACTACGCCGCGTGTGTGCGTCAGCAGACCGCGCCCGCGACCTGCGCCCGGCAGTTGCGTCAGCTCTGTACCCAGGACGTGTTCTGGCAGCGCGAGCAGCCGCCGTTCATCATCGATCTCGCACCGCAGTTCAGCACGCCCGAAGTGCGCTGCCGGGAGAGTGTGTCGGGCTGACGGTCAGGCCTCGGTCTGCACGATGACGAGCGGGAGTTCGTCGACGAGCTCGCGGGCCAGGAAGCCGAGCCGTCCGACCCGTGAGGCGAGCCGGTCGCCGGCCGTGCCGTGCAGGAAGGTGCCCCAGCAGGCGGCCTGGGCCGGGTCCGCGCCGCGCGCGAGCAGGCCGGCGACCGCCCCGGCCAGGACGTCGCCGCTGCCCGACGTGCCCAGCCCGGCATGCCCGGTCGGCACGCTCCACAGCCGTCCGTCCGGTGCCGCGACGGCGTTCTGGAAGCTGACCACCGCACCGAACCGCTTCGCGATCTCAGCGGCGACGTCGGGCTCGTCCTCGTCGTCGACGGTGTCGACCGAGAGCAGCCGAGCGGCCTCGCTCGGATTCGGCGTCAGCACGCTGCGACCGGCGATCCGCTCGACACCGTCGAGGCCGGGCAGCACGCCGAGCGCGAACGCGTCGAGGGCGAGCGCGGCGGACTCGTCGGCGCTGTCGATCACCTGACGGACCAGCTCCTCCGCCGCCTTGGGGTCGTCCAGTCCCGGCCCGGCCAACACCGCGCCGACGCCGGCGAGTGCATCGCGCAAGGCACCGTCGTCGGCGTGCCCGTCGAGCTGCGCCAACCCGGTGACCGAGGCCTCCGGGACGGTCACCGCGACCGACGCGGCGACGGACTCGGCGACGGCCAACGCCAGGACGCCGGCCCCGACCCGCAGGGCCGCGAGCCCGGCCAGGATCACGGCGCCGGGCGTGGACGGACTGCCACCGGCGACCAGCAGCCGTCCCCGGCTGTTCTTGGTGCTGCCGGCGCCCGGCAGCGCCCAATCCCGCAGTCCGCTCGCCGTCACGACCTCGGAGTCACCGTGGGTGGACATCCTGCTCCGCTTCGTGGGCCGTCGGCTCGGCGCCGTACTCGGTGAGGTGGTCCTGGACGTTGAACTCGACGGTTTGCCACGGCTCCTTGCGCTCGGTGCGGACGAGGCGGGTGACCGAACCGTTGCCCAGCGACTGGCTCGCCGCGATGTCGAGCACCTGCTTCTCGGTCATCTCCTCCAGGATGTACCGGAGCACCAGGATCACCGCGTCGTGGCAGACCACCAGGCCGCAGCCGGCCTCGTGGGCGCGATCCAGGTCGGCCAGGAAGGAGCGCAGGCGTAGGGCCATGTCGGCCCAGGACTCGCCGCCGGGCGGCCGGTAGTACATCTTGCCGAGGTAGCGGCGACGGGTGGCCTCGTCGGGGTAGCGGGCGGTGACGCCGCGACTGGTGAGCCGATCGAGGATGCCCAGCTCGCGATCGCGCAACCGTTCGTCGATGTGCAGCGGTAGCTGCAGGCCGGCGGTCTCCAGCGCGAACTCGGCCGTTTGCCGGGCCCGGGTGTACGGCGAGGACCAGACGACGCTCGGCCGGCGCTCGCCCGCGAGATCGGTGAGCCACTGGCCGACCGCCTGGGCCTGGCCGCGGCCCCGACCGCTGAGCGGCACATCGGGGTCGCGTTGGTCGATGAGGATCTCATCCGCGTGCTCGGCCTCGGCCGCCTCGCGCGCGACATTGCCCTCACTCTCACCGTGGCGCACGAGGATCAGCTCGGTCATCGTCACCCCCGTCACCTACCCACGGCTGCGCGTGCGCCAATCTGGTTGGATACAGGATCGAGGTGGCCGAGATGACCGACGACGCCGATGAGCTGCGCCTGGGCATCCAGCGCACGTATCTCGACAACGCCGACCGACCGGCGCGCCTCGACGACGAGACCGTGGCGGCGCTGCGGGCCGCGGTGGGGGAGCCGGATCCGCAGGTCGCCGACGAGGCGCCACTGGTCGTGCATCCCGGGGACCGGCTCGGCGTCGAGCCCGGTTCGGTCCGTGGCGTGCAGCTCGAGAACGGCCGGCCCGTCGAGATCGACGCGGCTGCACCTCTCGACCTGCCCCTCGGCTACCACCGCCTGATCACCGCGACCACGGAGCGACGGCTGATCGTGTCGCCGGGGGCCTGCGTGCTACCCGACCGACGCGAGTGGGGCTGGACCGCGCAGCTGTACGCGACCCGGTCGCGGGCCAGCTGGGGGATCGGTGACCTCGGCGATCTGGCCCGGCTCACGGCTCTGGCCCGGCAGCAGGGCGCCGGGTTCGTGCTGGTGAACCCGCTGCACGCCGGCGGGTCGACGTCCACCACCGCGCCGCAGGAACCCAGCCCGTACTTCCCGTCCAGCCGGCGGTTCTTCAACCCGATCTTCCTGGCCGTCGGAGACGTCGACGGGGCAGCCGAGGTGCTCGGTGGCCGGCTCGCCCGGCTTGCCGCCGACGGGCGCGCGCTGAACGGTGATCGGCGGATCGACCGGGACGCGGTCTGGCGGATCAAGCGCGAGGCGCTGCGCGAGGTCTTCGATCGCACCCGCGCGGCCGGCTCGCCCGACTTCG
This sequence comes from Pseudonocardiales bacterium, assembly GCA_032160745.1. Classification (GTDB taxonomy): domain Bacteria; phylum Actinomycetota; class Actinomycetes; order Mycobacteriales; family Jatrophihabitantaceae; genus Jatrophihabitans. The sequence goes on from JAVHVD010000141.1 coordinate 20,072, forward strand.
CCGCGTGGCGGCGTGGTCGCGGAAGCACGGCGGAGGACTTCGCGGTGTGGTCGGTGCTCTCCGAGCGGTATGGGTCGGGGTGGCATTCGTGGCCGCGGGAGGCGCAGCGCCCGGACGGTGCGCTCGCCCGCGCCGTCCGCGACGAGGCGCCCGGCGATCTCGCCTTCGTCGCCTGGCTGCAGTGGCAGGCCGAGAAGCAGCTACGGGCGGCCGGGCAGGGCGTCAAGGTGCTGCAGGACCTGCCGATCGGCGTCGACCCGCAGGGTGCGGACGCGTGGGCCTACCAGGACGCGCTCGCACTCGGGGTCACGGTCGGCGCGCCGCCGGACCCGTTCAACCGCGGCGGCCAGAACTGGGGGCTGCCCCCGTTCGTGCCGTGGCGGCTGCGCGCGCTGGACTACGAGCCGTTCGTCGAGGCGATCCGGGCGACGATGGCCGTGGCCGGCGGACTGCGCATCGACCACGTCATGGGACTGTTTCGGCTGTGGTGGGTGCCCGACGGGATGCCGGCCGCCAAGGGCGGCTACGTCCGTTACCCGTCGGCGGATCTGCTCGACATCGTGGCGCTGGAGAGCGTGCGGTCCGGCGCTCCGGTCGTCGGTGAGGACCTCGGCACCGTCGAGCCTGGCGTGCGCGAGGAGCTGGCCGCGCGCAACGTGCTGTCCTACCGGCTGCTGTGGTTCGAGGAGGACCCCCCGCCGCGGTGGCCGGCCGGCTCGCTGGCCGCGGTAGGCACGCACGACCTGCCCACCGTCGCCGGGTTGTGGGACGGTAGCGATCTCGCCGACCAGCGGGCGTCGGGGCTGGACGCGGACGTGGCCGCCACCGAGCGGCTGCGGGAACTGCTGGTCGAGCGCGCGGGCGTTCCCACCGACGCGTCGCCCTCTGACGCCGTCCTCGGCGCGTACCGCCTGCTCGCGCAGGCTCCGTCCGCGCTGCTTGCCGCCAGCCTGGACGACGCCCTGGCCGAGCCGGTCCGGCCGAACATGCCGGGCACCACCGAGCGGCCGAACTGGAGCGTGGCCCTGCCGACGCCGCTGGACGACTTCGCGCAGCATCCGGGCGTGGCGGCGGTGGCCGACCAGCTGCGCAGGGCCGTCAGCCCTACTGCGTCCGCAGCCGAATGACGAGATCGGCGCGTCCGCGGCCGGCGGCGACCAG
>JAVHVD010000142.1:0-5720 GCA_032160745.1 Pseudonocardiales bacterium
GACGCGGCGGCGTCGTCACCGGAACCGTGGGACACCCGGTCGCCCAGACCGACGATGAACTGCCTCACCGTCCCGAGTACGCCGCGACGGGCGACCAGCAGGACCACAACGATGATCGCGCCCTGTACCAGGCCGCCGAACGCCGGGCTGATGTTCGAGCTCAGCGAGGGCAGGAACTGCGCGAAGATGCCAGCGAAGATCGCCGTCGCAGGCAGGCCCAGCCCGCCCACGACGACGCCGGCGAGCAGCGCGATTGAGATCGTGGAGTCAAAGGAGTCAGGGGCCACGAACCCGGCCGCGATGCCCCACAGCCAGCCCCCGATGCCGGCCATCATCACGCTCAGCGCAAACACTCCGCAGCGCAGCCGGCCGACTTGCACGCCGAACGCCTCGGCCGCCGGGCTGTTGTCGCGCTGTGCCCGCAGTGCCCTGCCGGCCTGGCTGCGCCGCAGCCCGATGATGGCCAGCAGGCACACAAGCAGCACGAGCAGGCCCATGTAGTACAGCCACGCGACCGACGTCAGGCCCGTCCATCCCGGTGCCACGAACGCCGGCAGCGCCTCGCCGTTCGCGCCGCCGGTCACGCTGTCGAGACGGATGGCGATCGTCGGCGCCACGAACCCGATACCGACCGTAAGGAGCGCGAAGTTGAGGTGGCCTAGTCGGACGATCGGCGGCCCGATCAGCCAGCCGAGCACCAGCGACATGCCGGCGACGACGAACAAGCACTGCCAGTAAGACACATTGTGCGAGGCCAGCCACGCCGTGGTGTACGCGCCGAAGGCAAAGAACGCGTTGTGTCCGAGCGAGACGAGCCCGCCGTCCGCGATCATCGTGTTCAGCCCGACGGCCGCGATCGCGAACGCCATCGCGAACGTCCACTCGCCGATCTGGTAGGTCTGCAGCGTCAGCGGCACGAAGGCCAGCAGCACGAACGTCAGCGTCAGGCCCGCTGCGGGCAGCCGGCGCACCACCCGCTCGCGGGCAGTCGGCACCGCGGTCATCGCGCCACCAGCTCCCGCTTGCCCAGCAACCCCTGCGGACGCACGAGCAGCACCACCACGATGACGACGAACGCGACGATCAAGCTGTAGCTGGACCCGACCGCCGGCACGTACGTCGCGACGAGCGAGTCGATGAGGCCGAGCAGCACGCACCCGAGCACCGCCCCGGCCAGGCTGGTCATGCCGCCGAGGACGGCACCGCTGAAGGCGTAGATGAGGACGGTCGTCATCATCTGCGGCTGGAGGATCAGCGTCGGCGCCACCATCGACCCGCAGATGGCGCCGAGCGCACCGGCGATCCCCCACCCCAGCGCCAGGATCCCCAGCACCGGGATGCCCACAGCCGCCGCGGCGAGCCGATTCTCTGCCACTGCCCGCAGCGCCGTCCCCAGCCTCGACTTCTCGATGAAGAAGTACAGCAGGATGCACAGCACGATCAGGACTGCGATCGTGCCCATGTTTTGGCTGGTGGTCGCGACCCCAAAGATATGGATCGTGTGGTCGCCGAACACTGCGGGGAAGGTCTTCGCGTCCGATCCCCAGATCGCCTGGGCACCGTACTGCAGCAGGCTCAGCAGGCCGAGCGTCAAGATCACCGGCGAGTACGGCGAGACCCCCGGCCCGTCGACACGCCGCACGATGAGTACGTACAGTCCTGCCCCGAGCACGAACGACGCCACCGTGCCGATCGCGATCGCGAGGACGAGTGGCACGCCGGCCGACCAAACGCTCCACACGATGTAGACAGCGACCAGCGCCTGTGACCCCTGGGCGAAGTTACCGATCCGGGTGATCTTCAGGATGACGACGAGCGACAGGCCGAGCGCGGCGTAGGTGCAGCCGTCGACCATGCCATTCATCAGTTGCAATCCGAACTCGTGCATGAGACCTCTCCTACGTCGACCCGCGTCCGGCCGCTACTTCGAGTACGTGGGGTCCACGAAGGCGGAGTCGACGTACTTCCAGGTCTTCGAAGCACTGGCGTACTGCGCCATCCGCAGCTGATTGACCAGGTACGGGTACTTCGGCGAGGTGACCACCGCGGTGCCTGGCACCAGCAACGACATCTTGTTGCCCTGCTGGGACTGGACCGTGCTCAGTAGCGACTGCGAGTTCGGCTGAGACGCCTTGAGGTTCGACGCGAGCAGCTCGCCGATCGCCGCGCCCTGCAGGCCGGCCAGCGAAGTCTTCGAGCCCGAGCCGCCGTACTTACTGATGATGTCGCGCAGGCTTCCGATGGCCGGGACGTTCGACCACTGCGGGATCGTCGGGTCGACGAACGCGAGCGGCGCGTACAGCTTGTCCGCCGCACTGCCGGCAGGGGCGACGGTCGTCTGGCTGATGCAGTTGTAGCAGACGAAATGCGGAACCTTCCAGCCGATCGTTTGCATGTACTTAATGCCCTGCGTCAGTGCCGGAGCGAGCGAGAAGTCGAGGAACACCTTGGCACCGGAGTTGGACAGCTTTGCGATCTGCGTCGACAGGGTCGGCGTGCCGGTGTTGTAGAACTCGGTGTCGGCGATCGTCAGGCCGGTGCCGGCGAGGTCCTTGGTCAGGGCTTTTTTGATGTCCTGGCCGTAGGCGTCGTTCTGCAGCAGCACCGCGAGCTTGGCGCCGGGCCAGGTTTTCTTGACGTAGGCGAGTTCCGAAGCCACCCACAGGTTGTTCGACGGCTGGCTGGTCGGGCCCATCATCGGGTGCGAGGCGATGTTCTCCTGCCAGAAGTCGTCGCCCTCGATCGAGTAGATGTTGGGCACCTTTGCGGCGTCGAGCTGGCCGATCGTTGCCTCATTGTTCGCGCTGCCGAGCAGCCCGACCATGGCGGCTGGGTGGAAGGTGGCGAGCAGGCTGCGGACGTTTGACACGGCGCGGCCAGTGTTGTAACCGTCGTCGATGTACTTGAAGTCGATCTTGTACTTCTTGCCGTCGGCCATTGTCACGCCGCCGGCGGTCTTGTTCAGGTAGGTGAAGTACGCCTGGATGCCGAGCATCTCATCGGCGCCGAGCAGGCTCGTCGGGTAGCTGCTGGCCAGGCGCACCTCGCCGCCGGTGAACCCGGCGCCGGCACTGGCACTGCCCTTGGCAGTCGCGGAGCCGCCAGACGACGCGCACGCCGACACCAGGAGAAGCCCGACGGCAGCGAGGGCGATCGCCGCGCGGTTGCCGGCACGTCGGCGGCGTGCCGGCGCCGCGCCGGTGGCCGGCGGGACGGGCAGCGCAATCGCGCCGCGCCAATGGGATACCTCCGCGAGCATGGAACGCATCATTGCCTCCAAAAGGACGGGATCTGGACAAGTCCGAACATGAAGCCGAGTGCACGACCGACCGCGGTGCCCGTCGCGCGGGCACCCGTCGCTTTCGATCCGGGGTTACTGGGACTGCGCGTCGTCGGCGCCGACCAACCGGCGCCTCGACTCGACTTGGTAGTTCTCCAGTCGCGGCCAGCGCAGCATGTGCCACCAGTCGACGACCGAGTACGGCCGCGGCACGACGACGCGACCGTGCCGGTTCTTGTAGTACGTGGTCACGTTCGGGTGGCTCCAGATCATGTCGCGCAGCCGGCCGTCGATCTCCCGCATGTAGTCCTCGAACACCTCACGCCTGGGTTCCAAGGTGCCGAGGTCGTGGTTGAGCATCTCGACGATCACCTGGATGACGAACTGGCTCTGCAGCTCGGCCGAGAGCGTGAAGCTGCCGCCCGAGCCCTGCGAGTTAGGCCCGTAGGTGAGCAGCAGGTTCGGGAAGCTGGGGACCATGAAGCTGAGGTACGCCTCGGCGTTGTCGTCACCCCACACGTCGTGCAGCTCGACGCCGCCGCGGCCTACCACGTCGATCGGGCCGAGGTAACGGGTAGTTTCGAAGCCGGTGCAGAGCACGATGATGTCAACGTCGCGGCGGACGCCGGACGCGGTGACCAAGCCGGTCTCGTCGATCGTCGTCACCGACTCGTCGATGAGCTCCACCTGCGGCTTGCGCAGCGCCCTGTACCAGCCGTTGTCGAGCAGCATCCGCTTGCCGAACGCCGGGTAGTCCGGGACAGTCTTGGCGATCAGGTCCGGGCGGTCGACGAGCTCGGACTCGATGTACTTGGTCAGATTCTGCCGGTACAGATCGTTCTCGGCATTGATCGAGCGGTCCAGGTGTGGCCAGTCGCGGTCGATCTTCAGCGTCGGGAACAGCTTGTCATAAGACAGCCACGCCATCCGGAACTTGTTCCACTCGCGGTAGTAGGGCACATGGTTTAGCAACCAGTGATGGCCCGCCGGGACGCGCTGAAAGTACTTCGCCGACGGCGAGATCCACGGCGGCGTCCGCTGGAAGACGTGCAGCGAACCGACCTTGTCGGCGATTCCCGGCACGATCTGCATCGCGCTCGCACCAGTGCCAACGACCGCCACGCGCTTGCCGCTGACGTCGAGGTCCTCGGGCCAGCGGGATGAGTGGAACATCGGCCCGCGGAAACGATCGAGGCCGCTGATGTTCGGCATTTTGGGCTCGGCGAAGATCCCCATCGCACTGACCACGACATTGGCAGTGACGACGCCCTCGCCGTCCGCCGTGCGGACTCCCACGCGCCAGACCTGCTCCGACTCGTCGAACTTCATGCCAGTGACCTGCGTGCCAAAGCGGATCGTGCGGCGCAGATCGAGAGTGTCGGCGAAGCGGCGGAAATAAGCCATCATCTCGTCGCGCTTGCTGTAGTGCATCGACCAGTCGTTGGCGAAGAAGGAGAAGGAATACATCTCATTTGCGGTGTCCACGCCCGCTCCGGGGTAACGGTTGTCTCGCCACACTCCGCCGACGTCCTGGCCGCGCTCGAGGACCACGAACGGGATGCCGGCCCGCTGCAGCCGGTAGGCCATGACGAGCCCGGAGATGCCCGCGCCTATGACGACGACTTGGAAGTCATCGACGCTCGCGGGGTCGTCGGGCTGCATGAGGGGTACCGGCTCGAAGCGCAATTGAGCGGCGATCATCGGGCCATAGATCTCGGGGACGGCCTCCCCCGTGCACGCCGACATCAGCTCGACGAGCAGGTCGCCGGTCGGCGCGGGAACGGCGACGGGCGCACCCGCGTGCCAGTCCATGATCGCAACCGCGGCGGACGTGCGGACCACCTCTTGGAGCTCGAGCGACAGCCCACCGGTGTCGTCGTCGGCGGACGCTGTGCCGCGCACCTGAGGCACTGGGAGGAACGGCGCCGCGATCCACTTCCGCTCGCCGGTCAGCTGGAACAGGACCATCAGCAGACTCGGGATGTTGGCCACAGTCAGGTGGTCGCGGAGCTCGTCCTCGCTCACCCGGCCCATCTCAACGTCGAGGAGCGGTTCCGAGGTCAGGTCGTCAGTCACGCGCTTTCGTCCTCACAAACTGTGGGCGAAGCGGACCAGATGTGTTTCATATATGAAACTCTGTTCCGGGTTTGACACGCCAAAAGTTATGCCCGCGGTATCCGCGTGTCAAGGGAAGACCACCTGTGCTTATCGTCAGCCCTAGCGACTGAATGTCGACGGAGCGCCCTTCATTCGGGCGAGCGGGGCCGACAGGTCTTCGGCGCGGGACAACTCGATGGCGACTAGGCGCGGCAGCAGCGGCGCGTCGGCCGCCCCACCCGACAGCCCAGGCACGAACGTCCACTACCGCGTCGACACCATCGACCGCTTCGGCAGACCCACCCTGCGCCACGCCGGCCGCCTACATCACCTCGGAGCCGGC
>JAVHVD010000143.1:0-9084 GCA_032160745.1 Pseudonocardiales bacterium
CGTCGACATCTACAGCCGGTTGCTCGCCGACCGGGTGATCTACCTGGGCACCGGCATCGACGACGGCGTCGCCAACGCGATCATCGCCCAGCTGATCCATCTGGAGTCCGAGAGCCCGGAACAGTCGATCAACCTGTACATCAACTCCCCCGGAGGTTCCATCCCGGCGACCCTCGCGATCTACGACGCGATGCAGTACATCCAGTGCGACGTGGAGACCACGTGCGTCGGCCAGGCCGCCGCCACCGCGGCCATGCTGCTCGCCGGCGGCGCGCCGGGCAAGCGGCAGATCCTTCCGCACGGCCGGGTGGTGATCCACACGCCGGCTGCGGAGGGGCGCGGCACGATCCCGGACCTCGTCCTCGAGGCCGACGAGGTCGAGCGCATCCGCACGATGCTCGAGCAGATCTTCGCCGAGCACACCGGACGCAGTCCCGAGCAGATCCGAGAAGACACCGAGCGCGACCTGATCCTCACGCCGCAGGCAGCCGTAGCTTACGGCGTGGTCGACTCCGTCCTCACCCGTCGCGTCGCCCAGGGAGGCTAGACCGCCACCTCAGGCCGCGAGACACACGGGTCCGCGCCCGCCGGCGACCAGGCGCTGCCCCGCACGACGCGTGAGCTCGACGACGCTGATGCCCAGCGCGCCCGACACGGCGGACAGCACCTCGGACGACGGATCCTTGCGACCCCGCTCCAGCTCCGACAGGTACTGCGGCGCGACGCCGGCTCGGCCGGCGACGTCCGCGATCCGCTCGCCACGCCGCGTCCGCTCCGCGCGCAGCTGTCCTCCGATCGCTTCTCGCCACAGCGGTTCGGGCTCGGGAGCAAACCGCGGGCGCAGCGGAATGACGTTGTCCATACCGCAGGACGGTAGCGGCGAGTCCGGCCTGACGTGGCCCACGTTCGCTGTGGGCAAAACGGCGCGCTGACGCTCCACGCACGTCACCGCGGGCTGGCACGACAGCCCGACGAACCCGATCCTCTCAGGCCGGCAGCGGGCAGCTGTCGACCGGACTGAAGCCCGCTCCCGCGTGGTCAGCAGCGGCGGAGGCGCCCGCATTGCCGGCCGAAAGGAACGCCTGCACCGCGGCGTCATCGCCCGGCGCGCCGCCGTAACCGGCGAGCAGGAACGACGTGCCCGCCCCGAGTTGGCGAATCCGAATCCCGACCTTGCCCGCGGCCGTGGTCGTCGACGTATTGCTGGCGATGCTTGCGCACACCGTGGCCGTGCCGGGGTCGGCGTCGCCGCCGGCGGAGACGTCGATTCCGTCGCCGGCTTGGGCGTCATCGAGCGACACCGAGTTGTTGCGGATCGTGGCGTTGACCAGGCCGGCACCGTCATGGTCAACGATGGAGATGCCGTCGCCGGTGACCTGGCTGATCGTGTTGTTCTCGACGAGCGCAGTCACGGTCGCGTCACCCGCGTTGTCGATCTCGATGCCGCCGCCGGGCGAGTTGCCGTTCGTCAGCGCGCTTCCGGTGATCGTGGCGTTGATCGGGCCCGTCGCCGCCGCATCGCCCTGGATGAAGACGGCGCGGTTGGGATACGAATCGTGGACGCCGTCGATGTCCAGGTTCCGCACCGCGAGGGTCAGGCGTCCCGAGGAGGACTGGTCGCGCAGACGCCGCCCATTGGATCGGCGACGGGCGCGACTGGCTCACCATGGGCTGGGTCGTCGTCGTCGTGGGGCTCATCTGCGCCAAGGCTTGGGCGGCGAGCCCCGCGGCGCGGCACGCGTATTGCTTCGTTTGGGTCACCGGCTTGTTCCTCAACGTCAACGGGCTGGTGATCGTCGCCGCCGGGCTCGCCATCGGCCCGGAACACGACGTCTACGGCATCGGCCTGGAGATCGTCGCCGGAGTCGCGGCCATCACGCTGGCGGTGTCGCTGCTCGTCGCCCGGGTGGCCGAGGATCGGCTCGTCGCGCTTGTCGCCGACCTCGAGACGGTCGGCCCGGGCGCGACGCTGCGCAACGCCTTGAGGCGGGCGCTGACCGACCCGACCCTCGACATCGTGTACCTCCGGGCGGGAAGCGGGGGCTGGATCGACGAGGTCGGTCAACCCATGACAGCGCCGGTCGCCGTCGCCGGCCGGGCGGTAACCGCCATCGAGCGCGGCGGCAAACCGATCGCCGCGCTCGTCCACGATCCCGCGCTGCTCCGCAGCCCTGAGCGGCTCCATGCCGCAACCGGGGCTGCCTCCCTCGCGCTCTACAACGAGGAACTCAAGGCCGAACTGCGCGCGCAGCTGCACGACGTGCAGGCCTCGCGGGCTCGCATCGTAGAGACCGGGGATCATGAACGCCGGCGGGTCGAGCGCAACCTGCACGACGGTGCCCAGCAGCGTCTCGTGGGATTGGCATTGATGCTGCGTCTGGCGAGCCGAAAGGCGGAGGGCGACCCGGCCGTGACCGACCTCCTCGCCGAGGCGGCCGGCGAACTCGACGACGCGCTCGAGGAGCTGCGCGAGCTCGCGCGCGGCATCCATCCCGCGATCGTCACCGACGCCGGCCTCGGCGGCGCGCCGGAAACCCTGGCCGAACGACCCGGCGTTCCCGTCGACCTCTCGGTCGACCTCCCCGGTCGGCTCCCGGACGCCGTCGAGGTTGGCGCCTACTACCTAGTCGCCGAAGCGCTGGCCAACGCCAACAAGCACGCGGAGGCGAAGCAGATAACGGTTCGGGCGACCGTCGTCGGAGGCGACCTGCGCGTCGAGGTCTGCGACGACGGCCGAGGTGGAGCTACGGCCGCACCCGGCTCGGGACTGGAAGGGCTCGCCGACCGGGTGAGCGCGCTCGACGGGCGACTCGTCATCGAAAGCGTTCCCGGGCTCGGCACCACCGTCGTCGCCGACCTCCCGCTCCTAGGTCCACCGGCTCCGAGTCGTGATCGCAGACAGATGGCCGCGCTCAAGTGGATCGGTTGGGAGGACTGGGAAGTACCCGGGGAGGTCTACGACCAGCTCACCGACGAGGACAACCTCAACCACGCGAAGGCGGTGATCGCCTGTGCGGGAGGTGTCGCCCGGATCACACAACGCGAACGGGACTGGATTACCGGTCATCACGCGGCTGCGGGCAGCGCGGACTGGGTCCTCGAGGCGATCACGACCTACGACGGCGGCGACCTGCTCAACGACATCATGGAGCTGCCCAGCATGACCTTGACCCGTCGAGGAGTGCTGTATGACGCGCTGCGGATGTGTTCGTGCGATGGCGCGCTCACGCCCCACGAGATCGATCACCTGTGCTTCGCGCCGCCAACGACATGGGCGTACCTCGCGACGTCGTGGCCGATCTTCAGCAGATCGTCAACGAGGAGCACGCTCTGCGGCGACAACGGTATGAGCTGATCGTCGCTCCGGTACTCCCTGCGCGCTAGGACGGGATCGGCGCCGTCGTCGATCGAAGATGCGCGAGGACGGCGAGGACGCGTCGGTGCGTCGCCTGATCTGCTTCCAAGCCCAACTTGGTGAAGATACGGCTGGTGTGCGTCTCAACGGTGCGGGCGTTCACGGCGAGCAGGGCCGCGATCCGTTCGTTGGAATAGCCCTCGGAGACCAACCCGAGCACCTCACGTTCGCGCGGCGTGAGGCTTGCCAGCGGATCGACCCGACGAGGCGTGTCGAAGACGATCCGCACTACCTCGGGGTCGATCACGGTGCCGCCCGAAGCCACGCGGCGCACCGCACCGACGAGCTCGTCGGGACGGGTGATGCGCTGCTTGAGCAGGTACCCGACACCGGCGTGCCCGCCGGACAGGAGTTCGAGCGCGTGGAGGGTCTCGACGTGCTGGGACAGCACGAGCACTCCTACCTGCGGGAGCGCCTGCTTCAGTTCGAGCGCGGCTTGCAGGCCCTCGGTCGTGTAGGTGGGCGGCATCCGAACGTCCGCGATCACCGCGTCCGGACGGGCGGCATGCGCCGTCGCGAGCATGTCGGTGGCATCCGCGAGCTGGGCGACGACTTCGACGCCGTCGTCGGCGAACAGCCGGGCGATCCCGTCACGCACGAGCCATGCGTCGTCGACCAACATCACGCGCACGGCCGGGATCCTGCCGCACGCGGCCTCGTCGGGACAGCCGAACCTCGTCCGAGCTAACACGGATGCAATACCCCGAACAGGCCGTGCGGCCGCGCCGACGGTTGGGGGCGGTTTCGACCGCTATGCCGTTCACGTGGGAGGGTGTCGCTCATGTCTGTCGCGCCGCGGTCGGTAGCAGTTTCGGCTGCCGTCTTCTTCGCTCTTACTGCCTGCTCCAGTTCGGGCTCGCACAAGGCGTCAGGACCGCCTTCGTGTTCGGACACGTCGGCGAAAGCCACGCGCCTGGTGCACGGCTGCAAGAAAGGGAACGAGCTCTATCAAGCCGTTGTCACGCCGTGTGCCGACGGCCGGACGATGTACAACGTGCCGGCAGCACCGCCGAGTGGCGTCTCAGGGTTCAGTGGCGGAAAGCTTCGCACCCACGCCGTGAGCATTGATGAAGTTGGCCGGTGCCAGTCGGGCGCATCACCCACGGGCTGACGGCCATCGAGGACGCCCCAGACCCACCTCGCAGGCGCTGACCGGGCGCCTAGCTCGTGCTGGCACCGTGCAGTCATGGCCTTGGGCAGCGACGTGTCTCGGGTGTGGACGAGCGTGACCGCAACCCAGACGCCGCCGACGCCGTTGCTGATCGCAGTCAGCACCGTTGCCGGCTTCGGCCTGACCGCGTGGTCGCCGGCCTGGCACTACACGCGTCACCTCGCCACCATCTGCCACGAGGGAGCTCACGGGGTCGCCGCGCTGTGCAGCGGGCGGCGATTGTCCGGAATCCGGCTGCACTCCGATACTTCCGGGCTGACGCTGTCCCGCGGACGACGCGCGGGTCCGGGCATGATCGTGACCGCAGCGGCGGGATACCTCGGCCCCGGACTGATAGGACTGGCCGCGGCGTACGTGCTGCACCGTGGGCACGCCATAGCCCTGCTGTGGGGCGCCCTCGCACTTCTCACCCTGCTCCTGGTCCAGATCCGCAACTGGTTCGGCCTGTGGGCGGTACTCGTGACCGCATCCGCCATCTTTGCCGTGTCGTGGTGGGCACCGCCGCAATGGCAATCGGCCGTCGCGTACGTCGGAACCGCCTTCCTGCTGTTGGCGGCTCCCCGGACGGTTCTCGAACTGCATCTCGCACGCCGCCGCGGGGCGGTTCGGGATTCGGACGTCGACACCCTCGCGCGGCTGACGCGGATGCCGGCGACACTGTGGCTCGCAGTCCTGCTGGCCGGCACGCTCGCCTGTCTCGTCTTGGGGATGTACTGGATCCTCGGTCACCAACTGTCCTGACCGTAGCGCTCACCGTCAGCCGGCTCACCGGGCCAGGTTCCCGCTAGCCGGTAGTGGGGTTTGGCGGCCTGCCGGGCTGACCTGGCGACGCCTATCCGCGATTGTGAGAAACCAGCGGCACAGCCGGCCGGAGGCTTACACGGGGACGGGAGGAATCAGTGATGTCTATCAGCGAACAGGCCGCGGCTCGGTGCCGATGCCTATAACGCGCTGATAGAGACGGCCGCGCACGTGGTGCGTGCAGTAACCATGCGAAGGTCGCCGGCGACGCCGGTCAACCATTCGGTCCGAGGGGGAATTGGAGATATTTGGCATGCGCCACAGACCTGCCGTGCTCGCAGCGGGCTTACTCGCTCTAGCGCTCGGGCTCGCCGCCTGTACCGGAAGTTCCGGTTCATCAGCGTCGTCCACGGCATCGACCGGTAGCTCCGCCGACAAGCCGGGGGGCACGCTCCAGGTCGTCCAAGGCACTTCACCGGACAGCCTTGACCCGCAGTTCAGCTACACCACCCAGGGCGCCGAGGCTGACGACATGGTCTACACGCCGCTGCTTCAGTACGCAGCGAAGTCCGGCACAGCCGGTACCCAGCTGATTCCCGGCCTCGCGCAGGCACTGCCGACGGTCTCGGCGAACCAGCTGACCTACACCCTCACGTTGCGGTCGGGTCTCACATACTCCAACGGAACGGCCGTCAAGGCGTCGGACTTCACTCACGCCATCGAGCGGGCGTGCAAGATCAGTTGGGGCGGCAAGTCCTTCTACACCGGTTACATCGCCGGCGCCGCGGCCTACGACTCGGGCAAGGCGTCATCGATCAGCGGTATCAAGACCAACGACAGCACCGGTCAGGTCACGATCACGCTGACCCAACCGTACGGCGCGTTCCCCAACCTGCTGGCGTTCCCATCCAGCGCCCCCATCCCGAGCTCGACGCCGATGAAGGTGCTCTCGAACACCCCGCCGGTCGGCGTCGGCCCCTACAAGTTCGGCACGATCGTGCCGAACGCGTCGTACGAGCTGGTGAAGAACCCGTCCTTCGCGGGGTTCAAGATCGCCGGCATCCCGACGGGGTACGTCGACAAGGTCGAGGTCAAGAAGAATACGAACACCAATACCGAGGCCCAGCTGGTGCTCAACAACCAGGCCGACATCTTCGACCCCGGTGACACGGTGCCGGCCAGCGTGCTGAACACGGTGCAGAGCCAGGCCAAGGACCGCTACCAGACGGTGCCGCTCGCGTCGACCTACTACTTCTTCCTCAACACCCAGGTCGCCCCGTTCAACAACGTCCAGGCCCGCCAGGCGGTCAACCTCGCAACCGACCGCACCGCGCTGGCCAGGCTTTCGAGCGGATCGCTCACGCCCGGTTGCTTCTTCCTGCCCCCGACGATCGTTGGCCACCAGAGCGGCTCGTGCAACGGCGCCGACCCGAACAAGGTGCCGTCGTCAGCCGATGTGACGAAGGCCAAGCAGATGATCAAGGCCGCCGGTCTGGCCGGCACGAAGGTCACCGTCTGGAGCGAGACCCGCAGCCCCCGCCAGGAGTTCTGCGCGTACTTCAACGACCTGCTCAACCAGCTCGGCTTCAAGTCCTCGCTGAAGGTCATCCAGGACACGGTGTACTTCCAGACGATCGGGAACCAGAGCTTGGAGCCACAGGCCGGCTTCGCCGACTGGTCGCAGGACTTCCCCAACCCGTCCGACTTCTACCTGCTGCTTTCCAAGGCCGGCATTCAGAAGGTGAACAACGAGAACTTCGGCAACGTCTCGGACCCGAAGATCGAGAGCCAGCTCGCTACCCTGCAGCCGATCCCGGCCACCAAGCTCTCTTCGGAGCAGGGCGGGTGGCAGGCGCTCGACACGTACGTGGCCGACCAGGCCTACGTGGACGTGTACGGCTACCAGACAGCGCCCAAGTTCATGTCGAACCGGGTTGACTTCAGCAAGACGGTCTTCAGCCCGGTGTACTACATCGAGTACTCGACGGTCGAGCTCAAGTAGTTCAGGCGCTATGACACATGTCGACGTAGTGGGGTCCGCCGAGAAGTCGGCGGACCCCACCGGCAGTGCCGGGCCGCTACGGCTCGCACTGCGCAGACTCAGGCGGAACCGGATCGCGCTGGTCTTCGGTGTGCTCTTCGTCCTCGTCGTGATCGGCTGCCTGTTGGCACCGGTGTACGCGGCGCACATCGCGCACACCGGCCCGAACGCCAACCACGTCAGCGAAGTCATCAAGATCAACGGCAAGGACACCAATGTCGTCAGCCTGACCGACCTGCCGATCGGTCCGACCTGGCATTCGAAGTTCCTGCTGGGGGCCGACAGCAACGGACGCGACGTCGCGGTGCGGCTGCTCTACGGCGGCCGGACGTCGCTCGAGATCGGACTGATCGCGACGCTGATCACCATGATCGGCGCGACCGTCCTAGGCCTGCTCGCGGGGTTCTTCCGCGGCTGGACCGACACGATCATCTCCCGCGTCCTCGACCTGATCTGGGCCTATCCCGCGCTTCTGCTCGGTGTCGCGCTGGGTGTCAGCCTGGCGGTAGGCGGCCTGTCGATCGGGCCGGTACACATCGCCGGCGGCTCGAACTTCATCCCCGCGCTGGTCATTGGGGTCGTGTACATCCCTTACGTCGCGAGGCCGGTACGCGGCGAGGTGCTTTCGCTGCGGGAGCGGGAGTTCGTCGACGCGGCTCGTATTCTTGGTTACGGCCGGCTTCGGATCATGTTCGGCGAAGTCCTGCCGAACCTGTCGTCCACACTTGTGGTCTTCTTCGCCCTTCAGCTCGCGCAGTCGATCGTGCTCGAGGCGGCACTGTCGTTCCTGGGCGCGGGCGTACAGGCGCCGAACGCGTCGTGGGGAACGATGCTCGCCGATGGTGTCCAGGACGTCACCGCGTCGCCTCACCTCACGCTCGTCCCGGGCATCGCCCTCGTCCTCACCGTGCTGGCCGTCAACATCTTCGGCGACGGCCTGCGACAAGCCTTCGACCCTCGCGCCCGCGTCCGAGTGGAGCGCTGAGGAAATCGTGGACATCGCGATCTTTGCCCTGAAACGGCTCGCCTCGGCGATCGTCGTCCTCTTCGCCGTGAGCGTGCTGACGTTCCTGATCTTCTTCGCGATCCCGAACGGGGATCCCGCGCTGCGGCTCGCGGGACGCACAGCCACCGCCCAGACCATCGCCACCGTGCGCCACGACTACGGCTTCGACCGGCCGCTGTGGGTGCAGTACGGCAAGGTGATGGGGCAGATCCTGGACGGCAGGATCCAGTCCTACACGCAGCACGTGACGGTGTTCTCGCAGATCGAGCGAGGCCTGCCGGCGACGCTGTCGCTTGCCATCGGCGCGGCCATCATCTGGCTGATCGTCGGCATCGTGCTCGGCGTCATCGGCGCGTTGCGCGCGGGAAGGGCGACCGACGTCACGATCACGACGTTCAGCTTCGTCGGGATCTCCGCGCCGTCCTTCGTCCTCGGTTCGATCCTGCTGTACCTGCTGACGTACAAGATGCGGATCTTTCCGCCCGGTGGCTACACGCCTATCACCCAGGATCCCGTCCAGTGGGTGGAGCATCTGGTCCTACCGTGGGTGACGCTCGCCGTCCTCTACATCGGGGTGTACGCGCAGGTGCTCAGGTCGAGCGTGCTTGACGCGATGACGACCGACGCCGTCCGCACGGCGCGCGCGAAGGGGCTCTCCCCCACCCGGGTGATGATCAAGCACGTCCTCCGGGTCTCGCTGATTCCGATCG
>JAVHVD010000144.1:0-6656 GCA_032160745.1 Pseudonocardiales bacterium
GATGTTGCCACCGGCAGCCATCCAGTCGAAGGCGTGCGGCCAGGTCAGCACGAGCGCGACGGCACCGGCGAGCAGAAAGAAGGCGTGGCGGATCTTCGTTGGTGTGGGACCGGACATGGACATCTCCTTCAGTGACATGGACATCTCCTTCAGTCAGCTCCTACGCAGCGCGTGGGACGTTCGTTCATCGAGCGACCACGCGTGGCCGCGGCGAGGGGGCGCGGTGCTGGACTCGCAGGCAACGGCCGCGGGCGTGGCGCCCGCGGGGTCGGTCGAGGCGCGTGTTGACCGGTACGACGGCGACGGGCGAGCTGGCCTCCTGCGCCGACGAGGAGGCAGATCGGGATGAGCAGGGCATAGGCGTGACCGCCCCGCGCCAACGTGATGACTGAGACAAGAGCAAGCGCACCGAGCAACCGGCCGAGACGGCTCCGTACCGCCTCACCGGCCGACCAATAGAGCCCGACAGCGGCCGCGATCACGAGCAGGCCGATCACCAGCGCAATCAGGTCCGGCTGGGCCAGGTGCGTCGTGGCCACGACGCTGTCATTGCCGAGGTGGTCGACGATCGGGCTCGAGTCGGCGCTGCGGTCGGACGCCGTCAGGACGTCGACCCCGGCCCACAGATCGAGCAGCGCGATCGACACCCAACCCCCGGTGGCTACCGCGAGCAGGGTTCGGGTCCTGGCATGGGTCCGCATCGACGGTTCTCCGGTCCGAAGGAAGCGCTCACGTCACGCTCGCACGTCGTCGCGCCTGTGGTCACGCTTTCGCGGTCGAGATCCACCCCAGGGGGTACGACATCGCCCACTTGGAAGGACTGGCATGGCCCGGCCGAACCAGACCGAACGGGGGAGTGACGCGCCCCCTGCGGGCGATGCGCCGGCCGGGCGATGGAGCGACCCTGAGTGTCACGATCAACCGAATCGCAGGAGTCGCGATGTCCACCACGCATCTCGAGACCGATATCGACCTCGTCGTGCAGCACAAGCACGATGCCGCCGACGGTGTTGTCGTCGTCGGTCTGTGCTCCGCCGACGGCGCGCCGCTGCCCAGCTGGGAGCCCGGTGCACACGTGGACCTGCACCTCGGCGCCGACGGCGCGATGGTGCGGCAGTACTCGCTGTGTGGAGACCCAGACGACCGGTGGGGCTGGCGGGTCGCCGTCCTGCACGAGCCGGCCGGGCGCGGCGGTTCGCGGTTCGTTCACGACGAACTCGCGGTCGGGACCACCGTCCGCGCGCGCGGACCGCGCAACCACTTCCCGTTCCGGCAGTCCGAGCGATACCTGTTCATCGGGGGCGGCATCGGGATCACCCCGCTGATCCCGATGATGGCCACCGCGGACGCGAACGGCGCCCAATGGGCGCTCGCCTACGGCGGCCGGTCCCGTCAGTCGATGGCGTTCGTGGACGAACTCAGCGCGACCTACGGCGATCGCGTCAACGTGTGCCCGCAGGACACGCACGGTCTGCTGGATCTACCGGCGCTGCTCGGCACGCCGAAACCGGATACTGAGGTCTACTGCTGCGGTCCCGAGGCGCTCCTCGACGCGGTCGAATCGATGTGCGCCGGGTGGCCGTCCGGCGCCTTGCACGTGGAGCGCTTCGCCCCGAAAGAGGTCGGCGAGCGCGTCTTCGCCGGGCCGTTCGAGGTCGAGATCGTGTCCACCGGAGCCGTGCTCACCGTCGCGCCGGAGCAGACCGTCCTCGAGGTGCTCCAGAACAGCGGGCTGTTCATCGACAGCTCCTGCGAGGAGGGCACCTGCGGCTCGTGCGAGGTTGCCGTAGTTGACGGTGCTATCGATCACCGCGACTCGGTGCTGACCGAGGAGGAACGCGACGAGGGCAAGCTGATGATGGTGTGCGTCTCGCGCTCCGCCTGCCCCCGCCTCGTGCTGGACCTCTAGCACCGGCTCCTAACGCACGAACGCGCCGGAGGCCTTAGCCCCCGGCGCGTTCGTGCGTCCAGATTCAGTCAGGACGCTTTCGCGTCCAGGTAGATCGTCTTCAGCTGGTGGTAGCCGGCCATGCCCTCGGGGCCCATCTCGCGCCCCAGGCCGCTGGCCTTGATCCCACCGAACGGCACCGTCGGGTCATTCATGTAGGCGTTGATCCCGATCGTGCCGGACTGCACCCGGCGGGCAATCGCCGTGCCGCGCTCAGGGTCGGCCGTCCACACCGTGCCGCCCAGCCCGTAGTCGCTGTCGTTCGCGATGGCGACGGCTTCGTCCTCGTCCCGGTACGGGATCACCGACAGCACCGGGCCGAAGATCTCCTCCTGCGCGATGGTGAAGTGATTGTCGACGTCGCCGAATACCGTCGGCTGGACGAACCAACCCTTGTCGAACTGCTCGGGACGGCCGCCGCCGACCGTGAGCCGAGCACCCTCGGCGGTGCCCTTGGCGATGTAGGACTCGACGCGGTCGCGTTGCCGCGCCGAGGCGAGCGGGCCGATCTGCGTGCTCGGATCGAGCGCCTCGCCGATCTGCAGCGCGCCGGCGAGGCCGGTGATGGTGTCCAGCACCTCGTTGTAGCGGCGCTGCGGGGCAAGGATGCGGGTACCGAGCCAGCAGATCTGGCCGTTGTTCAGCAGCGTCGCGCCGAAGAAGCTCTCCATGTTGTTCACGAGGTCAGCGTCGTCGAGCACGATCGCCGCCGACTTGCCGCCGAGCTCGAGCGTGACCGGACGCAGCAGGCGCCCGCAGGTCTCGGCGATCGCGCGGCCGGCCGCGGTCGAACCGGTGAACGAGACCTTGTCGACGCCGGGGTGGCTGACCAGGTAGGCACCCAGTTCGCGTCCACCCGGAACGATGTTGAGCACGCCGGCCGGAAGACCCGCCGCGAGGGCGGCCTCGGCCATCAGGAACGCGTCGAGGACGGTCTCGGGAGACGGCTTGAGCACGATCGTGCACCCGGCCGCGAGCGCCGGTGCGAGCTTCAGGAACGTGATCGCCTGCGGGACGTTCCAAGGAACGATCGCACCGACCACGCCGATGGGCTCACGGATCACGAGGGACGAGCCACCGAGCATTCCCGGACGCCGCTCCTCGAACGCCAGATCCTTGGCCAGCCCGGCGTAGTAACGCAGCAGCACCGGCGGGAAGACCGCTTCGAGCTGGTTGGCCACAACGATGGGCATACCGTTCTGGTCGCTCACGCGGCGCGCCGTCTCTTCGGCCCGCGACTCCAGTTCGACGGCGAAGCGTTCCATCACCTCAGCTCGCTGGACGGGCGCCCAACGCGACCAGCCGGCCGGGTCGTCGAACGCGGCCCGGGCGGACTCGACGGCGCGGTCGACGTCGTACTCGTCCGCTTCGGGAACCGTGCCGATGTGCTGTTCGGTGCTCGCCGAAACGACCTCCAGCACGTCCGAACCGTTCGGCTTCGACCACTCGCCGCCGATGTACAGATCGGCGTACTCGATAACACTCACGACAGCTCCTGAGGTGGTTTGGGCGGGCAGCGATGTCTGTCTGCGTGCCGACGCTAACCGCGTTGCACCGCCGGTCGCGTCCTCCCCAGGGAGCATCGATCTTCTCTCCCTAGGGATGACGCGGCGGGCGTCCGGCGTGAATAGCGTCGGCGCAGATCGACCGCCTGAAGCCAGATCCAGCCGGCCACACGGCACTCAATGACCACCGCATTCGACAGGGGCGTGCTCCATGACCACCACCGCACCGAACACCAGCCTGAACCTCTTGCAGTTCTGGGCTCAGCCGGCGGAGCAGCGCGACGAAGCCTTCGCCTGGCTGCGCGCGAACGAGCCGGTGTCGTGGAACGACGCCCCGGACCCGATCGCGCCCGATCTGCCGAACGAGGCCGGCTTCTGGTCGCTTGTCAAGCACGACGACATTCGCTTCGTCTCGCGTAGCCCCGAGCTGTTCACGTCAACGCACGGCATCTTTGTCGACGACTTCCCGCAGCTCGAAACGATCCTGTCCTTCATCGTCATGGACGCGCCGCGGCACACGGCGTTGCGCGGGATCGTCGGCTCGACGTTCACCCCACGCAACGTCCGCCAGATGGACGCCGACATCGCCGCCACGGTCCGCGAGATCGTCAGCGAGGTCGCGCCGCGTGGCGAAGGCGATCTGTGCGCGCTCATCACCAAGGAGATCCCCGGACGCATCTTCGCCGGCTTCATGGGCATCGAGGACGCCGAACAACGCCAGGCCGTCATGGACGCCGCCGAGCAGCTCGGCAGCTGGGCCGACCCGGAGTACGCGCACCTCGGCTCGCCGCTCGAGGTGTTCGTCGACGCCGCTACCCGGCTGCAGACCACCGCGCTCGAGATGGCGGCGCGCCGGCGCGACAACCCGGGTGACGACCTCCTGAGCTGGATCCTCAACGCCGACTACGAGGGGGAGCGGATGACCGACGCCGAGCTCGGCGCCTTCTTCGGCCTGCTCGCCGGCGCTGCGAACGACACCACCCGGCACTCGACGGCGCACGCGCTGATCACCCTGCAGCAGTACCCCGAGCAGCGCGAACTCCTCTACGCCGACTACGAAGCGCGCGTTGATGACGCGATGAACGAGAACCAGAGCTGGAAGCCGCCGCTCACGCACTTCCGCCGGGTCGCGAACCAGGACATCGAGCTGCGCGGCAAGACGATCAAGGCCGGCGACAAGGTCGTGATGTGGTACGTCTCGGGCTGCCGCGACGAAGAGGTCTTCGGCGACCCGTTCACGTTCCGGATCGACCGCAACCCCAACCCGCACCAGGCGTTCGGCGGCGGCGGCATCCACCTGTGCCTCGGCAGCGCACTGGCCTAGCAGTTGCTGAAGTCCGCGCTGCGCGAGGTCAACGACCAGCTGCTCGACCTCCAGCTCGGCGAGCCCGAGTACATGCTCTCCAACTTCATGCAGGGCGTGATGAAGCTGCCCGCGACGTGGCGGCCGAAGCGGTCATGATGAAGATCCAGGTCGATCGGTCGGTCTGCCAGGGGCACGGTGAATGCGTGACCGTCGCCCCGGAGTTCTTCGACCTCGGCGATGACGACGGAGCCGTGCACGTCCTCGGCGAGGCGGTGGACGAGGAGTCGCGGGCGAAAGCTCGCGGCGCCGAGCGGGTGTGCCCGGTCGGCGCCATCTCGCTGCTGACCTGAGACGCCCTCTTACCCGGCGCGGAAGTAGCGCGACACCGCCTCGGCGCGGTTGGCCGCGTCGAGCTTGCGCAGGATGTGCTTGACGTGGGCCTTGACCGTCGCCTCGGATACGAACAGCCGGGCCGCGATGCGGCGGTTTGTCTCGCCGTCGGCCATGTGCATCAAAACTTCGACCTCTCGGCGCGTGAGGCGATCCAGCAGGCCGCCGGCCGAGCGCAGCAGGCTCCGGGTCGGCGGTAGGAGTTCGGTCTCCGGCTCCCCGCGGTCGTGCTCGGAGTCGCCGAGTATGCACGAACCCAGACTGCCCAGCCCTTCCATGTGCAGGCGGATGCGGTCGAGCTGCTCGCGGTAGTAGAGGCTCTCCAGGGCGATGCTCAGTCCGGTCGAGAACGCGTCGAGCAGGTCGCGATCGAACTCGTCGACGCGGCTTCCGTCCGGCCCGGTGTCGGCGTGGATGAAACCCACGACCGAACCGCGCGCGATGATCGGCGCGACGACGTAGGCCTCGGGCTTGACGAGGCGGACGAGTTCCGGATGCACCCGGTCGTTGTGCCGCACGTCGTGCACCAGCAACGACTTGCGCTGGCGGACGAGCTCGCACTCGACAAGCCGCGCGTCGATGACCCGCGGAGTTCGGTTGCCGACGTCGACCATCGCGTCGGCCAGCTCCTCATCCCCGCCGGCGTAGGCCGATCGCGTAATCCACCTGGCGTCGGAAATCTTTGACACCAGGACGCGGTCGAACCCGAGCCCGGCCGCCTCGGTCGGGGCCCGCGCCACAAGCTCGGCGACTGTCCCGATCTGGCGCAGGTTGTCGATTGCGGTGCGGACGTAGCTCATGGCCTCGGCCCGCCGCATCGAGATGGCCTCTTGCAGCGTGACCTGCGCCTGGCGGAGCTGGTCGAGTGCGGTCACCTGGCGGGCGTGCTCGGCCGCGGTGGCGCTACTATCACGCAATTGATCGGTGACCGCGTGTAGTGCCGCCTCCAGCACGGTCTGCGCGTCGTCGGCGGTGTTGATACCTTCGGTGCAGGCTCCGTGCCTGGCCCAGCCGATGGTCTCGGCCAGCCGCTCGAGAACAGTGCGGACGCTGTCGACTTCCATCGCGACGGTAGGACTCCCTTCGGACGGTTCTACCGGGACGTCCGCCCTGTGATCCTGATCCAACATCGTCAGCATCGTGTCCTCCTCGCCGCCCGCCCGAGGCCCCCGTTGGACCGGGAGCTTGCCACGTCTTTCGGTCCGAGTCCATCAATGGACCAATCATTTACAGATCAGATTGTTGTGACCGTACTGTGTGACGTGTGGCACCCGCGTGAGGTCTGGGCGCCGCAGCATCCGTTCGGAGAGCAAACGTCCCCCCTGCGGGTGTGTCTCGCTCGGCCGTCGGTGGGCGACGCTGCTTGCCGGAATCGACCACGACCGGCTCGCGAGCCCGATCCCTGAGTCCCGCGAGGCAGTCCAACGACTATGGAGGCAATCCGTGGACATCACTGCTGCTGTGTTCCGGTCTGCATCGGGCGAGTTCACGCTCGAGCCGCTCACGC
>JAVHVD010000145.1:0-7322 GCA_032160745.1 Pseudonocardiales bacterium
CAGGTCGAGCTGGCCCAGATGCAGTACCTGCTGCCGCGCCTGCGCGGGTGGGGTGAGTCGCTGTCCCGCCAGGTCGGTGGCCGCGCAGCCGGCGGTCTCGGCATCGGCGGCCGCGGTCCGGGTGAGACGAAGATCGAGATCGACCGCCGCCGGATCAACACCCGGATGGCCAAGTTGCGTCGCGAGCTGGCGGCCATGAAGACCGCGCGCGACGTCAAGCGAGCCCGGCGCAACGCCAACGAGGTGCCGAGCGTCGTGCTGGCCGGCTACACCAACGCCGGCAAGTCGTCGTTGCTCAACCGGCTGACCGGCGCCGGCGTGCTCGTCGAGAACGCCCTGTTCGCGACCCTCGATCCCACCGTGCGCCGCTGCCGGGCCGAGGACGGCCGTGAGTACACGCTGGCCGACACGGTCGGATTCGTGCGCCACTTGCCCACCCAGCTGATCGAGGCATTCCGCTCGACGCTGGAGGAGGTCGCCGAGGCGGTCCTGATCCTGCACGTTGTCGATGCCTCCGACGCCGATCCGGAGGCACAGATCCGGGCGGTCCGCGAGGTGTTGAGCGACATCGATGCCCTCGGCGTCCCCGAGGTGCTGGTGTTCAACAAGATCGACGCCGCCGATCCGGACGCCCTGCTGCGCCTGCGCGGACTCGCCCCCGATGCCATGTTCGTGTCCGCCCGCACCGGCGAGGGCATCGACGCATTGCGCGTACTGGTCGAGGGCCGACTCCCGCGCCCGACCATCGAAATAACCGCGTTGCTGCCCTACACGCGCGGCGATCTGGTCGCCCGGCTGCACGACGAGGCCGACCAGTTGCAGGTCGAACACACCGAAGGCGGGACGTTGGTCCACGCCCTCGTCGGCCCCACGCTGGCGGACCTGCTGCGCCCCTTCGCGTCCGCTCCGGTTCCGTAACACCCCCCGGCGCCTGGACCCCTGGCGTAGGCTGAGACCGATCACACTCCGCAGCGACAGGAGATTCGACGATGGGTTGGGACGCACCCTGGCACTGGGTCGTTCTCGCGATCGTGGTGATCGCGCTGTTCGGCTACAAGAAGTTGCCCGATGCCGCTCGCTCGCTCGGCCGGTCCTTGCGGATCTTCAAGACCGAGATCAAGGGCATGACCGAGGACGACAAGGCCCGCGCGAAGGCCCGCGAGGACGGCGAACCGGCCGAGCCCAAGGCGCTGCCGGCCGCCGAGATCGTCAAGAACGACGTCCCGAAGGCCCGCCCGCGCCCGACACCCAGCCCTAACGGACACGCCGGGACCACCGCCAAGGCGGAGTAAGCGCCGCTCCTGCGCCGGCGTCAGAGCTTGCGCAGGACCGAGACGACTCGGCCGAGGATCGTCGCTTCGTCGCCGTTGATCGGAGCGAACGCCGGATTGTGCGGCAGCAGCCAGGCGTGGCCGTCCTTGCGCTGCAGCGTCTTGACCGTGGCCTCGCCCTCGATCATTGCCGCGACGATGTCGCCGTTCTCGGCATCCTGCTGCTGACGCACGACGACCCAGTCACCGTCGGTGATCGCGGCATCGATCATCGAGTCGCCGACCACCTTGACCATGAACAGGGTGCCGTCGCCGACGAGCGCCTTCGGCAGCGGAAACACGTCCTCGATCATCTGCTCGGCCAGGATCGGGCCGCCGGCGGCGATCCGGCCCACGACGGGGACGAAGACCGGCGCGTCGCCACGTGGGGCGTCGTTGCTGACGGCGAGCGCGCGCCGGGCCGCTTTGGGCACCGGCTGGCTGGGGTCGTGCGGCTTGCTCGAGCCGGTGCGCACGTCGACCGCCCGTGGCCGGTTCGGGTCGCGGCGCAGGTAGCCCTTGCGCTCGAGCATCGACAACTGGTGGGCCACGCTGGACGTCGACGCGAGCCCGGCCGACTCGCAGATCTCGCGGATGCTCGGCGGGTAACCGCGGCGCTCGACCGAGTCGCGGATGACGTCGAGGATCGCCTGCTGGCGCCGGGTCAGCCCGGTGACCGGATCCGGCAATTCGGTGACCTTGGGCCGACCCGGTCCCCGCCGTTCGGCGGCGCTGTCGGTGGTGGCGGTGGCGGCGCGGGTCGAACCGGTCCTGCGTCCGGTGCTGTCCTTCGGCACGAGGTCCTCCGATCGTGTGAAGACGGGCTGTGTTCTCGGCGTCCGGCCCGGAGGACCGCCGCCGATCACTGGGAAACGTAGTCCGATCTGCGCGCCAACTCAAACATTTGTTCGAACGACACGCCGCCGCGGGTGGTTTTTGTCAGACCCCGCTGGTAGACATTCGAATAGACGTTCTACCGAACGGGCGTTCGAACATTCTAGCGTGTAGGAGGGTTCTCATGTCGGTCGCCACCGAGCTCGCCCCGACCGTCTCGATCCCGGATCGGGCGCGCCCCTTCGTCCCCGCCGCGCCGCCCGAGCGGCTGGCGACGGTTACCGCGCTCCGACCTCCGCGCGACGCGGCCGGCCTGGTGCCCGTCCGCCTCACCCGTCGTGGCGTGGTCGTCCTCACGCTGATCGTGCTCGCGCTGGGCGCCGGTCTCGTGTGGCTGGCCACCGCGTCCGCGCCCCAGGCGGCGACGCCGCCGACGGCTCCGCACGCCGTCACCGTCCAGGCGGGCGACACCCTGTGGTCGATTGCCTCCCGCGTCGCGCCGCAGCGCGATCCGCGGGCCGAGGTAGCCGCGCTGCAGAAGCGCAACCACCTCTCCGGCGTCGAACTGGTTCCGGGTCAGGTTCTGCAGATTCCGTAGTCAGGTTCAGAAATCCCGCCTGGCCCGGCTTGTCCCGTCCTGGGCAGATCCGGGACGGCCGTCCGCGAACTTTCCACCACCTGATTTCTCGCCACGCCGCGTTTCGCTCTTGCGGAACATCGACCACCGCTCTAGCGTTCAACCCAACATGTAGTAGTTACACCGATGTACTTCGTCCACAAGTTGGGGTTGCTCGTCCACAGCGAGGCCGGGTTACGCACATCCTCGTCCCCAGGTTGTGAACAGCTTGGTCCACAGATTGACCGCCAGACGTAGAGAAAGGGGAGCGGCGCCCATGCGATGCCCGTACTGCCGCCACCCGGACTCGCGGGTCGTCGACTCCCGGGAGCACGACGAGGGTCAGGTCATCCGCCGCCGTCGGTCGTGCCCGGAGTGCGGCCGCCGCTTCACCACCGTCGAAGAGGCCACGCTCGCGGTCATCAAGCGCAGCGGTGTCACCGAACCGTTCAGCCGACAGAAGGTCGTCAGCGGCGTACGTCGCGCCTGCCAGGGCCGCCCGGTCGACGAGGACGCGCTCGCCCAGCTCGCCCAGGCGGTCGAAGAGGCGATCCGGGCCACCGGAGCCGCCGAGGTGCCCAGCGACGACGTCGGCCTGGCGATCCTTGGGCCGCTGCGCGCGCTCGACGAGGTCGCGTACCTGCGCTTCGCGTCCGTCTACAAGGCCTTCACGTCCGTCGAGGACTTCGAGAAGGCAATTCTGGAACTGCGCGCCGAACATCGCGCCCACGCCCCCTGAGACCTCACCTCCCTGCGCCGAAACTTCGGCGCCCCTCTGCGCCAGCACCACCCGTCCACCGTCGGTCGACCGACCGGCAGCACCCCAGGAAGGACGTCCCGCCCATGACCGAGGCCGACGTGTCCCGCTCCACCGCCGCCGACGGCGACGCCGGCAGTTCGGCCGACGCCGCAGTGCGGCCCAAGTCGAAGGACAAGGCCGGTTCGTCGGCCGGCCTGCGCGTCGAACGGGTCTACACGACCGCCGGCGTGCACCCGTACGACGAGGTGACCTGGGAACGGCGCGATGTCGTGATGACGAACTGGCGCGACGGAACGATCAACTTCGAGCAGCGCGGAGTCGAGTTCCCGGGCTTCTGGTCGGTGAACGCGGCCAACATCGTCACGACGAAGTACTTCCGGGGCGCGGTGGGGACCGACATCCGGGAGTGGTCGCTGCGTCAGTTGATCGACCGCGTGGTGCACAAGTACCGCGCGGCCGGTGAGGAGCACGGCTACTTCGGCTCGTCCGAGGACGCGGAGATCTTCCAGCACGAGCTCACCTGGA
Organism: Pseudonocardiales bacterium; assembly: GCA_032160745.1. Classification (GTDB taxonomy): domain Bacteria; phylum Actinomycetota; class Actinomycetes; order Mycobacteriales; family Jatrophihabitantaceae; genus Jatrophihabitans. Next base: position 4,046 of record JAVHVD010000145.1, read on the forward strand.
TGCTGCTGCACCAGGTCTTCAGCTTCAACTCGCCGGTGTGGTTCAACGTCGGCACCACGTCGCCCCAGCAAGTCTCGGCGTGTTTCATCCTCGCCGTCGACGACACGATGGACTCGATCCTGAACTGGTACCGCGAAGAGGGCCTGATCTTCAAGGGCGGCTCCGGCGCGGGGCTCAACCTGTCGCGCATTCGCTCGTCCAAGGAGCTGCTCTCCTCCGGGGGCACCGCGTCCGGCCCGGTGTCGTTCATGCGCGGTGCCGACGCGTCGGCCGGGACGATCAAGTCCGGCGGCGCCACGCGGCGCGCGGCCAAGATGGTCGTCCTCGACATCGACCACCCCGACATCGAGGAGTTCGTGCAGACCAAGGCCCGCGAAGAGGACAAGATCCGCGTGCTGCGTGATGCCGGCTTCGACATGGACCTCGGCGGCTCGGACATCACGTCCGTCCAGTACCAGAACGCCAACAACTCGGTGCGGGTCAGCGATGAGTTCATGCGGGCCGTCGACGAGGGCAGCGAGTTCGGTCTGCGCGCCCGCAGCACGGGTGAGGTCATCGACACCGTCGAGGCCAAGGACCTGTTCCGCAAGGTGGCGCAGGCGGCGTGGGAATGTGCCGACCCCGGCATCCAGTACGACGACACGATCAACGACTGGCACACCAACCCCGAGACCGGCCGGATCACCGCATCCAACCCGTGCTCGGAGTACATGAGCCTCGACAACACCTCCTGCAACTTGGCCTCGCTCAACCTGATGAAGTTCCTCGGCGACGACAACGTCTTCGCGTCGGACAAGTTCGTCAAGGCCGTCGAGCTGATCATCACCGCGATGGACATCTCGATCTGCTTCGCCGACTTCCCGACGGAGGCGATCGGCGTGAACACCCGCGCCTACCGCCAGCTGGGCATCGGCTTCGCCAACCTCGGTGCGCTGCTCATGGCATCCGGGCTCGCCTACGACTCCGACGGTGGCCGGGCCCTCGCCGGGGCGATCACGTCGCTGATGACCGGCACCGCCTACCGTCGCTCGGCCGAGCTGGCCGGCGTAGTCGGTCCGTACGAGGGCTTCGCCCGCAACGCCAAGGCGCACGCGCGGGTCATGCGCAAGCACGCCGCGGCCAACGACGCGGTGCGCTCCATGCACGAGCTCGACCGCGCGGTGCTCTCGGTGGCGACCGAGGAGTGGGCGAAGGGGAACAAGATCGGTGAGGTCAACGGCTGGCGCAACGCGCAGGCCTCCGTCCTCGCGCCGACCGGCACGATCGGCCTGATGATGGACTGCGACACCACCGGTGTGGAGCCCGACCTCGCGTTGGTGAAGTTCAAGAAGCTGGTCGGCGGCGGCTCGATGCAGATCGTCAACCAGACCGTGCCGCGCGCTTTGCGCATCCTGGGCTACCAGGAGGAGCAGGTCGAGGCGATCGTCGAGTACATCGCCGAGCACGGGCACGTCATCGACGCGCCGGGGCTTCGGCCGGATCACTACGAGGTCTTCGACTGCGCCATGGGGGCACGGCCGATCAAGGCCATGGGTCACGTGCGGATGATGGCGGCGGTCCAGCCGTTCCTGTCCGGCGCGATCTCCAAGACGGTCAACCTGCCGGAGACGGCGACCGTCGAGGACATCGAGGACGTGTACTTCCAGGGTTGGCAGCTCGGTCTCAAGGCGCTGGCCGTCTACCGCGACAACTGCAAGGTCGGTCAGCCGCTGTCGGCGGGCAAGGGCGAGAACAAGGGCGCCGAGGCGACGGCACCGGCGGTCGAGAAGGTCGTCGAGCAGCGGCCGGCCCGCAAGCGGCTGCCGAAGTCCCGCCCGTCGCGCACCACGTCGTTCACCGTCGGTGGCGCCGAGGGGTACATGACTGCCGGCTCCTACCCGGACGACGGCCTGGGTGAGGTGTTCCTCAAGCTGGGCAAGCAGGGTTCGACGCTTGCCGGCGTGATGGACGCGTTCTCGATCGCGATCTCGGTCGCGCTACAGCACGGGGTGCCGCTTGACACCTACGTCCAGAAGTTCACCAACATGCGGTTCGAGCCGGCCGGTCTGACCGATGACCCGGACATCCGCATGGCGCAGTCGGTGGTCGACTACATCTTCCGTCGGCTCGCGCTGGACTACCTGGACTTCGACACCCGCTCGGCGCTCGGCATCCACACCGCCGAGGAGCGGACCCGGCAGCTGGACACCGGCTCGTACACGCCGACCGAGGACTCGGTCAGCGAGGAGGACCTCGAGTCGCTCGCCCAGTCGGCGCCCGTCACCAAGCCGGCGACCGATGTGGTGGACGAGTCGGATGCGGCCGAACTGCCGGCACCGGCCGGAGTGCGGAGCTCGACCGAACTGCTCGAGTCACTGCTCGGCAGCTCCGCCGATGCGCCGTTGTGCATGAACTGCGGGACGAAGATGCGACCGGCCGGCAGCTGCTTCGTCTGCGAAGGCTGCGGCAGCACGAGCGGCTGCAGCTAGGTTCTAGCGCCCCACGAACATCCGTGGCCCGGTCCTCGAAAAAGGCCCGGGCCACGGTGCTGTCCGGCACGGTCCCCAGGTGAGTAGTGCGACACAGCTCAACTCAACGATCGCGCGTTGTTCATCAACAGGGAGAATTGGTCGCCACGACGGCCACGACTCCCTGTTGATCAACGTCGTAGAGCGCTAACGTCCTCTGACAAGCCCGCCCCGGGGAGGTACACGTGCCGCAGGTCGTCGATTACGAGAAGGTGTCCGCCGTCGGGCTCGAGTCGTCGCCGGTCGCGGAGGCTCTTGCCGGACTCAGGGCCAACGAGGCGCGCTATTACAAGAACAAGTACGGCCATGTCTTCGCCGTTGACCCGGCCAGCGAGGTGCCGGAGACGATCGATTGGGTGCACCGAATCCTCAAGGATGAGCGTGACATCGTGGTCTCGTCCCGCCCACTTGAAGCGACTTCCTTCGAGGTCGACAAGATCCGGATGGCCTACGTGTTCTACGAGTCCGGTCTGTCGGTCAACGTCATGTACGGCCTCGAGGACGGGATGAAGCGCGCGGTCGGGTTCAAGCTGTCCGAAGGGATGGAGGTGCCCGAAGAGCTCGCGTCGCGCTTCAAGTTCGCGCGCCAGAAGTCGAAGTTGGCCGGCACGATCCGCGGCTCCTTCTTCGTGATCAAGGGTCAGTACTGAACCGCGCCTGTCCCAACGAGAGCGAACTCGCCGATTCAAGGCCCCGGTCCGAGGCGTGTCCGCCGAAGTTTCATCGTGTGAATCATGCGTTCTGAGTTGCAGCACGGTCGGTCATTCGCG
>JAVHVD010000146.1:0-2938 GCA_032160745.1 Pseudonocardiales bacterium
TGTAACTCGCTTGCACCGCCGAAGTGCTCTCCAAGCACACCGACTAACTCGCCTGCGAAGGTCCGTGCTTCGGGTGGGCAACACGCGCGGCCGTGAGGTCCACGCGCATTCACACGAGGCGTGCCTCTCCATCATCCCGGTCTGCCCGTGCCCGGAACAGACGCAACCCGTCGACCAGGGACACGTCGAGGGCGAAGATCGCGGCGCACAGCGGGCACGTCAATGCTGTGACTCGGGCGGGTGTCGATCATTCTTGTGATGTGCGCGCTGGCCGCGTCGGGCGAACGGCTCGAGGACGTCGATGCCGGGCCAGGAGATCTGGTCGCCCGCCCTGCACTCGTAACGAAGCGACGACTCGGCGAATGGCTGCGCCCAGATCGCTTGGCGAGCACGGCGCGAAGCGACACCGTGTGGTCGCCCAGTCGACGCGCGAAAGTACGCGATCGCCTGGGGCGGAATGTCAGGGACGGCGGACAAGGCTGGCTCGGCGGTTCAGACGTACCAGACCGTTCTGCAGTTGCCACATTTCATCTCGGTCGCCTGCGCGGTGGCAGGCGCGAAGGCTGACCGCAGTACGCGGCCAGCCTTCAGGGTCGTCGATCTCAGCCAGACAGCAGCGCGAACGCCCGCTCCTTCGTGCCCGCAACAGAGCCGTCGTTCGACCGCGGCGCGCGATTTGACCGCCTTGCCGCCGGCGGTCTTGTCGTGCACCGGCGCGGCATGGTCGAGCCGTTCCGTGATGACTTGATTGCCGGACCAGTCGGTGCCGGATGGCGGTTCAGCGGAGCGAGACCTGCACGGTGTGTAGGACGCCGTCGCCGAGGTTGATCTTGAGGAGGTAGGTCCCGACGGTGAGGCCCTTGGTGGACCAGTTGAAGATGTACTGGCCGCTGGTGGCGTCGTAGCGGAATAGGTTGCCGGTGGTGGCGGCGGCGGTCGAGACGGCTTCGACGTCGCTGCCGGCGACCCCGTTGCTGATCTTGCTGAAGGTCAGGGTCGCGGTTGCGGTCGTGATGGCGCCGCTGGGCCCGGTGAGGGCGAACTTGACTGGGACGGTGCTGCCGAGCTTGAACACCGAGCTGCCGTCGGGGTTGACCGGCTGCAGGACGCCGGACCAGCTGTAGGCGATGGAGACGGTGAAGTGGGTCGCGCTGGTGTTGTGGTGGGCGTCGGTCGCGGTGCAGGTGACGGTGGTTGACCCGGGGGCGAAGGTGGCGCCTGAGGCGGGCAGGCAGCTCACCGGCACGGTGCCGTCGACCAGGTCGCTCGCCGTCGGATTGGGGTAGGTCACGGTCGCGCCGGCGGCGGAGGTGGCGGTTGCGGTCACGGCGGTCGGGGTGCCGGTGATGGCCGGGGCGGTGGTGTCGGCGACGGTGATGGTGAAGCTCTGTGGGCTGGACCGGTTGCCGGCCGCGTCGAGGGCGTAGCAGCTCACGGTGGTGGTGCCGAGCGGGAAGGTGGCGCCGGCCGTGTGGTCGCACGGCACGGAGGGGTTCGGGTCGACAGCGTCGGTGGCGGTGGGCGCGGTCCAGGTAGCGCTCGTCCCGCTGGGGCCGGTGGCCTCGAGGCTCTGGTTCGCGGGCAGGCCGTTGAGGGTGGGCGCGGTCTGGTCGAGGTCGTAGGTGACGGCGGCGTCGAAGTAGGTGCCGGTGCCGTAGTCGTGGGCGCGGACCGCGAGCAGGTTGTCCCCGGCCTGGACGTCCGTTTGAGCCACCGTCATGTCGATCGTGTTGAGGTTGCAGTTTCCGGCGTGGTTGGTGCCGACGTGGTGGCCGTTGAGGTAGATCGCGGCGTCGTTGTCCACGGTGCCGGTGATGTGCACGTTGTAGGCGCCGGCGGGCAGGGTGACGGTGTGCCGCAGCAGCATGTCGGAGAACTCGTCCCAATACGTGTTCGGCCACTGGGTCTGGCCGCAGACCGGGCCGTTGCCGAACGGCTCCGTGCCGCCGGTCTGGAACTCATTGCCGATCGCGTCGTAGCCGGGAGCGGCGAAGCTCGCGTCCTCAGCGCCGGACAGCGCGCTGTAGGGATCGTCGGCGACGACCTCCTGGTAGACCCAACCGCCGGCGCCCAGGCCGAGCGCGAGGTTGTCGACCGTGTCGGCGCGCGCGGGGCCCGCCAGCATCATCGAGGTGAGCGTCGCCGTCAGCACGGCCCCAGCACATACACGCATCGATCTAGTCATGATTCCCCCCGCGTCGGCGACTGTCGCCTGGCGGGCGAACGCTAACACAGGCTTCACGTATATGGGATGCGTTCAAGGTCGACTTTTTTCGCTTGCTGACCGCCTGGTAGTCGGCCCGGGATCTGCCCGGTGAGCGCCGGCAACTCGGTATGGGCGCTGATGAAGGTCCTGCTGGGTAGGCAACCGGTGCTGCCCTGAGGTCCACGCACATTCAGACAGGCCGTGCCTCTCCGTCATCCCGGTGTGGCCGTGCCCGGAACAAGCGCAAGCCGTCGACCAGGGACACGTCGAGGGCGAAGATCGCCGCGCACAGCGGACACGTCAACGGCGTGACTCCGGGCTGGTGCCGGTCCTGCTGGTGATGGGCACGCTGGCCGCGGCGGGCGAGCAGTTCGAGCGCGTCGATGCTGCGCCCGGAGATCGAGTCGCCCTCCACGATGAGCCCGCAGGCGCTGCCGTGGCGGTCATCTTCGGCCAGAATGTGAAGTCCTCGCGGTTAGCGGTGAACAGTCGGAGATCAGGGATTCCCTGGCGGTGGGGGAGCGGATCGCCACCGGGACCGGGATGATCAAGTCCGCGGCGGGGGCGGGGGCGTATCTGGTGGAGCAGGCCAACAAGGGCAAGAAGACGAAGCTGGGCGAGTGGCACGAGGGTGTCATCGACGGTGCCGGGCTGGGCAAGAACGACCCACGTCTGGTGTTTCGCCGCACGATGTTCGCGATGGCCCGAAAGCAAGCCGGCGTAGTGCAGCGC
>JAVHVD010000147.1:0-5005 GCA_032160745.1 Pseudonocardiales bacterium
GAAGCATAACGGGTCTCGGCGGGACGAATTCCCGCGCGCCGGAATTCCCCGATCAGCCCGCGGTGACCGGCGGCGCGCCGTCTGCCGTCGCCGGCGGTGAGCTGTCGTCAGCGGCCGGCGGGGGAAGCAGCGCGTACAGCGTCTCGACGCCTCGGTTGATCACGTAGGACGGAGTGGCGAGACCCTTCTCGACCAGTTGCCGTCCGATCGACGCAACCATGGGCGCCGTAGCGCCGAACCGGCGGGCGAGGTCGTTGAACGTCACCGGCCGATCGCTGCCCGCGCGGGCTCTAAGGATCGAGAGGATTCCGCTTTCCAGGTCGGTGGGCATACCTGTGACGGTAGCCCTCCGGATGCCGAAATGTCGGATGCGCGGGCTGGAAGACTGCCTGGATGACGTCCCCGCTGAGCCGCCCCGCCGCCTCCTCCGCCGTGGCCGCAACCGCTTGGCGGCTGGTGCTGGGCACTCTCGTGGCGTCGGTGCCGGTCGCCGGACTGAACCAGGCGCTGGCCGTGGCCGCCGCTGCCGCTGAGGCGTGCGGCGGCGATGCCGACGATCACCTGCGCATCGACGTCCGAGCCGACCGGGTCGAGCTCGCCCTGCAGTTCCGTACGCCCGCCGCCGTCACCGCTCGTGACGCCGAGCTGGCAGTGATGATCACGGCTGCGGTGCAGGACGGCCTCGGGTTGGCCTTCGCCCCACCCACCGGTCCAGCCCGCCCCGTCCAGCTGCTCGAGATCGCCATCGACGCGATGGACATTCCAGCCGTCCGTCCGTTCTGGAAGGCGGTGCTGGGCTACGAGGACGAGCCGGGCGCGGGCCCGGCGGGCGGCCTCGTCGACCCGGCCCGGCAGTTGCCGACGATCTGGTTCCAGCAGATGGACGAACCGCGGCTCCAGCGCAACCGCATCCACTTCGACCTCGACGTCGCGCACGACGAGGCGCCGGCTCGCATCCAGGCCGCACTGGACGCGGGCGGCGTCCTGGTCAGCGAGGCCGAGGCGCGGGCGTTCTGGATCCTGGCCGACGGCGAGGGCAACGAGATCTGCATCTGCACCTGGCAGGACCGCGACTGAACGGACTGGTCAGTCGCTCTCGGCCAAGCTCGGGGCGAGGTCGGCCGACCAGCGTTCCTCGATGCGACCGAGCCGCCAGACCAGCAGCGCAACCGCCCAGGACACGAAGAACAGCCCGGCGATCCCGTAGCCGGCGTAGTCCATCGGGATGTCGGCGACCGCCGAGATCGGGCCGGACGTGATGTGCGCCCGCTCCGCGATGACCCCGAGCAGCTCGATCGAGCCGATCACGAGCGCGACGGCGACCGAGATCGCCGTGATCGTGATGTTGTAGAACACCTTGCGCACGGGCTTGGCGAAGGCCCAGCCGTACGCCGCGTTCATGAAAACGCCGTCGATGGTGTCCATGAGACACATGCCGGCCGCGAACAGGACTGGCAGGACAAGGATCGCGTAGAAGGGCAGGTTGAAGGCCGCCACCCCGCCGGCGAGGATGAGCAGGCCGACCTCGGTCGCGGTGTCGAAGCCGAGTCCGAACAGCACGCCGACCGGATAGATGTGCCAGGCCTTGCGCACGGACTTGGTGAGCCCGCCGAGGAAGCGGTTCATGAATCCGCGCTTGTTGAGATGCTCCTCGAGCTGCTGCTCGTCGAACTCGCCCCGGCGCATTTCGCGGAACACCTTGAGGATCCCGAGCAGCACGACCAGGTTGAGGATGCCGAGCACCCAGAGGAAGACGCCGGACACCGAGGCGCCGATGATGCCCGTGGTCGAGTGGAGTCCGGAGTCGCCGTTCGCCACCTGGCCGGCCAGCGCCTTCACGCCGGCCGAGAGCAGGAAGGCCAGGCCGAACACGATCGTCGAATGGCCGAGGGAGAACCAGAAGCCGACCGAGAGGGGTTTGCGGATCTCGCTCGCCGGTACCCCGACCGCGGTCTTGTCCGCGTTGTCGGCGAGGAGCTTGCGGGTCGTGTTGTCGACGGCGGCGATGTGGTCGGCGTCGAACGCGTGCCGCAGGCCGAACGTGTAGGCGAGCACCCCGACCCCGACCGAGAAGACCGGGTGCTCCCCGCCGAGGTGGTAGTGCTCCGGGATCACGAGCCCGAAGAGGATGCCGAAGCCGATCAGGTGCAGCCCCACGATCACAGCGCCCATGCCGACGAGCGCACGCCGGTCGTGCCGGTCGAGACTGCGCAGGAAGCGGCGCAACGACGAGTCGACGAGTCGCGCTCCGGCCATGCCGTTGACCCTATTGCAAAGAGTTTGCGATAGCGATGGAGGGGCCGATCAATATGATCAAGCGGCGCTGACGGCCACCTGCACGGTTGTCGCGCCGGGCAGCGACGCCAAGCGCAGCGTCGCAGCGTTCGGGGCGGACACCACCGTCGCGCCGCTCACCGCGACCCGGTAGCCGCCCGGGAACTGGATCGCCGGCACCGCGATCTCGGTGGCGGTGCCCGCCGAGAAGGCGCCGAAGCCGTCGACGCGCGCCGTCGTGTACGTCAGCCGGAACACTCCGTTGGCGAAGGACCACGAGGTCGGCGTGCCGGCAACCAGCTGCGGGTAGGGCTCGGCCAGCGTGCGCAGCTTGGCCGTGAGCACGTTCGCGCCGATCGGCGGCTTGCTCGGGTCGAGGACGAGGGCCTGTCCGTCGGGCGAGGCGCTGGTCTTGTCGTTGCCCGTGTAGGCCCACTCGAGCCATCCGGTGCGGTACTTGTCCGCGATGCGCATCACGCTGGCGACGTTGGCGAGATCGTTCGTCGCACCGAACTCCGTCAGCAGCGCCGGCATGTCGTGCGACTGCGCGAAGCGGTTGGCCGTGGCGACCGTCAGGTCGTCCTGCGGTGGGCAGAGCGCGTTGTTGCCGGTGAGCTCCTCGGTACTGCAGTAGTCGTGGAACGAGAACCCGCGGCGAGCTCCCGAGGGGGAGCGAAGTCCGGTGGCATTGACCTGGGTGAACAGCACGTTCGGCTCGATGTAGATCGTGTGCGTCGGATCAACCGTCCGGATGGCGGCGTCCACCCGGTTGTAGAACGCGGTCAGCGCGCCTCCGTCGAAGAGCGGGCAGCCGATGAGCGGCAGCAGGCACGGCTCCCAGAGCGTGCCGGCCCACGGCTCGTTCATGACGTCGTAGCCCGCGACCGCCCGGTCGGTGGCGAAGCGCGCGGCGACGTGCGCCCAGGCGCGGGCGTAATGATCCTGCAGACCGACGCCGTCCGCAGCCTTGGCGTTGGCCCAGAACCGGTCCCACGCGTGCCACTCGGCCGGATTGGCGAGGTAGTTGTACGGAAAGCCGAGCGGTGGGTTCGGTAGGAGGCCCGCCAGCGCATCGTTCGGAACGGCCCAGGCCGGCGCCCCCTCGCCCTGGAACTTCTCGTTGTAGAGGTCTTGGTGGAAGTCGAGCTGCGACACGATGCCGTGCGCGGCGAGCGTGTGGACGGTCGAGGCCACCGAGTCCAGGTACGCGTCGTCGTACTGGCCGGGCCGCGGCTCGACGGCGGACCAGATGACCCCGACCCGGACGGCGTTGAAGCCGTTGTCGGCGAGGAAGGCCGCGTCGTCGTCGTCGAACCCGTCGGTCGACGGGGCGTACGGCGCGACCTTGTAGACCTGATTCACGCCGTGCAGCACGACGACCCGGCCGGTGGCGTCGGTGATCCAGCGACCGGTCTGGTCGAGCCCGAGAGCGGCGAGACCGGTGGCCGGTGGCGGCGGGTCGGCGGCTGCCGCGCCGGACAGCGCCGGGGCGGTCAGCAGGGCGAGCGCTGCGGTGATCAGGACGACACGAACCCGGCGCATGGCGGGTCCCTCTCCCTCGAGGACGACCGGATGTCCGGATGACCGGCCGAGCATAGAAGTGAAACGTGTTCTACGCAGCTCCAGGCGATTCGCGTTCGGCGTCGGCCCGCAGCCTGGCCGCCGTGCGCTTTCGGCCGGGGATCTCCCGCGGTGCGCCCGCTCGCAGTTCGGCCAGCAGCCGCTCGGAGAACGCGGCGGCCGTTTCGCCGGGCTGGATCTGCCCGTCCTGGGGCCGGTAGAACTCGACCGAGATGCGCGGGCGCTTGGGCAGCCGGACCACGTCCACCGATCCGTTGGTCCGGACGCCGACCACGACGGCTTCGGGGACGGCCTCGGCCAGCCGTCCGACCCCGGTTCGGGCCCGCAGCTCGCGACCGAGCGAGCGGGTGCCCTCCGGGAAGACGCCGATGCAGGCGCCCTTGCGCAGTTCGTCGATCGCCGTGGCCATCGCCTCGGCATTGCTCGTTCCGCGCTCGATGGGGATCTGTCCCATGCCGTCCATGAGCCGGCCGGCGAGTTTGATCCGCCACAGCGTCGACTTCGCCAGCGCCCGGATCTGCCGCACCTCGCCGGCCGCCACGGCGATGGCGATCGGATCCCAGTAGCTGTCGTGATCAGCCACGAGCAGTACGGGACCCTCTGCGGGGAGGCACTCCACGCCCCGTACCTCTAGGCGCGCCCACCGCATGATCGGTCCGCTGATGCCGAGCACGACCCGGTAGGCCGGGCTCATCGGCTGCACGTCGGGTGCCATCCCGTCATCATGTCGCAGCGATGCGGACAGAGCACCCCCTGGCGCTCCGTAGACTGGGGAGTTCCGTCCCGAAACGAAAGAGGGTTGCCGCGTGGCGATCAAACAGCGCAGCGACCTGCGCAACGTGGCGATCGTCGCGCACGTCGACCACGGCAAGACGACGCTCGTCGACGCCATGCTGTGGCAGTCCGGCGCCTTCACCGCTCACCAGGCCGACACCGGCGACGTCAACGAACGCGTGATGGACTCCAACGACCTGGAACGCGAGAAGGGCATCACGATCCTGGCCAAGAACACGGCCGTCGACCACGTGATGCCCAGCGGGGAGCGGTTGACGATCAACATCATCGACACCCCGGGTCACGCCGACTTCGGCGGCGAGGTCGAGCGTGGGCTGTCGATGGTGGACGGCGTACTGCTGTTGGTCGATGCGTC
>JAVHVD010000148.1:0-13315 GCA_032160745.1 Pseudonocardiales bacterium
ATCACGTCCCGCAGCGGGTTGAGCTTGAGCCGGATCCCGAGCTGGCGGATCGTCTGCGACGGCTGGATGAAGGTACGGCCGACGTAGGAGTTCTTGACCAGCCCGACGCCGTACGGGATCCCGGACGCCTCGGCGTAGCCGATCGCGGCCGGCGTGCCCGACTCGGGGACCGGGATGACGAGATCGGCGTCGGCCGGGTGCTCCTTGGCCAGCCGGCGGCCCAACTCGACCCGCGCGGAGTGCACGCTGCGGCCGGCAATGGTGGTGTCGGGGCGGGCGAGGTAGACGTACTCGAAGACGCAGCCCTTCGGCTCGGCCGCGGCGAAGTGCTGCGAGCGCAGGCCGTCCTCGTCGATGGCGATCAGTTCGCCGGGCTCGATCTCGCGGACGTAACTGGCGCCGACGATGTCGAGCGCCGCCGTCTCGGAGGTCACGATCCAGCCGCGCTCGAGGCGACCCAGGACGAGCGGGCGGACCCCTTGCGGGTCGCGCGCGGCGTAGAGGGTGTGCTCGTCCATGAAGGTGAGCGAGAACGCACCGCGCAGCTTGGGCAGGACGTCCATCGCGGCCTGCTCGACGCTGACGTCGGGGCGGGCGGCGAGCATGGCGGTGAGCAGTTCGGAGTCGGTGGTGGCCCCCATGCCGCCCCGGATGCCGGCCGCCCGCGCTTCGTCGGCGAGCTCGGCGGTGTTGACCAGGTTGCCGTTGTGGCCGAGCGCGATGCCGGTGCCGGCCGCGGTGGTGCGGAAGCTCGGTTGCGCGTTCTCCCAGGTGGTCGAGCCGGTGGTCGAGTAGCGGGTGTGGCCGACGGCGATGTGGCCCTGCAGCGTGTTGAGCGTGGACTCGTCGAAGACCTGGCTCACCAGGCCGAGGTCCTTGTACACCACGAGCGAGCTGCCGTCGGAGACGGCGATGCCCGCGGCTTCCTGGCCGCGGTGCTGCAACGCGTAGAGGCCGAAGTAGGTGAGCTTGGCGACCTGCTCCCCGGGTGCCCAGACGCCGAAGACCCCGCAGGCGTCCTGCGGTCGCTTGTCGTCGAGGGAGAGGTCGTGGGTCAGCTTGCCGTCAGCGCGCGCCACGTGTCCGAGTGTACGGGTGAGCGGGACCACAGCAGACGCGGCACGCTCGATCAGCTCGCGTCGTGGCCGGGGCGGACTGCAGCGGTGCTGCGGCGCTCCCTGCGGTGTGAACCCCGAGATGATCAACAGAGACTTGTGGCTGCCAGGACGACCGCGACGGTCTGTTGATCAACGGAACTGGGGCACGCGCATCCGCAGCGGCGTCCGTGGCCGGGTTGGGCGACGACGACGACGACGACGACGCGATCAGCTCAGCTCAGCTGAGGACCGGAAGGTAGTCGGTGAGGTCGGCGCGGGTGCCACTCGCGCGGACGGTTCCGGTCGCGACCGCGTCGGTGAAGTCAGCGCGTCCGGTCGCCAGCCGCAGCCAGGTGACCGGGTCGGTCTCGACGACATTCGGCGGCGTGCCCCGCGTGTGGCGGGGTCCGGGAATCGCCTGGACGGCGATGAAGGGGGGAACCCGTAGCTCCACGGACCGGCCGGGTGCCTGCGCCGCGAGGATCTCGGCGAGCGTCCGCACGGCGCTGGCGAGCGCGGCGCGGACGAGCGGAACCGGGTCGCGATCGGGCAGCGAGCGCGACAGGTCGTCACAGTGGACGGCGAGGTCGAGCGTGCGCGTGCGGGCCCAGTCCATCGCGGTGATCGGGCCGCGCCCACCCCGGATGACCGTGCGCGGACCCACTTGAGCCGCCGCGGCGGCCAGCACGACGGTGTCGCGCAACCGCGCGATGAGCGCCTCGGGACCGAGGTCGCCGGCGATCGCGCTTGTGTTCTCCGCGATGTGGTCAGCTGCCGGTCGGTAGCGGCGGACGTAGTCGGCGACCGGCAGCGCGGCTTCGTCGGCCGGGTCGGCCAGCCGCGCCGAGAGCCCCTGCGCCACGAGCAGGACGTGGCCGAGCAGGGTCCGCAGGTCCCAACCGTCGAGGACGGACGGCTGGGCGAAGGCGGCGGCGGGCAGCTTCGCCAGCCAGTCGGCCAGGGCAGAGCTCTGTTGGCGGAATGCGTCGATCTCGAGGGACAGCCGGTCGGTCATCGCTCGAATCGGCGCGGCAGCGTCGACGACCAGGCGCTGCGCAGCTCGCGCAGGGTCACCCGGAACTGGCCCTGGATCTCGAGCTCGGGCATGAGCAGGTCGACGGTGCCGATGCGCCGGTGCGGCAGACCCCGCGCGGTGCACATGTCGGTGAACCGGACCTCTTCGCTGCGCGGGACGCTGACGAGAGCGCGTCCGGCCGACTCGCTGAACAGTTCGACGAACGGGTCGGCGCCCTCGGACAGCACCACCCGCGCCCCGGTGTCACCGTGCAGGCAGGCCTCGACCAGCGCTTGCGCCAATCCGCCCTCGGACAGGTCGTGCGCCGACTCGAGCAACCCGTCGCGGGATGCGTTGATCAGCACGTCGGCGAGCAGCTTCTCGCGGGCGAAATCGACGACTGGCGGCCGGCCGCCGAGGAAGCCGTGCATCGCATGCCACTCCGACCCGCCGAACTCGTCGCGGGTGTCGCCGAGCAGGTAGACGAGCGCGCCGTCCTTGTGGAAGCCGTGCCGCGTCCGACGGGTGACGTCGTCGATGACCCCGAGGACGCCGATCACCGCGGTGGGCAGGATCGCGGTCGTCCCCGTCTGGTTGTAGAAGCTGACGTTGCCGCCGGTGACCGGCGTGCCGAGCGCCCGGCAGCCGTCGGCGAGGCCGCGTACCGCCTCGGCGAACTGCCACATGACCCCCGGGTCCTCCGGCGAGCCGAAGTTCAGGCAGTCGGTGACGGCGATCGGCCGAGCACCGGTGGTCGCGACGTTGCGGTAGGCCTCAACGAGCGCGAGCTGTGCGCCGGCGTACGGATCGAGTCGCGTATAGCGGCCGTTGCCGTCAGTGGCGATTGCGACGCCGCGCAGGGTGGATTCGTCGAGCCTGACCATCCCGGCGTCCTCGGGCTGGGCGAGAACGGTGTTGCCCATGACGTAGCGGTCGTACTGGTCGGTCACCCAGGACTTGTCGGCCAGGTTCGGGGACGCGGCGAGGCGCAGCAGCGTGCTGCGCAGCTCGTCGGGCTTTTTCGGGCGAGGCAATCCGCGGCCGTCGACCTGCACGACCGCGTCCTGGTCGAGCGGCCGTTCGATCGGCCGCTCGTACACCGGGCCCTCGAGTGCGGCCGTGCGCGGCGGGATGTCGACGATCAGCTCGTCGTGCCAGGTCATCCGCAGCCGCCCGGTGTCGGTGACCGTCCCGATGACCGTGGCAGTGACGTCCCATTTGCCGCAGACGGCGAGGAACTCGTCGAGGTGCTCCGGGGTGACGACGGCCATCATCCGTTCCTGCGACTCGCTCATCAGGATCTCTTCGGGCGCGAGGGTGGGGTCGCGCAGCGGGACGAGGTCGAGCTGGACGTCCATGCCTCCGGAGCCGGCCGCGGCCAGTTCGGTGGTGGCGCAGGACAGCCCGGCGGCGCCGAGGTCCTGGATCCCGACGACGAGGTCGGCGGCGAAGATCTCCAGGCAGCACTCGATGAGCACCTTCTCGGCGAACGGGTCGCCCACCTGCACGCTCGGGCGCTTGGTCGCGCCCTCGGCCTCGAACGTGGCGCTGGCCAGCACCGACGCGCCGCCGATGCCGTCGCCGCCGGTGCGGGCGCCGAACAGGACGACATGGTTGCCCGGCCCGTCAGCCTTGGCCAGCTTGATGCCGTCCGCGCGCATGACGCCCACGCACAGCGCGTTCACCAGAGGGTTGCCGATGTAGCTGTCGTCGAAGTAGATCTCGCCGCCGATGTTCGGCAGTCCGAGGCAGTTGCCGTAGCCGCCGATGCCGGCCACGACGCCGGGCAGTACCCGGGCCGTGTCGGGGGCGCCGATCGGTCCGAAGCGCAGGCTGTCCATCACGGCGATCGGCCGGGCGCCCATCGTCAGGATGTCGCGGACAATGCCCCCGACCCCGGTGGCCGCGCCCTGGTGCGGCTCGACGTAGGACGGGTGGTTGTGCGACTCGATCTTGAAGGTGACGGCCCAGCCGTCGCCCACGTCGACCACGCCGGCGTTCTCGCCCATGCCGACGAGTAACGCGTCCGTCTTCGGCGCCTTCTGATTGAACTGCCGCAAGTGCACGCGCGAGGACTTGTAGGAGCAGTGCTCGCTCCACATCACCGAGTAGATGGCCAGCTCGGAGCTGCTGGGGCGCCGGCCCAGAATGTCGCGTACTCGACTGTATTCCTCAGCGGCGAGGCCGAGCTCCTTGTACGGCTGCGCCTGCTCGGGCGTGCGCGACGCGAGCCCGACGGTGTCCAGGCTCATGCCGCGACGCCGGTCAGCGAGAGGAAGAAACCGAGGCCGTCGGTGCTGGGGCCGGTCAGCTCCTCGACCGCATGCTCGGGATGTGGCATCAACCCGACCACGTTTCCGGCTTCGTTGGTGATTCCCGCGATATCCCGGTAGCTGCCGTTGGGGTTGTTGGTTGCGTACCGGACGACGACCCGGCCAGTGGCCTCGAGCTCGTCGAGCGTCCGGTCGTCGGCGACGAAGCCGCCCTCACCGTTCTTCAGCGGGATGACGACCTCCTGCCCTTCGCGGTAGGCCGAGGTCCAGCGGGTGGACGCGTTCTCGACGAGCAGCAGCTGGTCGCGACAGACGAACTTGCGCGTGTCGTTGCGGATCAGCGCGCCCGGGAGCAGGTGCGCCTCGCAGAGCACCTGGAAGCCGTTGCAGATGCCCAGCACGGGCAGGCCGTCCCGCGCGGCGCCGACGATCGCGTCCATGACGGGGGCGAACCGGGCGATGGCACCGCAGCGCAGGTAGTCACCGTAGGAGAAGCCGCCCGGCAGGATCACCGCGTCGACGTCGTGCAGCGAGGGGTCGGCGTGCCACAGCGGTACCGCCTCGGCGCCGGCGATCCGCACGGCGCGGGCGGCGTCGCGGTCGTCGAGGCTGCCCGGAAACGTCACAACACCTACGCGAAGTGGCACGCGATCAGGCTACCGGGAACGCGTTCTGTCCAAGTGTCCGCTGCGTCCGGCCCGCGCGTCGGAGCGAGGCGATTGAGGTGATCAGCCGCGGCGGATCGAGAAGTTCTCGATCACCGGATTGGCGAGCAGCGTGTCGGCCAGCCTGTTCACGGTCTCGTCGTCGAGGTTGTCGTCGACCTCGAGCTCGAAATGCTTGCCCTGCCGGACGTCGCGGACGCCGTCGATGCCCAGCCGACCGAGCGCGCCGACGATCGCCTGACCCTGCGGGTCCAGGATCTCCGGCTTGAGCACGACGTCGACGACCACGCGGGCCACGGCAACTCCTCGGTGCGAGTGGTTCGGCAGCGCCACCCTATCGTCGGCTCGGCGGCGATCTTCCTGCAGCAGGTGCCGCGGGAGGCCGCAGGTGAAGGAGGATCCGCGCGGCCGGACCCGCCTCAGCCGGCCCAGTCGGCGAAGGGCAGGCCGGTGAGTCGCTCGTACGCCTCGACATACCGGTCCCGGGTGGCCGCGACGACGTCGGCCGGCAAGGCGGGCGGCGGCGCCCCGGACGACCGGTCCCACCCCGACGCGTCGGAGAGCAGCCAGTCGCGGACGTACTGCTTGTCGAAGCTCGGCTGCGGCTGCCCGGGCGTCCAGGCATCTGCAGGCCAGAAGCGCGACGAATCCGGAGTCAGCACCTCGTCGCCCAGAACCAGGACACCGGTCGCCGGATCCCGGCCGAACTCGAACTTCGTGTCGGCGAGCAGGATTCCGCGCCCGGCGGCCAGTTCGGCGGCGTGCTGGAAGATGCGCAACGTGAGCTCTCGCACCTCGGCCGCGGTCGGCTCGCCGACGACCGCGGCCACCGCCTCGTACGAGACGTTCTCGTCGTGCTCGCCCAGGTCGGCCTTGGTCGCCGGCGTGAAGATCGGCTCGGGCAGCCGGTCGCCGTCGACAAGGCCCGGCGGCAGCGGCACGCCGCAGACCTCGCCCGTCGCGCGGTAGTCGAGCAGTCCCGAGCCGGTGAGGTAGCCGCGAGCCACTGCCTCGACCGGCACCATCTCCAGCGCTGTGCAGATCATCGCCCGGCCCCGCCACTGCGGCGGGATCAGCGGATCGTCGAGCGCGAGCAGATGGTTCGCGACGATGCCGTCGAGCTGCGCGAACCACCACGCCGTCATGGCGGTCAAGATCCGGCCCTTGTCCGGGATCGTGCTGTCGAGCACGAAGTCGAACGCGGAGATCCGGTCGCTGGCGACCATCACCAGCCGACCGTCGTCGGTGCGGTACAGGTCTCGCACCTTGCCGCTGTGCACATGGGTGAGGCCGTCCGGTCGCTCCACGAGGGAATCCTCGCAGAGACCCGGACGGCTCGGCCGGGGAGTCAGTTGATCTGCGCGCAGTACTTCGGCAGCGTGGCATGTTGCGCCGCGGCGGCCGCACAGCTCGCGCGCTTGCGGGCCAGGTCGGCGGCCTTGAGCCGATCGGTGGCTTCGCGTTCGAGCCGGCTGGCCGACTTGGTCGCGGCCAGGCCGCTGAGCTGGGCCTTGGGGCCCGCCGGTTCGAAGAGGTGCACCGCGGCCTTCGCCCGCTGGGAGGTGATCGTCGTCTGCCACAGGTCGTCGTTGGCCCAGGTCGTGAGCTCGTCCAGGGTGAACGGCGGCGCCGGGCGGCTGATTGCGGCACCCTTCTGTCGCGGGGCGTTGTACTCGAGGATGCTGACCTGCACCCCATCGCGACGGACGAGATCGACGACCCACTCGGCCGCGTTCGGCTGCCGGCCGTCGTCGTATTCATGGCCCCGGGCGGTCCGGGCGTGGGCGCCGTCGGAAAGGACGATGCAGCCCTCGCTCCCGCGGGCGCACGGCAGGATCGGCCCGTGCACCTTCGGCGATGCGCCGGGCACCGGGTACTGCATCGCGATCACGATCTGCGCGCCGCCGTGCCCGTCGTCGTAGGTGAATGCGGTCGACACCGAGCCCGCGTCGGCCGAGCCCTCGAAGTTCGTCGTCGCCCCGCGCCGCGGCAGGGTCTCCAGCGCCGTCTGCGCGAGCGCCTGTGGCGACATCGGGAGCCGGCCCGCTGCGGCCGGCGCGGGGTCGGCCGGTTTGCCGGCCGGGCTCGTGCCGGTGCGCGATCCGTTCGCGTCGGGCACGAGCGCCACGACGAGGGCCAGGACCCCCGCGACCAGGACGCCGCCTGTGGCCAGCTCGCCGGCCAGCACGATGCGCCGCCGGCGGCGACCACGGGCGATCGCACCAGCGACGAGCCGCTCGGTCGGCGGCTCGAGAGTGCTCACGGCGCGGTGCAGTACCGCGCCGAAACGGTCGTCGTCATTCATGGCAGTGCCTTTCCGTTCGGGGAGCGGCGGTCAGCTCTGGGCCAGGTCGAGGAGGTCCTCGCCGAGCGCGGCGCGCAGCTTCGCGAGCGCCCGCATGGACTGCACCTTGATCGCGGACGGGGTGCGGCCGAGATCGAGGGCGACCTGCTCGACGCTGCGGTCGGCGAGATAGCGCAGGACGATCACCGCCCGGTCGCGCTTGGGCAGCTCGGCCAGCGCGGCGACCAACGAGACGCGCAGGTCACTGTCCGGGCCGGCCGCACCGGCGTCAGGCAGTTCGGCCGACGGACGCTCGCCGAAGCTGCGGCGACGGCGCACGGTCAGGAATTGCCGGGCCAGGACGGTCTGCGCGTACGCAGCGGGATTGTCGATGCGACTGATGCCGCCCCAGATCCGATACATGCGCGACAACGCGTCCTGGACGAGATCCTCCGCGGCGTGCCAGTCACCGGTGAGCAACCACGCGCTACGAAACAGCGACGGACTGCACGAGGAGGCGAATTCGCGAAAGGCCGCGTCACCGTCCCGCGTGCTGTTCATCGCGCCCCGTCCGGTCGGAGTGTGCCCGTCACTGATATCGATGCGCTCGAGCGCCGGACGGTTACATAAGAGACGGTTACATAAGAACGGTCCCGCTCCCCGAAGGCCACCGCACCGACGGGTGCGATCGCGAACGGGAAGCGGGACCGTTTGGTGCGCTGCGGCTGCCAGGACTACAGCCGCAGCGTCACAACTGTGGGGTCACCACCACCAGTCGAGCGGTTGAATCTTGGCCGGGTGGTTACTGCTGTGTGTGGGCGCAGCGTCGGCCGGCGCCGTACTCGCACCGACCCCGACGCCGACGATCACCGCCAAAGCGGCCGCTACGCGACGCCAGAAAGTCGAACGCATTATGTGCCTTTCGTTCGGTTTGTACCGGAATTCCCGCCGCCCCCCGCAGCGTGTGATGCTCGAATACCCGCGGTGATGGGGCACCACACCTAGGATCGTTCTTGAACACCGGCTAATTCAAACCCGGCAACTGGCAGCTACCTGCCTGGCACAAACTCGCGGACGGCCACAATGAACGACTTCGGCGAACTGGCCGAGCTCGATGCCGCGCTGTACCGCGCCGTCCTGACCTCTCCGGGGCGGAGCCTCGCCGAGATCGCCGACTCCATCTCGCGGACCTCGGACGAGCTCGACAAGAGCATCGCCCGGCTGTCCGAGATGGGCCTGCTGCGGCCGACCGACACCGACGCTCTCGTCGCGGTGAGCCCGATGCTCGCCGAGGCGACGGTGCTCGGGGCCGAGGATCTCGAACTGGGGGCCCGTCGCGCCGCGCTCGAGCAGCGCCGGGACTCGATTCGCCGTCTCGTCCCCGACTGGAACGCCGCGCTCAGTACGGGCACCAGCGAAGCGGTCGTCGACGTGATCTCCGACCAGACCGCCATCGCCAACGTGCTCATGCACTACGCCGACCGCTGCGAGCAGGAGCTGCTCTCAGTCGCGCCGGGCCGGTTGCCGTCCTCCCGTATCGACGGCCGCACCCGGGTGGCGAACGTCTACTCCGCGCGTCGCGGAATCAAGACCCGAGCGCTGTATCAACACTCGGCGCTGCGCGACCGTGCCACGCGCGCCTATCTCAACGAGCTGGCGCGCAACGGTGCCCGGATCCGCTTCGCGCCCTCGCTGCCCGGACGCAGTCTCGTCGTCGACCGCAATGTCGCGCTGCTGCCGATCCCCACCGAGGACCCGGGGCGGCACGGTCTGGCTGTGGTGCGTGAGCCCAACGTCATCGCGTGGGTCGTGGCCACTTTCGAGCAGCTCTGGGCGGAGGCCGCGCCCCTCGAGGACGTGATCAACAAGCAATCGCAGGACGACACCGAGATCGACCACACCCGCGCCGCGATCCTGCGCCTCATGGCCGAGGGCGAGAAGGACGAGGCGATCTCCCGACGGCTGTCGATCTCCGTCCGCACCTGTCGACGGCACATCGCCGACTACATGGCGCAGGTCGGGGCGACGAGCCGCTTCCAGGCCGGTGTGATCGCCGCCCGCTCCGGCCACACGGAGACGCCGGGCCCGCGCTGAGCTGACGTCGCCCTCGGGTGCGGGCGGGGAGACGCGGGAAGACGCGGGGAGCGGGGAGACGTGGTGCCGGTAGGTTCGGCAGCGGGGAGGTTCCGTGGTCGTTCTCGTGATCGTGCTGGTCGTGACGAACCTCGTCACGCTCGGCGTCCTCGCCTGGTTCCTGTTGCGGCCGCAGGACCATCCCGCGCCCGATGAGAAGCTCGCCCGGGCGTTGTCGGCGGCGGCCGGGCCGTCCTCGTCGAGTGCCGGCAACCGCCGGTTGATCACCATCGAGATCCTCAACCCGATCGAACTCGCCGGTACCCGCGGCCGGTTGGTCGGCATCGCCGGCTCGCTCGCCCCTGGCATCACCCGCCGGCTGGTCTACGACCAGGCGCTGAAGCTGGTCCGGCGCCAGCTCGCCGCAGAGCGCGTCGTCGCCGACGTACGCCTGCACTCCTTCCGCCCGGAAGTCCCGGTCGCCCGCCCGATGCACACAGTCGCGTCGACGCTCGTTCAGCCGGCCGAGGTGGACCTGGTCAAGCATGACGAGGACGTGGAGCCCTCGGCCTGACCCGCTCTCGCTCAGGCGGTCGTGACGACGGCAGTACACCTTCGATCACACGCGGCTAACGATCGGCCACCCGCGGCCAGGGCCGCAGCTGCTCGAGTTGGGCGGCCAGGCCGATCAGCCGGCTCTCGGTGCCGGGCATCCCGACGAGCTGGACCGCGAGCGGCAGCCCGCTCGGCGACAGGCCGGCCGGAACCGTCATCGCCGGCCAGCCGGCGAGATTCCACGGCGCGGCGAATGGCGCGTAGTTGGCGTTGGACCAGATGTTGGCGAGCCACCCCCGCTCGGACCAGGCTTTCGCCCGGACCGGCGGTTGGGCGAGTGCCGGCGTGACCAGCACGTCGTGGTCGGCGAAGAACTGCGCCGCCTTCTGTTGCCAGTTGCGGCGGCCCTTCTCGTGCGGGAAGCCGAGGCGCAGGACGGCCCGTCCGACGGCGGCGTGTCGCTGGGTCCGCACGGCGAGCTGGGTGCGGTCCGAGACGAGCTGCGCGTCGAGTTCGGTACCGGCGGTCCACCGCGCGATGCCCGACCGCACGAGCGTCTGCCCGTACGGCGGGTCCGCCGTCACGACGGTGTGGCCCGCGCCGCGCAGCAGGTCGGCGGTTTCCCGGGTCGCTGCGGCCCACCGCTTGTCTAGGCGTCCGCCGAGGATCGGCACCCGGGTGGAGACGGCCACGCGTAGCGCGTCAGGCGGCGTGACGATGGCGAGGCTCGTTCGGTCGGCCAGCACGCTGAGGACGAGCGCGGCGTCCTCGACGGTGGTGGCGAGCGGACCGTTCTCGGCCATGTCGAACCAGGACCCGTTCCCGAGATCGGCCGGGACGACGCCGAAGCCGGGCTTGATCCCGACCAGCCCGCAGCAGGCGGCCGGGATGCGGATCGAGCCCATGCCGTCGTTGCTGTGCGCGACCGGCACCGTGCCGGACGCCACCGCCGCGGCCGAGCCCCCCGAGGAACCGCCGGGTGTGTGCGCGGGGTTCCACGGGTTGCGGGTGATGCCGAAGCTCGAGTCCGTGGTGCCCCAGATGCACAGCTCCGGGACGCGGGTGAGCCCGACGACGACGGCGCCGGCGTTGCGCAGCCGGCGGACCACCTCGTGATCGCGCTCCTGCGGCGCGGGATCGGTGCCGGCCGAGCCAACCCGCATGGCCTCGCCGGCGACGGGGATGTTGTCCTTGATCGCGATCGGGACACCTGCCAGTGGCAGCGCGGCGCGGTCGGGGCGCGCGTCCACCGCGTCCGCCTCGCGCAGTGCGGCGAAAACCCGTACCTCCTGGTACGCACCGATCGGCGGGTCGGTCGCCTCGATGCGGGCCAGCGCGTCCTCCACGGCCTGGCGAGCGGTGAGCGCGCCGGTGCGCACGGCTGCCGCGATCTGCGTGGCGGTCTGAGTGGCCGTCTGCGTCATGGCTGGACGCTAGCGCGAATCAACAGCCGTCACCGCCGGGGACGGGTGCGCTGTCACCCGCACCGCCGCGCTGGGCCCGGGCCAGCAGCGCGGCGACGTCGGCGCCGAACGCCGAGGTGTAGGACGTCGAGTCGGTGCAGCCGCCCTGGTGCAGGCCGCCGACGACGCCGACCACCCGTCCGTTCGGGCCGCCGGTCAGCCATGGTCCGCCGCTGACCCCGGCGGCGTACCCGGCACAGTCGAAGCTCGGGAAGCCGGCGGTGTAGTACGCGGGGGCCGTGCAGGTGATCGGCCGGCCGCCGGAGCCCGCGACGTAGGCGTCGACGGTGACCGGCGTCCCGGCCGGCGGCGCGACGCCGAGCGTGGCGGCCCCGGTGCGGTCCTCGACCTGCAGGCCGCCGCGCGGCGCCATCTGCAGTACGGCGACGTCGTGCTGCGGGTCCTGGCCGTGCAACCAGGCGGGGTCGAGGTAGCTGCGCCGGACCGTCCATACCCCGTAGGGCGAGGCGCCGTCGTGATAGCCGGGCGCGAACTCGAAGCCGAGGCCGCTCCCGAAGACACAGTGCGCGGCCGTCAGGACCAGATTGTGGCCGGTGCTGTGCACCACGCTCGCCGAACAGAAGTGCGGGAGGCGAAGCGTCGGGCCCAGGCCGAGCAGACTCGGGAAGAACAGCGGGCCGACGGACGGGATCGACGTCACGGTCTGCGCGGCCGGCGCGACGGCGGCGGTCGCGGGTTGGGCGGCGGCGGTCGCGGGTTGGGCGGCGCCGGCGGGTTCGGCGGCGGTGGCGGGTTGGGCGGCGCAGGCGACCGCGAGTGCGCCGGCGACGAGCGCGATCCGCATCCGCATCCGCATCCGCATCCGCATCCGCATCCGCATCCGCCGATTGTGGCCCTCCCCCCGCGCGGCGGGAAACCGGGTCGGGGGGCTGTGGCAGCGTGAGGACGTGACCGCCTTCGACCCGATCGCCTGGGGTGCGCGGCGTCCCGCCGGTACCGTCCTGCACCTCGACTCCGCCGCCGCGGGCCGGCAGTCGCGCGCCACGCTCGAAGCCACCGCGGCGCACGCCCGGCTGGAGGCCGAGTGCGGGGCATACGTGGCCCAGGCCCAGGTTGCCGACGTGCTGACCCGGTTGCGCGCCGACGTGGGCGCGCTGTTCGGCGTCCCGGCGGCGGGCGTTGCCTTCGTCGAGAGCGCGAGCGCCGCCCTGGCCGCGCTGCTCGACACGTGGCCACTGCTGCCCGGCGCCGCGATCGCTGTTGTCGCGGCGGAGTGGGGGCCGAACATCGAGACGTTCGAGCGCCGCGGCCTGCGACTCGTCGAGCTCGCCACCGACGGCTTCGGCGCGATCGACGTGGCCGCGCTGGAGCGGCGGCTGGCCACGGATCCGCCCGCGCTGGTTCACCTGACCCAGACCACCTCGCACCGCGGACTCGTGCAGCCCGTCTCAGCGGCGGCGGCCGCGTGCCGAGCCGCCGGCGTGCCGCTGTGGGTCGACGCTGCGCAGGCGATCGGGCACGTCGACACGGCCACCGGCGCAGACGCCGCCTACGCGCCCGGCCGCAAGTGGCTCGCCGGGCCGCGCGGCGTCGGGGTTCTCGCGGTGGCCGCGGACCGGTGGGAGTCGCTGGACGTCCCCCGCTCGGCCATGTTGCCGAGCGACCTGCCGCCGGTCGGCTGCCTGGAATCGCAGGAGGCGCACGTAGCCGGCCGGATCGGGCTGGCCAACGCCGTTCGCGAGTACCTGGCCGACGGCCCGGCGGCGATCGCGGCGCGGCTCGACCAGGTGGGCCGGTCGACGCGCGAGCGGCTGGCCGACGTTCCCGGCTGGGCGGTGGTCGGCGACCCGAAGGCGCCCGGAGCCATCACCGGCATCCGGCCGACCGCGGGCCAGGATGTCACGTCCGTCCGGAGACAACTGCTGGACG
>JAVHVD010000149.1:0-2560 GCA_032160745.1 Pseudonocardiales bacterium
AACTCGACGGGCAATAGTGAGCCGGCGATTGCTTTCGGTCCTGATGGCCGGATGGCGGTGGACGGACTCTCATGGCTGCCTGAGCAGGTCAACCTGTGGACCGGCCACTTCGGCAGCACGCCAACATACTTCGGAGCCATGGACAGTCAACCGCTGCCCACTCCGGGCCGCGGCCGCACGACGCTCGGCGACGGCGACGCCGACCTGGAGATTGCGAGCACCGGCACGCTGCATCTCGCGGACCTCGATCCCATCTTCAACGGCCACGGATCGTTCACCCAGCTCGCCGTCTCGGTGACGAACTGCCCGGCAAACGCGACCGGCCCGGGCGGATGCTCAACGCAGATCCTCGACACCGCTGGGGCCGACCGTCCCTGGATGACCTCGCTCGGGCGCACTGTCTGGGTGGCCTATCACGATTCCCGGAACAGCAGCCTGATCCGCGTCAAGAAGTCGATCGATGACGGGCGAACCTGGATTCGCAGCGGTAACCCGATAACCGGCCAGGGCGGCGTCACGGGTAGCTCGACGTTCAACAACTCCCTCGGACCGATCGTGGCCGACCCGACGACCGGGTACGTGTTCGAAGCGTTCATGGCGGGCGAACCCCAAACCAAGGGCAGCAGCGGCAACTACAACAACGTGTACATTGCTCGCTCCACCGACGGGGGCGCGACCTACACCGACCATTTGCTGTTTCACGCGCCGCCGTTCACGGCGCTGAACAATTTCTGGCCGGCGACGGCGGTCGATCCGGTGACCGGCGACGTGTATGTGACCTGGACCGACCTGCACGGCGTCGTCGTGACAAGGTCCGGCGATCACGGGGCAACCTGGTCCACTCCTGCCCTGGTGTCGACGGCGACCACGACGGTCATGCCGACCGTCACCGCGCGCGCCGGCAAGGCCGACGTCCTCTACTACGCCTCGAACGCGACCAGCACCGACGACCCCGGCGCGGTCTGGAACGTGTACGACTCGAGACTCAGCAACGGGACCTGGACGGTCAGCAAGGTCAGCAACACGCCAAACCGCGTGGGCGCGATTTGCCTCAACGGGTCGGCATGTACGAGCGACCGCGAACTACTCGACCTGTTCGAGGCTGCGGAGGACCCGATCAGCGGCAAACTCGCGGTGATCTACACCGACACCACAATCGACACCTGGACCGTGCAAGGCACAACCCGGCAGCTGCCCGAGATCGTGCTGGCCTTCGAGCAATAGAAGCGAGCAATAGAAGCGAGCAATAGAAGAGTTTGCCGATCTACCGGACTTGAAAGATCACGGCTCGAAGGGTCCTCGCGCGCAAGACCTACCGGTGCCGCGCGTGGGATCTCGTGAGGAGAACCACGCCCAGCAGCGCAGCCACGCCCCACGCGACGCCCCACAGGTGGCGGCGCGCACCCACCAGTTCGAGAACGATCATGCCGAACGCGCCGATCATCCACGCCGCCTGCCCTCGCCGCGGGCCGCTGTAGCGAGTCGGGGAGTACGGCAGCGTGTGACCTCCATGCGTCCTGATCACAGATCGGGCAGCGGCGGCGAACAGCACGGCTGACACGGCCAGGCCCGCGGCGCCCAGGGCGACAGTGGGAGCGGTCTGTTCGGCCGCGATCGTCGCAGGCGCAGTCATCAGCACGACTTGGCCACCTTCCGGTAGGTGGCGCCGATGTCAATATCAGTTAAGCCGATGCGCGCCAACTGCGCGATCAAGCGACTGTCGCCGCCGACGCGCATCATTCCCGATGCGCTACGCCGCGTCTCCAGGAGCTACTCGAATCCCCGGAAGACGCCGTCATCGTCGACCGAGCGTGTGAAGTCATCCCAGTCCAAGTTCGCCAAGTTTATGTTGGCTTCGACCGAGCCCAGCTCTGCGGCAACAGCGCGAAATGGCGTGTAGTCCGACTCGTCCAGCTCGTCATCCGGCGGCAGCACCCAGACGGCCAGCAATGGGCACTCATTCGACGCCAACGCTCGCTCGTCGGCGATGAACGACACCATCGGACCGTCTCGGCTATCCGGCATTTGGGCCTTCAACTCGTCCGGCGTCAGGCCCTCGAAAAGCCTGTCGTCAACAAAGTTGACGATGGCCACGTAGCCTGTGGCGGCGTCTGGCCGCTCGACGGCCGCTTTGAGCCGATTCCAAGCATCGTCGTTTCCGAAGTGTGCACGCACCACGAGGCAGCCAGGCGGCAAGATCGGCATCCCGGCACTGTACGCGTGCTGGGCCGAACCGCACGGTCACGCCCCTGACATGTGCAGCCAGCCGGCCGAACCGTCTGAGGATCCAGGCAGCTCTAGAGTCCTCGCGTGATCACAATCCGCTTCTGTCTCGACAATGCTTCGTGCATGTTGTTGCGGCCGCGCGCATACAGCTACGTCGTCGGAAGGCGCGACCATCGGCTATGAGCGCATCGTTCTGGTGATCGAAGAACTGACCGCGGGATCGTGCGCCACACCGTCCTGTGAGGGACCGCGGCACCAGGCGAGTCCGCGCCGAACCGATCCCGAGCGGGTGGTGTCGCCGGATTAGTCACGGTCGGTGACGGCCGCCGTCGCA
>JAVHVD010000150.1:0-3385 GCA_032160745.1 Pseudonocardiales bacterium
GCTCTCACCATCCCTGTCGGTCGGTCGGGCCTTGCGAGGAGTGATCCGTGGCGTCCTCGGCGCAGGCCATCCTCGAGGCCGAGGTCCGCGAGCTGGTGCGCCGCCGCGGCATCGATCCGATCGCCGAACCGGCCGTCGTCGCTCGTCTGGTCGACGAGGTCGTGGGTGAGTACCGCGACCGGTCGATCACCTCGGCGCTGCCTGCGCTCGGCGACGCGGCGGCGACGACCCGGACGGTCCTCGACGCCGTCGCCGGGTTCGGCCCGCTGCAGCCGTTCCTGGACGACCCGTCGGTGGAGGAGATCTGGATCAATGAACCGGGGCGGGTGTTCATTGCGCGGCACGGCCGTTCCGAGCTGACCACGATCATCCTGACCGCTGAGCAGGTCGCCGACCTGGTGGAACGGATGCTCCGGCCGACCGGCCGCCGCATCGACCTGTCCACTCCGTTCGTGGACGCGATGCTGCCTGACGGATCGCGGCTGCACGTGGTGATCCCGAACATCACTCGCCGGCACATGGCGGTGAACATCCGCAAGTTCGCCGTCGGGCTTCGTTCGCTGGACGAGCTCGTCGCGGTCGCCACCCTCACCGAGCAGGCGGCGCGGTTCCTCGAGGCGTCGGTCGTCGCCGGCCTGAACGTCCTCGTCGCCGGCGGCACCCAGGCGGGCAAGACGACGATGCTGAACGCGCTGTGCGGTGCCATTCCGGCCCGCGAGCGGGTCGTCACCGTCGAAGAGGTCTTCGAGCTCTCGCTGCACGCGCCCGACGTCGTCGCTATGCAGACCCGCCAGGCCAACCTCGAGGGCACCGGCGACATCCCGCTGCGGCGACTGGTCAAAGAGGCGCTGCGCATGCGTCCGTCCCGCCTGATCGTCGGCGAGGTCCGGCAAGAGGAGTGCCTCGACCTGCTCATCGCACTCAACAGCGGACTGCCCGGCATGTGCACGCTGCACGCGAACTCCGCCCGCGAGGCGCTGGTCAAGATGTGCACGCTGCCGCTGCTGGCCGGCGAGAACGTGTCGGCGTCGTTCGTGGTGCCGACGGTCGCGTCGAGCGTCGACCTCGTCGTGCACCTCGGGCTGGACGCGTCCGGCGCGCGCCGCGTGCGCGAGATCGTCGGCGTCACCGGCCGGGTCGAGGGTGACGTCATCGAGACCACGGAACTGTTCACGTCCCGACGCGGGCGCCTCGAACGGGCCGAGGGCTACCCGCCGCACCCCGAGCGCTATGAAGCGGCCGGGATCGACCTCATCCACGCGCTCGGGCACCGCGTCGATCGGCTGCACGCCGCGGGGGAGCGCTGACATGGGCGCTCTGCTCGGCCTGGTGACCGGACTCGGCCTGTTGCTGATCTGGCGTAGCGGTCCCCGGGCACCGGCCCGCGGCGGCCGGTCACCGGCCACGACGTGGACCGCGCGCCGCCGCGACATGCTGCGCCAGGCCGGCGTCGACGGGGTCGGACCGGCGCAACTGGTCGGCGCCCAGGTGCTCTGCGCGGTCATCGCGTTCGTCCTCGTCGTGGCGATGACGAGGACCGTCGCGGTGGCCGCCTGCTTCGGCCTCTTCGGGTTCTTCCTGCCGGTCATCGTCGTGCGGCGGATGCGGCGGCGCCGGCAGGGTGCGCTGCGCGAACTGTG
This sequence comes from Pseudonocardiales bacterium, assembly GCA_032160745.1. Classification (GTDB taxonomy): domain Bacteria; phylum Actinomycetota; class Actinomycetes; order Mycobacteriales; family Jatrophihabitantaceae; genus Jatrophihabitans. The sequence goes on from JAVHVD010000150.1 coordinate 1,641, forward strand.
GCCCGAGGCGATCGACAACCTCGCCTCGGCCGTTCGCGCCGGCATGTCACTGCCGGAAGGGTTGTCGGCGCTGGCCGTCCGCGGGCCGGCTGAACTGCGCCCGCCGTTCGCCCGGTTCGCCTCGGCCTATCGCGCGTCGGGCCGGTTCGGCGACTGCCTCGACGCGTTGAAGGACGACCTGGCCGACCCGGTGGGCGATCGCGTCTGCGAGACGATGCGCGTCGCCCGCGAGGTCGGCGGCAGCGACCTCGGGACCGTCCTGCGCACGCTGTCCGAACTGTTGCGCGCCGACGCTCGCACTCGCGCCGAACTCGAGACGCGGCAGGGTTGGGTGATCAATGCGGCCCGGCTCGCCGTCGCGGCGCCGTGGGCGGTGCTGCTGTTGCTGGGCACGCAGTCCGCGACACTGCAGGCCTACGACTCGCCCGGTGGCACGCTGTTGCTGGGGATCGGCGGCGCGGTCTGCGTCGTCGCGTACCGGGTGATGCTGCACATCGGACGGCTGCCCGAAGAGCAGCGGGTGCTGCGATGAGCGACGCTTGCGGAGCGAACAGAGACGCAGCGCGCGTGAAGCCACACTCCGAGCGCAGCGAGAACCCGCGATGAACAGTGCGTGGTTGGCGGGCGCGGGACTCGGTGTGGTCGCGGCGATGGGGGTGATCGTCGCGGTCCGCGCCATGCCGGCGATGCGCCCGGTTCGGCTCGTCGACCGGATCGCGCCCTACCTCGGCGACACCCCACCGCCGTCCAAACTGCTCGCCCGCCCATCAGCCACCTCGGCCCCGTTCGCCGTCGCCCGCCGGCTGTTCGGACCCGTCCTGGCCGAGGCGGTCAGCCTGGTCGATCGGCTCGTCGGCGGGTCGGCCTCGGTCCGTCGCCGGTTGAACGGTCTCGGCGCGCGCACGACGATCGAGGAGTTCCGCATCGAGCAGGTCGTGTGGGGCGCTGCCGGCATGGTGCTGGCCGCACTGGTCACCGTCGCCGGCGGCATGCTGCGCGGCGGCGTCGACGTGCTGCTCGTGGTGCTGGCCGCGATGGGCGGGCTGGTGGGCGGCGTCCTCGGCCGCGACTGGTGGCTCACCCGCGAACTCGACCGCCGCGATCAGGCGATGCTCTCGGAGTTCCCGGTCGTCGCCGACCTGCTGGCGCTGTCCGTGGTCGCCGGCGAGTCCCCGATCGACGCGCTGGAGCGGGTGTGCCGGCTGACCGGCGGCGAGCTCGCCCGCGACCTGGCCCACGCGCTCGGTCGCGCCCGGTCCGGCATGCCGGTAACCAAGGCCCTTTCCGAACTCGCCGAGCTGACCACGATGGAGTCGTTCTCCCGATTCCTGCAGGGCCTCGTCGTGGCCATCGAACGAGGGACGCCGCTGGCCGACGTGCTGCGCGCGCAGGCGGTGGACGTCCGCGAGGTCGGCAAGCGGGCGCTGCTCGAGGCCGGCGGCCGCAAGGAGATCTCGATGATGGTGCCGGTCGTCTTCCTGATCTTGCCGGTCACCGTGTTGTTCGCACTGTTCCCCGGCCTGCTGACCCTGACGTCTCTGGCCCGGTGAGTGAGGAGCTCCGATGAAGCTGTTCGCATCCGTTCTCGCCCTGTTCGCGGTGATGCGCGAGCGCGTTCGGGAGGACCGCGGTGACGTGCCGGGATGGGTCATGGTTACCGTGATGACGGCGATCCTCGTCGTCGCGATCCTCGGCGTCTTCGAGCCGCAGATCAAGGATTCGCTGTCGGGCATCATCGACTCGGT
>JAVHVD010000151.1:0-3996 GCA_032160745.1 Pseudonocardiales bacterium
ATCGGGAAGCCGTACGTGTCGTGCAGTTGGAAGGCCTTGTCACCAGAGAGCTGAGCGCCGCCGCCCGCTTTCGTGTCGGCCACCGCGACGTCGAGGATGGTGGTGCCCGCGCGCAGCGTCTGCAGGAACGCGTCCTCCTCGGCGTAGGCGTAGGTGGAGATGCGTTCGAAGTCGCTCGCCAGCTCCGGATAGGACGGCGCCATCGCGTCCCGCGAGGCCGGCAGGAGCTGGGGCAGTACCGGCTCCTGGACGCCGAGCAGGCGCATCGAGCGGACCGCGCGGCGCACGATCCGGCGCAGGACATAGCCCCGGCCCTCGTTGGACGGGGTGACGCCGTCGCCCATGAGCATCAGCGCGGTGCGGACGTGGTCAGCCACGACCCGCAGCCGCACGTCGTCGGGATGCGATTGGCTGGCCGCGTGCCCCGACTGCGCGCCGTAGGTCTTGCCGGCCATCTCGGCCGCGAGATCCAGCACGGGACGGGTCTGGTCGATCTCGTACAGGTTGTCGACGCCCTGGAGCAGCACCGCCATGCGCTCCATGCCCATGCCGGTGTCGATGTTCTTGGCCGGCAGCTCTCCGAGGATCGGGAAGTCCGACTTGCCCGGGCCGGTGGACGGGCCGCGCTCGTTCTGCATGAAGACGAGGTTCCAGTACTCCATGTAGCGGTCCTCGTCGACGGCCGGGCCGCCCTCGACCCCGTAGTCCGGTCCGCGGTCGTAGTAGAGCTCGCTGCACGGGCCGCATGGGCCGGCGATGCCCATCGACCAGAAGTTGTCGTCCATGCCCTTGCGGACGATGCGCTCCAGCGGCACGCCGATCACCTTGTGCCAGATGTCGATCGCCTCGTCGTCGTCGAGGTAGACGGTGGCCCAGATGCGATCGCCGTCGAGGCCGAACCCGCCGTCGTCGACGGACTTCGTCGAAAGGTCCCAGGCGAGGCGGATCGCCTCTTCCTTGAAGTAGTCGCCGAAGCTGAAGTTGCCGTTCATCTGGAAGAAGGTGCCGTGTCGCGTGGTCTTGCCGACCTCGTCGATGTCCAGTGTGCGGATGCATTTCTGGATGCTCGTCGCGCGCGGCCACGGCGGGGTCTGCTGGCCGATGAAATAGGGGACGAACTGCACCATGCCGGCGTTGACGAACAGCAGGTTGGGGTCTTCGAAGGGCAGCGGGACGCTGGGCACAACCGTGTGCCCGTTGCGCTCGAAATGCCCGAGGAAGCGCGCCCTGATGTCAGCAGTTCTCACGACCTACCTCGCTTCGCTCGTCCGGTCGGCGAAGCCTGTGCCCACTGTTCGCTCGCTGCGCTCACTCACGCATTCACTCTGCCAGACGCGCGGTCGGGCGTTATTCGGTCGGCGCTGGTCCTGCGTTGCCGTCCAGACCGGTCGCCTGACGCAGTTCGGTCTCACGTTCGCTCATCGCCTCGCGCACGTCGGCGGCGAAGTCGCGGATCGCCTCGGCGAGTTCGCTCAAGCCGGCGCCCACACCGGTGGCCATGCCCCGCGGGGTCAGCTTCTGCGCCGTGCGGGAGATCTTGCGCACCAGCAGCGCGCCGATAGTCACCCCCATCGCCAACCAGAACAGCCTGCGCATCAAGAGATCACCTGGCTCTTGGCGCGAGCGCTCATCGCCGGATTCGTTCCGCTCCCCGCTCGCCGGCCCTCGCTGCGATGCTCACTCATCAGGGGCGTCCGCGCTTGTCGCTGCGGCGCTTGCGACGCGCGTTACGCACCGCGTCGGTGTCCCGCCTGTCCGACACGGTCTTGCGCACCCCGTAGGTGAAGGCGGCGGCCTTGATCATCGGGCTGCCGAGCGTGCTGGAGACCACCGCAGTCATCGCCGCCACGTTCGTCGTCATCGAGTTGACGTTCTTCGCGATGCCCTCGACGTGGACGAGTTGGGTGTTGATCGCCTCGATCGTCTCGTGCGCCTCGGTGAGCAGGGGCGCGACCCCGTCGTTCGTCTTCCGGACGGCCAGCGTGGCCTCGTCCAGCGTGCGGCCGAGTTTGAGCAGCGGCACTGCGAGCAGCAGGACGAGCAGGACGAACGCGATCGCTGCGATGAGCGCAGCAATGGCGCCTCCGGACATCAGGCCTCCCCCGAGGAGATCGTGGAACGGTGCGACAACAGGATCCCGACCCTATCGGGTCACTCCGGGGGCACGGACCCGTCGTCGTCTCCACGGGTCACCGCGCGCAGCCGCGCCAGCCGCTCGGCGATCGCGCGCTCGGTGCCGTGCGTGGTGGGTTCGTAGTAGTTGCGGCCCACCAGTTCGTCTGGCGGGTACTGCTGCCTGACGACGCCGTCCGGGAGGTCGTGCGGGTAGACGTATCGGGCGCCGGCCCCCAGCTTGGCCGCGCCCGGATAGTGCGCGTCCCGCAACGCCGGCGGCACTGCGCCGGCCATGCCGCCGCGGACGTCGGCCTGCGCGGCGTCGATCGCGCGGATCACCGCGTTGGACTTCGGGGCGAGTGCCAGATGGATGGTGGCCTGCGCGAGGTTGATGCGGGCTTCGGGCAGGCCGATCAGCTGAACGGCCTGGGCCGCGGCAGTTGCGGCGAGCAGCGCAGTGGGGTCAGCGAGTCCGATGTCCTCGGAGGCGTGCACGACGAGGCGCCGGGCGATGTAGCGGGGGTCCTCGCCGGCCTCGATCATGCGGGCCAGGTAGTGCACGGCAGCGTCCGGGTCGGAGCCCTTGATCGACTTGATGAACGCGCTGATCACGTCGTAGTGCTGGTCGCCGTTCCGGTCGTAACGCAGTGCCGCAGAGTCGACGGCCTGTTCCAGCGTCTTCAGGTCGACCGCAGTGCGGCCCTCGGCGAGGACGGTGCCGGCCGCGGCCTCGAGCGCCGTGAGCGCGCGGCGGGCGTCGCCGGAGGAGAGGCGCAGCAAGTGCTCGCGGGCGTCCTCGTCGAGCGTGACCGCATTGGCCAGACCGCGTTCGTCGGTGAGCGCGCGGTCGACGAGTTGGCTGATCGCGTTCTCGTCCAGCGGCTGAAGGGTGAGCAGCAGGCTGCGCGACAGCAGCGGGGACACGATGGAGAAGAACGGATTCTCGGTGGTGGCGGCGACAAGGGTGACGTGCCGGGCCTCGACCGCGGAGAGCAACGAGTCCTGCTGGGTCTTGGAGAAGCGGTGGATCTCGTCGATGAACAGGACGGTCTGCCGGCCGTTGCGGCTCAGCTCGGCCTTGGCCCGGGCGATGACCTCGCGGACGTCCTTCACCCCCGCGTTGAGCGCGGAGAGCTGCGCGAAGCGGCGGTTGGTGGCGCTGGAGACGATCAGCGCGAGCGTGGTCTTCCCGGTGCCTGGCGGCCCGAAGAGGATGAGTGACATCGGCGCGTCGCCCTCGACGAGCCGTCGCAACGGGGACCCGGGGGCGAGCAGGTGCTCCTGCCCGACCACCTCGTCGAGGGTCCGCGGCCGCATGCGGGCGGCGAGTGGCGCGGACGGGTCGAACGCGACGACCTCGGTCGTCGCCTCGTCCGGTTCGAACAGGGTCACGCCGCCAGCGTAGAAGGCGGGCCGCAAACGGAGGTCGTCACCGCGGTTCGATGTCGTGGAGGTGGTTGTAGCGGGGTTTCTGTTCGGGGTCGATCCAGGGGGGTGGGATCCAGGCGGCGCGGCCGTTGATGAGGGTGGATCGCCAGCCTTGTTTTTTGGCGTCGTTGTTGTGGTAGCGGCAGGCGAGCACGGCGAGGTCGACGCGGGTGGGTCCGCCGTGGGCGTGGTCGATGACATGATCGATTTCACACCAGCCCGGTGGGGCGGGGCAGTTCGGGAAGGTGCAGCCGCCATCGATCGCGGCGCGGGCCAGTCGTTGGGTTTCGCTGTGCAGTCGGGCGGTGCTGCTGTAGGCGGTGATGCCTCGGGTTCGGTCGATGACCACGTTCATCAGCCGGTACTCCCCGCCGGTGATCCGCATCGCCTCGGGCACCGGCAGCAGCGCGCCGTGCCCGGTGCGGGTCAGCCCGGTGCGGGCCGCGAAGTCCT
>JAVHVD010000152.1:0-5212 GCA_032160745.1 Pseudonocardiales bacterium
GTGACGTCCGGCCCGGCGTAGCGCGCGCCACCGATCTCGTACAACAGCTGCGCGGTGACCGTGCCGAGCGTGACCGCGCCACCCGTGCCGGCGTGTTTGGTGATGACCGATGAGCCGTCGGCGTGCACCTCGGCGATCGGGAACCCGAGCGGCTTGTCGAGTCCGGACAACTCGCGGAAGAACGCGTAGTTGCCGCCGGTGGCTTGCGGCCCGCACTCGATGACGTGCCCGGCCGCGACCGCGCCGGCGAGCTCGTCATAGGACGTCTGCGACCACCCGAAGTGCGCGGCGGCCGGTCCGACCACCAGCGACGCGTCGGTGACCCGACCGGTGACGACCACGTCCGCACCTGACGTGAGGCATTCGGCGATGCCCCACGCGCCGAGGTAGGCGTTGGCCGCCAGCGGTTCGCCGAGTCCGAGCTCGGCGGCGCGCGGCCGCAGATCGTCGCCCTCGACATGCGCGACCGCGACCTCCAGACCGAGGTTGTCGGCGAGGATGCGGACGGCCGCGGCCAGCCCGGCCGGGTTCAGCCCGCCGGCGTTGGCGACGATCTTCACACCCTTGTCGATCGCGGTGCCGAGCGTGGACTCGAGATGGCGCAGGAACGTCTTGGCGTAACCGAGCTTCGGATCCTTGAGCCGGTCGCGGCCGAGGATCAACATGGTCAGCTCGGCGAGGTAGTCACCGGTGAGCACGTCGATGTCGCCGCCGGCCAGCTGCTCCTGCATCGCCGACGCCCGATCCCCGTAGAACCCCGACGCATTGGCGATCCGCAGCGGCCCCGTCATGCCGTGGCCCCGGGGCGGCGACACACGCCGCGTGTCGCGCCGCAGCAAGGCCAAGACAAGCCGGTCACGCGAACTGGCCCTTCGTGCGGCCCTCACCGGGCGGCCCCGCGAACGCCTGCGCGATGTCCAGCCATGCGTCGGCATCGGCGCCCTCGGCCACCAGCGCGAGATCGTCACGGTGCCGCCGCTGCGTCACCAGCAGGCAGAAGTCCAGCGCCGGACCGGTCACCCGCTGCAGCGCGTCCTCCGGCCCCCACGTCCAGATCTCGCCGGTCGCATTGGTCAGCTCGATCCGGAATGCGTCGGCCGGCACGGGCAGGTCGCGGACGAGGTAGGCGAAGTCCCGGGTGCGGACGCCGATGTGCGCGACGTGCCGCAACCGGTCGGTGGCCGGACGCGGCAGACCGAGCGTGTCGTAGACGTCGTGCGCGTGCGCCCAGGTCTCCATCAGCCGCGCAGTGGCCATCGAGGTGGCGCTCATCGGCGGGCCGAACCACGGCAGCTTCGTTCCGGCCGGCACGGCGGTCAGCGCGTCGGCGAGCCGCTGCCGCCCGTCCCGCCAGACCGTGAGCAGCTCGGTCGTCGGCTGCAGCGACCACTCCTCGGCCGCGCGGTCGACGTAGCCGGCGAATTCGACCAGTGCCTCCTGCAGGGCGGCGGCGAATGCGTCCGCGTCGGTGGCGGCGAGGGCGGCGATGTCGTCGGTCCACGCCAGGTGCGCGATCTGGTGAGCGATGGTCCACCCCGGCGCAGGGGTTCGTCGGCGCCAGTCAGCCTCGGGCAGCGCGGCGACGACGTCGTCGAGCTCGGTCGTCTCAGCGGTCAGATCGGCGAGAACGCCGGAGAGCTCAGCCACTGGGCGAGCCTGACACGACCGGAGAGAAGAATCAAGCCTGCATGATTGTTTCTGGTGTTCCCTGCAACATCTGGCTGTTCGGCACGACCAGCAGTCCGGACTCGGTGCAGAGCGTGGTGTTGGCCAGGCCGACCCGGACCAGCTCGGCCTCGACGGGCGGCGCGCCGGTCGGTGTGTTCAGCCGGACCCGCTCGCCCGGGGCGAATGGGCGGACGACGCGCAGTGTGATGCCGGCCAGGACGTTGAGCACGGGGCGGTGCGCGATGACCGCACCGGCCACAGCCACGGCGACGGTGATGCCCAGAACCGCGGTGAGCGGGAGGCCGACAAGTGCGGAAACGAGGGCGGCGGAGCCGATGACGACGACCGCGGCGAGGATGGGGAAGGTGAGACGGGCAGGGGTCGCCGAAACCTGCTCGCGGCGGGCGATGGCCGCCCGGCGAGCGTCGGTTCGGAGTACCTGCATGCGTGTCACTTCCCCTGTGTAGCAAGGGATGCGGACGAAATATGCCCAGGCCTCACCGACATGCCAGAGCGGTCGGTGACCGTGGTCACCCGCCTACGGCCGTCAGATCATTCGGCGGATCAACCGTAACGGAGCGTGCCGGACGACTACCGACAGTGGCCGCCACGGCCAGGCCGGTACGGCCGCCGTCGGAACCTCACGTTCGATGGCCCGGACCATCGCCCGGACGCCGTCAGCGGTACCGGCCATCAGCGGCGTGCGCTGGTCGACCTGGTCGTTCATCTCCGAGCGGATGTAGCCGGGGAAGAGCGTCGTCACCTTGACCGGGCAGCCGATCATCTCGGCGCGGATCCCCTCGGCGATCGCGGCGATGCCGGCCTTGGACGCGGAGTACGCGGTCATCGCCTTGGGCATGCCGCGCAGCGCCGAGACCGACGAGACGACGACCAGGTGACCAGCGCCGGCGGCCCGGAACAGCTCCATCGCCGCCTCGCACTGCGCGAGCGCGGACAGCAGGTTGGTGGTGATCGTCTGCTTGTTCACGTCGAAACGCCCGGTACCGACCGGCGCGCCCTTCCCGATCCCCGCGTTGACGATGACGCGGTCGAGGCCGCCCAGCTCGTCCGCCACTTCGTGGAAGACGCGGAACACCGCGTCGTGATCGTCCACATCGAGCGCCCGGACCACGACCGTGCTGAGCGGCGACGCCGCGGCGATCTCGGCGCGCAGCGCCTCCAGCCGTTCGACGCGGCGCGCGCACAGCACGAGGTCAGCGCCGCCCGCGGCGAACTGGCGGGCCATCTCGGCGCCCAGTCCCGAGCTGGCGCCGGTGATCAGGATCGTCTTGCGCCGGCCGCCGGTCATCCCTCGAACGGCCAGCCGTTTTCGGACGCGGCCTTGGCCTGCTGGCCGCGCACCTCGAGATGCTGCGCGGTGAGCTCGACCACGTGCCCGACCTCGACGCCGGTCTGGTCGGCCAGCAGGAAGACGCCGTAGGCGAGCTCGCCGAGCCGGTTGCTCCAGTCGGCCGCCGGACGGAACGGCCGGCGCCCGCGCTCGGTGCTGTTGGTCACCGTCGCAGTCAACGCCCCGAGCAGTGTCTGCAGCTCCAGCAACAGCGTCGGCACGGGCGCGTGCAAGTCTGCGGCGTCGGCGCTCTGCGCCACCCGCGCCTGGAGGTCGGTCACACCTCGGAATCTACCGGCTGAAGATCCGCGCGCGGCGCCCGGCAGTACGCTCGCAAGCGTTCCGCCGCCCCCACTCCTGCGAGGTCTCGCACGTGAGCAATCCGCGACCTGCGCGGCTGCGCGTCGGCGTGATCGGCGTCGGTCGGGTCGGCAGCGCGCTCGGCGCCGCACTGGGCCGCGCCGGGCACGAGATCGTCGCGGCCAGCGGGGTGTCCGAGCAGTCGCGCCGGCGGGCCGAGCGGTTCCTGCCCGGTGCCGAGGTGCTGCCGGCCGACGAGGTCGTCGCGCTGGTCGACTTCGTGCTGTTGGCGGTGCCCGACGACGTGCTGCGTCCGCTCGTGGTGGGGCTGGCCGAGACCGGCGCCTGGCGCTCCGGCCAGCTGGCCGCGCACACCTCCGGTGCGCAGGGCATCGGTGTGCTGGACGCCGCCGCGGCCCGCGGCGTGCTCGCCCTCGCGCTGCACCCGGTGATGACGTTCACCGGACGCCCGGAGGATCTCGACCGGCTCAGCGGCGCGACCTTCGGCGTCACCGCGTTGGACGAGCTGCGGCCGGTCGCCGAGTCCTTGGTGGTGGAGATGGGCGGCGAGCCGGTGTGGGTGCCGGAGTCGGCCCGCGCGCTGTACCACGCGTCGCTCACCATCGCGTCCAACCATCTCGTGACGCTGGTGAACGACGCGCTGTCGCTGCTGTCCGGGGCCGGCGTCGCCGAACCGGGTCGGTTGGCGGCACCGTTGCTCAGCGCGTCGCTCGACAACGTCCTGCGCCTCGGCGACGCGGCGCTCACCGGCCCGGTATCCCGTGGCGACGTGGCGACGGTGGCCGCCCACGTCGCCACGCTGCAGCGCGCGGCGCCGGACGTGGTCGCGTCCTACATCGCCATGGCCCGGCGTACGGCCGAGCGGGCCCGCGACAGCGGGCGGCTGACCGACCGGCAGGCCGCCGCCGTCCTGAAGGCACTCTCGTGAAGGTCGTGCGGACTCGGGCGGAGTTCGCCGGCGCCCGGGCCGAGCTCGCAGGCCCGGTCGGGCTGGTGGCGACGATGGGCGCACTGCACGCCGGACACGCGGCGCTGCTGCACGCCGCCCGCGCCGAGTGCGCGAGCGTCATCACCACCAACTTCGTCAACCCCATGCAGTTCGGTCCGACCGAGGACCTCGCCCGGTACCCGCGGACGCTCGATGCCGACCTCGCCGTGTGCGAGGAGGCCGGCGTGGACCTCGTGTGGGCGCCTGCGGTCGAGGACGTGTACCCGCACGGCAGCGCGCAGGTCACCGTCCAGCCCGGGCCGCTCGGCGACGTGCTCGAAGGCGAGATACGGCCCGGGCACTTCACCGGCGTCCTGACCGTCGTCGCCAAGTTCCTGAACCTGGTCCGGCCCGACCGCGCCTACTTCGGGGAGAAGGACTACCAGCAGCTGACCTTGATCCGGCTGATGGCCGAGGACCTCGACCTCGGCGTCGAGATCGTCGGGGTGGAGACGGTGCGCGAGGCGGACGGGCTCGCGCTGTCCAGCCGCAACTTCTACCTCGGCCCGGACGAGCGGCGGCACGCGCTGGCGCTGTCCCGGGCGCTGTTCGCCGGGCAGGCCAACGCCGCCGAGGGTCCGCTGTCGGTGATCACGATGGCGACCGGCGTCCTGGCCGCGGAGGACGGCGTCGCGGTCGACTACCTCGAGCTGCGCGGCGCCGACCTCGGCGAAGTCCCCGAGCACGGGCCGGCCCGGCTGCTGGTCGCCGCCCGAGTAGGGACGACGCGGCTGATCGACAACGTCGGGCTCGTGCTGTGAGGCTGCCGTGCCGGTTGGCCGCGCCCGACGCCGGCTGGGACGTCCAGACCGACGTGGTCGTCGTCGGCTCGGGGATCGCCGGGCTGACCACGGCGCTGCACATCAGCCGGCAGTCGTCCCTGC
>JAVHVD010000153.1:0-4144 GCA_032160745.1 Pseudonocardiales bacterium
GCGGTAGAGGCTGCTCTGGATCGTCTCGCGCACCCGGTCGGCGAGGTCGAAGACGGCGGCAGCGTCCTCGGCGGCCTCGGGGTCGACGTCCTCGGTGTGGATGGGCGCGCCGAACTCGATGTACCACTTGCTCGGCAGCGGGACGAGCCCGAGCGGGCCGAGCCACGGGAAGGTCGGGGTGATCGGGAAGTACGGCAGGGCCAGCATCCGGGCCAGCAGCTTCGAGTTGCCGATCACCGGGTGTATCTCCTCCGAGCCGACGATCGACACCGGGATGATCGGCACGCCGGCCTTGATGGCCGCGTGCACGAACCCGCCGCGGCCGAAGCGCTGCAGCTTGTAGCGCTCGCGGAACGGCTTGCCGATGCCCTTGAATCCCTCCGGCCACACACCGACGAGTTCGCCCGAGCGCAGCAACCGCTCGGCGTCGTCGGCGCAGGCGAGGGTGCTGCCGGTCTTGCGGGCCAGGGCCCCGAGGCCGGGCGTCCCGAAGATCAGGTCGGCGCCGAGCATGCGCAGGAACCGGCCGGCCGGGTGCTCGACGTGCACGGCGACGGCGGTCATCGCCGCGTCGAGCGCCCACAGCCCGCCCGCGTGGTTCGCGACGAGCAGCGCGCCACCCTCGGCCGGAATGTTCTCCACGCCGTTGACCTCGACCCGGAACCAGTTCTGGTAGAGCGGCTTGAACACCGGGAGCACCGCGTTCTCGGTCAGATCCCGGTCGAAGCCGAACTCGTCCACCCGGTAGTCGCCCTCGAGACGCCGGCGAAGGAATGACAGCGCGCCGGCGAACCGGTGCTCCCACGGCAGGTGCGCAACGGCCGCGGCGCTCGGGTCGGCCGGGCTTTCGACGGCGGGCTCACCGGGCTCGCCGGGCTCGGCGGGCTCGGCGGCCGGTGCGGTGCTGAGCGTGTGGATGGACGCAGCGGGCTGTCCGGGACCCGGCACCGGACGGGTGCCGAGCTGCCGGGTGCGGCGCAGCAGACCGGCGGGCGGGTCGGCGTGCAGCTGGATCACCTGCGCCTCGTCCACGTCCGTACCCCCGTACCGGCTCGTCCCCATCACCTGCCCTACACCGCGAGACGGCGGCCGTCGCGGCGGGCCTGCAACAGTCGCGACCCTACGCCGACGGCAGCGAGACCGAAACGCGGTCGCGACGGCACGCCGCGCAGGTACAGCTCGATCGCGTCGGCGGTGGAGTATCGGGGAGTGAAGCCGAACTCGCTGCGCAGGCGGCTGGTGTCGACGACCCGGCCGAAGTTCAGGTAGCGGGCGTCTTCGGCGGTCACATCGACGACGCCGCTGTTGCGCACGACGGCGCCGGCCAGGCCGAGCGCGGCGGCCGGAACCGGTACCCGCAGCCGACCGGCGCGGCGCAGCACCTGCGAGAGCGCCACAACCCCGGCCGCCGCGACGTTGACCACGCCCGGCCGGTGCGAGGTGGCGGCGAGGCGCAGCGCCTCGACGGCGTCGTCCTCGTGCAGGAGCTGAATGCGGGGGTCGAAGCCGATGGCAGTGGGGACGACCGGCATCGCCAGGTAGCGGGTGAAGGCGTTGTCGATCGTAGGGCCGAGGATCGTGGCCAGCCGCAGGACGCTGACGCCGACGTCGGGCCGGCGGCGAGCGAAGCCGCGCACGTACCCCTCGACCTCGACCGCGTCCTTCGCGTAGCCCGCCTGCGATCCATCGTGCGGGTGCATGTCCTCGGTGAAGACGGCCGGGTCGCTGGGCCCGCACCCGTAGACCGCGGTGGTCGACCGGACGACCACCCGTTCGACGGTGTCGGACTTCTGGCACGCGGCCAGCAGCTGCATGGTCCCGATGACGTTCATCTCCTGCATCGCCACCCGGCCGCCGACCGCCCGCGGCGAGGCCATCAGGGCGGCATGCACGACCGTGCCGACCCGCGCCTGGGACATGACCTTGGCGATGAGGGGATTGCGGATGTCGGCGCGCACGAACTCGGTGCGGCCGAGCAGGGGGAGGTCGCCGGTGCGCGGCGGCATCGTGTCGATGCCGATGACCCGGTCGATCGACGGGTCCGCCCCGAGTTGCGCAGCGAGGCGCCCGCCGAGGAACCGGCTGACTCCGGTGATAAGGACGACGTTCGTCATCGGTCGGAGAGGCGCGTCAGCAGAGCGCGGCGTTACTTCTTGTTACGCCGCTGGACGCGCGTCTTCTTCAGCAGCTTGCGGTGCTTCTTCTTGGCCATCCGCTTGCGCCGCTTCTTGATGACAGAACCCATGCTGAAACCCTCGCCAGTAGATTTGAGCCCGCGCAGAAGCGCCGGAAGTCGCCAAGCCTACCCGGCCCGCAACGCGGGCCTTCCTACCCGGCTTCGATGAAGGCGGCGCGGAGGTAGTCGTGCACCGCCTGCTCCGGAACCCGGAACGAGCGGCCGACCCGGACCGCGGGCAGTTCACCCGCGTGGACCATGCGGTAGACCGTCATCTTGGACACGCGCATCACGCTGGCCACCTCGGCCACCGTCAGGAAGCGGACCTCGGACAGCGCCGGATCGACCGGGCGTACCGCCGGTTCCTTCGGCTCATTGTCTTTCGGCGCTGCAGGCATGTCTCACCGACACCTTCGGCACGTGTCGGGCCGTCGGCTTCCCCACCGACGGACTGGACACGCACGTGCTGTCCGTGACACTAGCGGTACGCGTGGGGCCAATGCGATACCTGTACCCCACCTGAGTACGCCGGGGCGGCCGGATTGACCCGATTCGGCCGGATTACTCGGCGCCCAGCTCCTGGCTGCGGATCGCCGCGGCCTCGATTGCTGCAAGAAGTGCGGCCCGAACGCCATGTATCTCGAGCTCCCGGATCGCGGCGATCGTCGTCCCGCCGGGGCTGGTGACCGCCTCCCGTAGCTGCACCGGATGCTCGCCGGAGTCGCGCAACATGGTGGCCGACCCCACCGCGGTCTGCACGATCAACTCAGCGGCGAGCGCGCGCGGCAGGCCGAGCAGGATCCCGGCGTCGATCATGGCCTCGACGAGATAAAAGAAGTACGCCGGTCCGGAGCCGGACAGCGCGGTCACCGCGTCCAGCTGATGTTCGGGCACCCGGACGACCCGACCGACCGAGGCCAGCAGCGACTCGGCGACGGCCAGGTGATCATCGTCCGCGTGCATTCCACCGGCGACCGCGGTCATCGCCTGATCGACCAGGGCCGGTGTGTTGGGCATGCACCGTACGACCGCGATCCCGTCGGGTAGGGCCCGTTCGATGTGCGCGGTGGTCACTCCGGCGGCGACGGACACGACGACGTGCCGGCTCTCGATCGCCGGCGCCACCTCGGCCAGCAGCGCATCGATGTCCTGTGGCTTCACCGCGAGCAGCAGCGTGCCCGCTTTCTTGACGGCGCCGGGGACGTCGGTCACCTCGACGCCGAAGGTCTCGGCCAGGTAGGCGGCGCGCTCCGGGTGCTTCTCGCTGACGACGATGTCGGCCGGCGTGCGCTCGCCGCGCAGCAGCCCGGAGACCAGCGCCTCGCCGATCTTGCCGCCGCCGAGAATGGCGATCGCGTCCACTGGATCTCCTGGCTGTTCGCTGCGATGGACGCCCATTGTCTCAGCCCTTGGAGACGAGCGCGCGGGCGAAGAAGGCGAGATTGGCCGGACGCTCGGCCAGGCGGCGCATCAGGTAGCCGTACCACTGCGCGCCGTACGGGACGTAGACCCGGACGACGTGGCCGGCCGCGGCGAGGCGGCGCTGCTCGTCGGGCCGGATCCCGTACAGCATCTGGAACTCGAAGGCCTTGATGCTTTCGGCCGCCGCCCGCTCGGTGGCGATCGCGATGAGGGTGGGGTCGTGAGTGGCGAACATCGGGTAGCCGTCGCCGGCGAGCAGGGCGTTCATGCACCGGACGTAGGACCGGTCGACGTCCTGACGCCTCTGGAACGCGACCGATGCGGGCTCCTGATAGGCGCCCTTGCACAGCCGCACCCGGCTGCCCGCGTATGCGAGCTCGCGGCAGTCGCTCTCGGTGCGCCGCAGGTAGGCCTGCAGCACGGCCGCGGTCTCCGGGAAGTCGGCGCGCAGTTCGCGCAAGATGCCCAGCGTCGAGTCGGTGGTGGTGTGGTCCTCCATGTCGAGGGTGACGGTGGCGCCGACGCGGCGAGCTTCGGTGCAGATCG
>JAVHVD010000154.1:0-6053 GCA_032160745.1 Pseudonocardiales bacterium
GCCGCCTTACATGGCTCGGATTAGCATCGGCCTTGAGTTGAGACGTGAACACCACTAGGAAGATCGGCGCAAACGGATGCAGCCCGAACCGCTTTATGGCTCTGTCCATGGTTAGAACCCATGGAAACGCATCGGCAACCGGGGTGGTGCGATAATCCGGTCGAGCAGGTACGGCCTGCAGCGAGTTCTTCTTGCCCTCCGGCGGCGTCATCGGTCGCAGTGTTGGGCCTAACGGGTCGCGGATGGCGAGGCGATCGACGACTTCCGTCCGGGTGAGTTCGCTGGGCAAAGCCATACGTGGTGCTCCTCAATTCGGGACGTCGGCCGGCGGGGTCCTCGAGATCTCGGGCCACTCGACGAGGCCTACTTCTCCACAGTTCGCCGGCTGCCCCCGAACGGCATCGGAGGCTTTCCGGATCGGCTGCGGAAACCACGCAGCGGCATTGCTTCCAGTTCGGGAATTGCGCGGCAGTGAATAGGCAGCGTCGGATCTCGGCCCGGTGGCGTCTGCCTGGCCGGTGATAGCGCGGGCCCTTCCTGAACGGTGCGGGCGTCGCTATTCGGGAGAGATCACGCGGCGCCGATCACGCCATTCGCGAGCGCGAACAGCACGAGCTCGGCGCGTGTTTCGAGTCTGAGCTTCCGCATGATGGTGGCGCGATGCGAGTCCACTGTGCGCACCGAGACGTACAGCCTCTTGCCGACTTCCTGATTGGTGTATCCGAGCGCGAGGAGAGGAAGCACGTCGCGTTCCCGCTCAGACAGCGCCATGAGTTCCGGGGATGAGTCATCGACGACGAGGCGTGCGCCGAGGTTGGGCTCAACGTACTGTTCACCTGCCGCGACGCGCCGGATTGCTGCGATCAACTCCTTGTCCGATGACCGCTTCGGCACAAAGCCGCGAGCGCCGGCACCTATCGCCTGCCGGACAGATGTCGGTTGGGTCTGCGCAGAGACGACCAGAACCTTCGCGGATGGGCTCGCTTTCAGGAGCTCGGGCATGGCCGCGTAGCCGTCCTTGCGTGGCAGAACCAGATCGAGCAGCACCACATCCGGCTGTAGTGCACGCGCTTTGGCGATGGCCTGCTCTGCTGTTCCGGCTTCGCCGATCGTCGTGATGCCGTCCTCGCGATCTAGCCGTACTCGTAGCGATGACCGGAACAAGGCATGGTCGTCGACGAGGAGTACGCGAATCATCCGTCGGCTCCGGAGATCGAGATCACGGCGCGCGTTCCGCCGGCCGGTCGCGGCTTGAGTTCGATGACCCCTCCGAACCGCGCGACCAGGCGCCGACACAACGCCAGCCCCAGCTGATCGCCGGTGGCGTAACCATCGAACGACTCGAGCCCGACCCCGTCGTCGTCGACGACGAGTAGTCGCCGCTCGCCCCCGGCGAGGATCGAGATATGGATGTTGTGCGCGTCCGCGGCGATGGCGTTTGCCAGCAGATTGCGCAGCACGAGACCTAGCGCGGCGCGGGGCAGCGGAAACACACCAGTGGCGCTCGTGGTGACGTCGGCATCAACCCTTCCGATGTCGGAAATGATCTGATGCAGGACTTCATCTACGGCTACGACGTTGACGTCTTCCTGACTCGCCCGAGCCGTCTGGAGGATCGTGTCGACGAGTTCCAGGGCCCGCATGAGACCGGGCCGGGGCTCGTCGTCGAGAAGTGCGTGCAGCAATGCCGATTTCACCTCGTGTGCGATGAGTCCTGTGAGGTCCTTGAGTGCCTCGTTCTCCCGGGCAAGCCGCGCCGCGTGCTCCGCGAGGTGGTCCGTGGTCGCGCTGGGGTGCCGATCGGGAACGCACGTGGCCGACGAATCCGCCCGGTCTATCGGGTCGGCAATGACACGGCTGCCGGTTCGTTCATGCGGAGCCGGCATCACCGGAATTCGGGCGCGCTTGCCGAGCTCGTTGTTGCTGCTGATCGTGTTCATGGCTGCATTCCTTTGGGTGCAGGTGCCTGCGGTCCAGGACGCGGAAATTGAGCCGTGCCCGAGGCGGGATCAACCGGTTGGTCGCCGTCTTCGGACTTAGCGGTGTCGCGATCTGGCGGAAGTTGTCGAATCTCGACGAGGTCGAGGCCCAGCGCCTCGATCTCCGACACGACGCCATATAGCGCCGCGTGGTCTAGATCGCCGATGAGCACCGTTTCCGCACCTTCGCGCCGGGACCGTAGCGCCGGAAACGCAGACAGCGCCGCGTCGCCGAGCTGCCCCTTGATGCAGATGGTGTAGGTGGCGACTCCGGGATCCATCACGCCATGATTGGTTGCTGACGGGTGAACCCGCATCACCAGGATCTGGTGATGGTGCCGGCTATCGGGTGCCAGGCGAGAGCAGCCGCAGGTCCCGAGCGCGTTGCACGGCTGAGGAGCGGTCACTGGCCTGGAGCTTCGCGTAGATGCTGCGGACCTGTGTGTTCACGGTGTTCACCGATACGGATAGCTCTCCCGCGATTTGCGGCCTCGACAGGTTGGTGGGGAGATAGCGGAGGACCCTGAGCTCGCTGGGACTGAGCTTTTCTGTCGGGGGTGACGGTGGCACGTCTTTGGTGGTCAAGGCCGCGCCGCGCAGGACGTCACGTATGTCGATGAGCAAAGCCGCGTGAGCTGTCTCGTGTCGACGGATGGCCTCGAGTAGGTCGCCTGAGGCGGTCATCGCGAATGGCAGGACCAGCCGGTCGGCCTCTGCCAGAGCGAGCGCGCTCTCGGTGGCGTCGTGCGCCGCTCGTTGGTCACCTAGTTCGAGGCTTGCCCGCGCGGCCAGGAGATGAGCCTCGACGACGGTGAAGTCATGGATAACCGGCGCAGTTCCTGCGAGGACGGCCTGCAGCGCGCCAAGCGCTTCTTTCGGGCAGTTCTCGGCAAGATGAATCACGGCGCACGCGTTGTTGATTTCTCCCCAGTCGGCCCGCTCGTCGGTGATTGTTTCGAGCGTGGTGCGGGCCGCCTCGACCATCCCGAGACGGGCCTGTGTTGCCGCCAACCAGCCAGTGACCTGACTCGTCACGCGGTGGGTTGCCGTCAACTCGGATTGCAGACGTTGGGCAGAACTGAACTCCTCGAGCGCTCCATAGGTGAAGCGGCGCGCGGCGTGAAGCATTCCGGCGACGAGATGCACCGACAGTCCGATGGCTGGCGCTGCATCGCTTTGTAGCGTTTCCTTTGCGCGACGCAGCCATCGCTCGCCTTCGTCGAACTCACCCATCCAGATCATCGTGTAGGCAAGGGTTACGAGCGCTGGTGAGATGAACGACTCAGCGCCCCAGCCGTAGCGCTCGGCCAGCTCGATCGCCTCATGGCAGCGTTGCCGGACAGTGGTGAAGGAGCGCGTCGTGGACGCGTAACCGAGGAAGGCCAGGCAGCTGACCTCGACGTAGGGCCGGCCGATTTGCCTGGCCAGGCCAGCCCCCTGCAGGAGGTGGCGCTCCGCTTCGTGGAGTCCGGCCCACCCCTCGACGGCGCCGAGGTTCAGCAGCGTCACTGCTCGCAGCTCGCTGGAGAGCGCGAAATCCTGGTCGGTCTTTCCTGTGCTGGGGGACGCGAGGAATGCGAGCTGTTCTGTCACCCCGGCAAGGTGACCACGCCGCCTCGCCACCGACACCTTCAGCAGCGCGATAGCCACCCTGAGTCGACTCCGACGCTCTGTCTCCGTTGTCTCCACGTGGGTTTTGGCGACGGCAAGCAGGGCGCCCGCCTGGTCGAGACGTCCCCGGACCATGGCACTCCCTGCCCGCACCAGAGCCAGCTCGGGGTCGTTCGCGCAGGCTCCCGCCGGGAAAGCGTCCAGCAGCGCCTCGATACTGCGCTCCTGGCCGTCGAGGGAAAGGCTGAGCGAGCGGTCCGCGAGCAATCGCGCCGCATCATGCCAGTCGCCTGCCGCTTGCAGGTGTCGGATTGCGTCTAGGAACTGTCCATGCTTTGCGAACCACCCGGCGGCCTTCCGATGCAGCGCGGGCAGTTCCTCCGGATGGCAACGCCGCAGCTCGAGCCGGAGAAGATCCGCGAAGAGGTGGTGGTAGCGAAACCAAGTGCGGCCCGGATCGAGCGATGACACAAAAGCGTTGGCGTCTTCCAGCTCGAGAAGAATCCGCTCCGAGTCTGAACGGTCGCTCAACACGTCGGCGAGTTCACCGTTGACGCGATCCGGGAGGGACGTGCGCAGCAGCAGTTCCTGGACCTCTAATGGCTGACGATCGAGCATTTCGGCGATCAGGTACTCCGCGACCGTGCGGTTGCTGCCTGAGAATTCGGCGACGAAACGGTCTGGGTCGGGGTGGCCGGTGAGTGAGATCGCCGCGAGCCGTAGGCCTGCCGCCCACCCCTCGGTCCGCTTGTGCAACAGTGCTACACCGGCATCGGAGAGTCTGATACCGGAAGCGTCGAGAAGCTCGCGTGTTTCAGGTTCTGTGAAGCGCAGATCGTCGGCGCGGATTTCGGCTAGCTCGCCGGCGAGGCGTAGGCGCTGTAGGCGAAGTCGGAGATCGCGGCGCGTGGCAAGCACTGCGTTGACGTGAGGCGGAAGGCTGGTTAGTAGCCGCGTGAGCTGCGCGAGGGTTGCGGATGAGTCCAGTTCGTGAAGATCGTCGACGACCAGAGTCAGCAAGCCGGGGTATTCAGCTAGCTCTCCGAGGACCCTGTCGACGATTGTCCCCTCGTTGAACGCGGGGGTGGCGACGGCCGGCTCCGTCGTACCGGCTGTCGTGGAAGCCCGACGAATCGCGTTGAGAAGCTCGAGCCAGAAGAGCTGAGCGTCTGGTCTGTCGCGCCGCACCTGCACGTCGGCAATCCCACGCGCCTGAGCTACCCGCCTTGCCCAGGTGCGCAACAGCGACGTCTTGCCGCTACCCGCAGGAGCCGAGACGACCGTCACGGTCACCGCGCTAGTGCGATCTAGAGCGACGAGAAGGTGGTCCCGGTCGATCAACCGGGCGTGCGTCGAAGCCACCATATGCGGTCACCTTGTCCGGGCTGGACGGCCTGACGTCCGGCGAAGTCCTGTTGCGGACCCTGTCGACGTCGGGCTGCAAGCGTACTTCGCGTTAAGGCCGATGGCGTCGGGCCAATTCGACTTGTAGCTGGCTTCAGCCATGAAGCCCCGCGCGCATTACGGTGCGGGCTAGCGGCGGACATCCGAGCGGTGCGCATCGCGTTGTCCGGATGTCTCCGATGCCGCTCGACCGGTCCGCCGGCCCGGGACCGGCGCAACGGTTTCGGCCGGACGAAGGACGGCGCCACCGAGGTACTGGCACGCCCGCAGCGCCAGTTCGAGGTCAGCGCGCCGATCTTCAATGCCGTCGCCCAGCGCGTCCTCGGCCTTGCGGATCCGGTACTGGACGCTGTTCTTGTGCAGGGCGAGCCGTTCGGCTGTTGCGGTGTAGCTGCCGGTGTGGAGGAATACCTGGAGCGTGTCACGCAGCCGCGCATGCGGTTCGTCATCGCGGGCCAGGGCCGCCAGTGTCCCCCAGACCCAGCTCCGTGCGGTCTCGACGTCCGCGCAGAGCAAGGCGATGGCGCCGACGTCGCCGAAGGTCGTGAGGCGTGCTCCGGGCCGGGCGGCCAGGGCCACGTCTTGGGCGCGTTCGGCTTGAACGTGACTTTGACGGAAGCCCTCTACCCCGTATGCCGGTGCGCCGGTCGCCACACGAACCGCTGCATCGCCGTTCTCGAACGCGGCGTCGAGGAGGTCGTAGGGCAGGGCGGCGTCATCGACAACCGGGAGCCACACCCAGGCGAGCGACTCGTCACGGGGCACGAATAGGTATCGGGCGTTCCGGCTGAGCCTGCCGGCGCTCGCCCTGGCAAACCGGTCAAGCCGGGCCAATCCCTCACTGGCCTGGGCGGGCCCGACAACCCAGGCAACGACCCCGAGATGGTGTTGGCGAAGGCGGTATCCCAGCGCCGCCTCGATGGCGCCGATGTCGGCGTCGGTGCCGCGCAGCAACTCCCGAACCCGTCCGGCCCTCACCGCCGTCTGGGTGAGCAGCCAGCGATCGCGCTCGCGCTGGTAAACGTCCAGAACTTCCTCGGAGACCTTGTCGATGTACTG
>JAVHVD010000155.1:0-3287 GCA_032160745.1 Pseudonocardiales bacterium
CCGTCCACTGCACGACTACTCCCGGCTCGCACCCGAGCGCATCGAGGTCCGTCGAGTTCGATGTCCTCGGCAGCCGGACCGCAGCGACGGTCAACGACTCTTCGCCGACCGGCTGGCCGCCGCTGACGATCCGGGTCATCGACAGCGAGTCCTCGGTGTCGATGACCAGGCTCGGCAGCCACGGCACCACCCCGACCACGTCGCGACCCGTGAGTTCGGTGATCATCCGCAGGCCGGGTGCCAGCAGTCGCTCGTCGCCGCGGAACTTGTTGACGACGAAACCGGCGATCAGCGACTGGTCTCGCGCGTCCAGCAGGGCCAGCGTCCCGAACAGAGCGGCGAACAGGCCGCCCCGGTCGATGTCTCCAACAATCAGCGTGGGCAGATCCCGCTGATCGGCGAGCCACATGTTCGCCAGGTCCGTGTCGCGCAGGTTGATCTCGGCCGGGCTGCCGGCACCCTCGCAGACGACGACGTCGTGCTGTGCCCGCAGCCGGTCGTAGCTGTCGAGCACTGCTCGACGCAGCGTCGTCTTCAGCTCGCGATAGCTGACCGCACTTGCCTCGCTGTGTGGCTGACCCATCAGCACGACATGCGTCGTGCGATCGCCGCCAGGCTTGAGCAGCACCGGATTCATGTCCGCAGTGGCCTCGACGCGGCACGCTCGCGCCTGCATGGCTTGCGCACGTCCTATCTCGGAACCGTCGAGGGTGACCACCGAGTTGTTCGACATGTTCTGGGCTTTGAACGGCGCCACGTCGACGCCCTGCCGGGCCAGCCAGCGGCAGATGCCTGCGGTGAGCAGGCTCTTGCCGGCGTCCGAACTCGCCCCCGCCACGAGCAGCGATCCCTTCATCGCCGACCTCGCAGGGCAACGGCACCGGCCAGCGCGAGCGCACCGATCTCGACGATGCGACTGAGTCGGATCATGCGCCGGATGTCCGCCGCCTCGGGTTCGCGGTCGGGTCCCAGGTCGGGTCGCTGCTCCACCCGACCCCCGTAGACCGTCGTCCCGCCGAGCCGAACACCCAGCACGCCGGCCGCTGCGGCCTCACACACGCCCGCGTTGGGGCTCGGATGGGCCGCGGCATCCTCGCGCCACGCCGCCCACCCTGACCGGACGCTGCCGCTGACCAACGGAGCGACGGCCAGCGTCAACCCGGCAGCGACGCGGGCCGGCACGAGATTCGCTGCGTCGTCGAGACGAGCTGCGGCTGTCCCGAACCGGGCGTAGCGCGCCGATCGGTGTCCCACCATCGCGTCGAGGGTGTTCACCGCTCGGTAACCAAGAATCCCGGGAAGGCCGCCGACGGCCCCCCACAACAGCGGCGCCACAACAGCGTCCGAGGTGTTCTCCGCGAGGGACTCGATGCAGGCCCGGGCGAGACCCGTGTCGTCCAAATCCTGTGGGTCGCGCCCACAGAGACTGGGCAGCAGCGCGCGGGCCGCGTCCGTGTCACCCGCCGTCAAGTCATCGGCCAGCGCCGCGCCGACGCGGCGCAGGCTGCGGCCGCCCAACGCCGTCCAGGTGGCCACGGCAACCAGAAACGCACGAACCAGCGGTCGTGAACGGACGCTGACCTCGAGCAGGCGAGCGCCTAACACGAGCGGGACAAGCGCAAGCAGCGTGAACAGGCCACCACGCGTCCGGCTGTCCGCGTAGCAACGTCCCTCGAGAGCAGTCACAGCCCGGCCATACCCGGCGACGGGATGAGCCCGACGCGGATCGCCCAAAACCTCGTCAGCTACGACGCCGATCGCCAGCCCTGTCGCAACGGCGACGCCGGGCACTATCGCCTCAGGGCCACTCGCGCCTTCACGGGATCTGGCGGTATTCGCAGCACATCGTTCATCGGAGCCTCCGTCGGGTATCCACGCCCTGGAACTACCGACGGCCGAAGTGTCCTGGCTCCCGGATCGACGCTCCCCCCCGCCTTCCAACCCTTGCGGGCCGTGGCATGTCGAGAGTTCGCTCCCCGGTGACAGTGGCGGGACCGCGCCGGATTCTCACCGGACTTCCTTCACTGCCGTCGGGGGAGAGAGTGCCACATCGTCGCCGGAGCGTCCTCCCCCACCCCGACTTGCGCCTGTCCGCCGGACAGGAGCGGAGTCGGCGCACCTCGCCCATGCTGGCCTACCCGCCACGACATCCGGCCGACGCGAACACTCGTCTCAGCTGGGCGCGAACCCTGGGCAGGTCCCGCACCCTGAGCCAAACTCCGGGCCTAGTCATTGATCCCGCTGTCGCGGGGCCTGTTCCGGGATGAGAATCCTGGTGGCTGGTCGCGGAGGTTGTCGCTTCTTGGTTGTTCGAGGCGGTGGGCTAGTCGGACGGTGGGAGCTGCGCCTGTGGGCCCTTCAGTGTTGCTTTCGAGCACCCTCGACGACCCACGGCAGACCCTAGGCGTCGATCCACTACTGATGATCGAACCCTTCCTCGATGGGTTCGCCGGTCCGTTAGAAGGCGCCCGTCCCGTTGGGGGTCCCGTTTCCAGTGGGGCCGTCGTACCCGGCTACGCCCGTGCAGAGGTAGGCGCCGCTGGTGGTGCGGCCGTGGACACACCTTCCGTTGCTGCCGCTGGTCACGTCGTAGAGCGACCCCGCCGGCGCGGTGTAGGCGATCGCTGCCGGGACGTTCACGGTGTTACCGGACAGGGCGTAAACCGCACCGATGATCGGGGCAGCGACACTGGTGCCTCCGAAGACGTACCAGTTCGCGCCGCCGGTGCTCCCGTAGCTGTCATAGACGGCAACCCCGGTGCTCGGGTCCGCGACAGCGGCGACATCGGCCACGGTCCGACGCGAACAGGACGCATCATGCTGCCAGGTCGGTTTCGTGATGTAGGCCGAGCAGCCGCTTCCGGCGCCGCTCCAGACGGTCTCGCTGGCACGCGTGCCGTTGGCGTTCAGGGTCAGGGTGGTTCCACCGACCGCCGTAACGGTGTTGAACGCCGCTGGCACCTGGACGCCGTAGCCACTGTCGCCGGAGCTGACCGTGATCGCCACCCCGGGGTGGCTGTAGTGGCTGGCGAGGCTGGTCTCGGTGGAGAACTCGTTACCGCCGTAGGAGTTCGAGATGACCTTGGCGCCCTTCGCGGCCGTGTCGACGGCAGCAGCGAGGTCATTGAACGACGCAGAGTTGGCGCCGACGTAAAGGATCGGGCAGGACGGACAGATCGCAGAGACCATCTCCAGGTCGAGCATCTCCTCCTGCCCCCAGCCAACGTCGGCCTTGACCGTGCCGATGCTGCCGCCGGTCTGGTTGACCTGCGTGAGAATTGCGGTGC
>JAVHVD010000156.1:0-5900 GCA_032160745.1 Pseudonocardiales bacterium
CGCTGGGCGGCGTCCAGTTGTAGCGGACGGCCGTGCCGTTGGTGACCTGGTCGGTGCAGCCGGTCGGGGCGGACGTCGCCGTCACCGTGCCCACCTGGCTGCCGTCCGCGGCGATCCCGATGATCGCTAGCTCGCGGGCCACGCTCTTGTCGGTCCTGGCACAGGACGGGCGCGGCGCCGCGGCGGCGCCGTTCAGGCTGGCGGCGAGCCGGGTCGCCTGCAATCCGGTGAGCTCGACCCGGCCCGGGACGGTGGCCGAGGCGGAGGCGGAGGCCGGCCCGTTCAGCGCCGTGCCGTAGGAGCAGACGATCACTGAGCGCACCGGCTTGCTGAACAGGGGGCCGTCCGACCCGAACTGGCCGGGGCTGCCCCCGCCGGGGAGCGCGTAGCGGGGCAACGTCGCTGGGCACCCGCCCGCGGTGTCCGCCGCCTTCTCGCCGTTGCTCGAGCCGGCTGCGGACGACGGCTGCGCCGCCGTCGGTGCGCTTGCGCCGCCGGCGGCCGCCCGATCGTTTTGCAGGCTCTGGTTGCTGATTTTGTCGCCGGAGCTGCCGCCGCCGCGGGCGAGCGCGGCGATGCCGGTACCGGCGCCGGCGACCACGATGACTATGGCCGCCGTCGTCACCAGGTGCGTGCGGCGCTGGGCCTGCCGCGCCCGGCCGGAGGCGATCAGCCGGTCGGCGTCCACGCCGTCACCCTCGCCGTCGCTGAGCGCGGCGCGCAGATCGGACTCGGTAGGACTCATGTCTGGCCTCGCTTCGCTCGGCGAGTGACTACGTCGCCCCGGTGCCGTCGATCCGCTCGCTGACGCCCGCTCATGACGCTGCTCCGCTCGTTGCCTCGACGCGCAGCCGCGCGAGCGCCCGGGCGCAGCTGCTCTTGACGGTGCCGACCGGCAGGCCCAGCGTGGCTGCGGTGTCCTGCTCGGACAGGTCGCAGTAGTAGCGCAGGACGATCACTGCGCGGTCCTTGGCTGCGAGTCCCGCGAGCATCCGGCGCAGCTCGTCCCGTGACTCGGACGCCGTGGTGTCGCTGCGCTCGGCCGGTGGCGTGGACTCGGGCAGGACCTCGGTCGGCCGCTCACCCCACCACTTCCGGCGCGTCTGGTCGATGTGCGCGTTGACCAGCGCCTTGCGCGCGTACGGCAATGGGGCGTCGATGCGGCCCCACTTCGAATAAACCTTGATGAGCGCTGTCTGCACGAGATCCTCGCCGCGGTGGTGGTCTCCGGTCAGCAGGCGGGCGGCATGGAGGAGCGTCGCGCCGTTCGTCTCGACGAACGCGCGGAACCCGGCCTCGTCCCGCACTCGCCCTCCCGGTCGTCCGGCCTGCACCTGCTCTGACGAGATGGCCCGCGCTTCAGGTTCCCACTCAACCGGACTGGAGGGGGCGGGACATGTGGTGATGGGGGATGCCGGTCTCGGCGTGCTCGAATTCCGGACCGTCCACGTGGAAACCCTGCCGACGGTAGAACTCCACCGCGGCCGTTCGCGCCTCGCACCAGACCAGGCGCCCGCCGCGGTGCTCGATCTCCTCGACCGCCCGGGCGACGATCGCCGCGCCGACCCCGCGGCCACGCAGCTCGGGAGCGGTGGCCATCCCGCGCAGCTGCCACGCCGCGTCCTGCTCGGGACGGAGCGGGTAGGGCCGCGGCAGCAGTACGCAGGATCCGACGACCCGCTCGTCCTGGTCCACCGCGGCCAGGTGGACGGCATCCGGCTGGTCGTCGCCGTGCATGGGCGAGCCGACCGGCCACGCCGGTCGCAAGACCGCCCGACGCAGTTCCCGGGTCGCGCCGCCGGATACGACGCGGATCTCGCTGCTCATCCGCCGGGTCGGTACACCATCAGCACGATGATCACCAGCATGACCAGCGCGACCACGCCACCGAGTGCGGCGACCCGTCCGGTCAGCGTCACGACCGACGCCTGCTCCGCGATGCCCTTGGTCGCCTTGTCGAGTGTGGGGACGATGGCGCCCAGTACGAGGCCGACGGCCACGAGCCAGAGCAGGATCGACAGCCACACCCAGGTGTCGCCGATCTCGCCGAGCTGCTGGCCGCTGCGCTTCTGGCTCATCAGGGCCAGCCCGGCGAGGACGACCAACACCGACGCGTAGGAGTAGATGCGCAGGACGCGTGAGGACGACGCGGTGGCGGCGGCGTCGCCCTGGCGGATCCCGCGGCCGGCCGTGGTCGCCGCGTGCACCAGCGGTCCGATCGCGAAGACGGCGAGGACCAGGTGCGCGGCGAGCAGCAGCTTCAGCATGATCCCGAGGCTATCGGGACAGTTCGGCGATCCGCCGTTGCAGGGTCGGCGCCCACAAACCGGCGTAGCGCCGCTGCAATTGCGGGATCTGCCAGTCGGTGCCCTCGATGACCTGCCGGCACCGGTACGTCTCGCAGTGGCACATCATCACGAAGTCCGGATCGTCGATGCTGGTGGCGTAGTCGGCGGTGAGTTCCTCGCCCGCCGCGATGTCCCGGACGGCCACCAGCGTGCCCTCGCCGCCCCAGCCCAGGGTCGGCTCACAACTGTGGTTGAGCTCGTTCGGCACGTCCGCGGGCGCGCGCCGGAGCACTGGGTTGCCCGCGGCGACGGCTACGGTCGCGAACAGCCCGTGGCCGGCGATGACGGACGGTCCGCGGGCAGTGCCGGGGAGGACCGGGTCAGCCTGCGGCACGGCGACGGCCCCGCCGGCTGGACAGGTAGTCGGCGACGACGAACTCGCCCAGTGCACCGCGCTTGGGCTGGAAGACCCGGCCGCCGTTGCGCCGGCCGACCTCCTGCATGAACTCGACGAGTCGGGGGTCGTCGTCGAGCATGAAGACGTTGATCGTCGCCCCGGTGCGGGTACAGCGCTCGACCTCGGCCAGCGTCGCAGCCAGCGTCTCCCGGGTGGGCGGCCAGGCGAAGTCGGCGAACCCGTCGGCCGCGAGGTGCGCGGTCGGTTCGCCGTCGGTGATCACCAGGATCACCGGCTCGGCACCGCGGTGCTTGTCCAGGTGCCGACGGGCGAGCATCAACCCGTGCTGCAGGTTGGTGCCCTGGACCCGGTCCCAGTCGTGATCGACCAGCGCGCTCGGCGACATGACCCGGGCGTAGTCGCTGAAGCCGATGATCTCGATCGCGTCCTGCGGGTACTTGGTCGTGACGAGCGAGTGCAGCGCGAGCGCGGTGGTCTTCGCCTCGCCCCACGTGCCGCGCAGCTCCATCGAGTACGACATGTCGACGAGCAGCGCGATGGCCGCGGACGAGCGGCGCTCGGTCTCTATGACCTCGAAGTCCTGCGCCTGCAGCGACAGGTCCGTCCCGGACGTGCGGAGGACGGCGTTGCGCACCGTCCGGACGACGTCGAGCGGCTGCTCGTCACCGAAGCGCCATTCGCGGCTGCTCCCGGTCACCTCACCGGCCGCGCCGGCGTCGCGGACGTCGTGCGCGCCGCGGCCGCGTGACTCGACGAGGTCGAAGACGCGACGCAGCGCGGTGCTGCCCAGCCGGCGCAGCGCCCGGGGAGTCAGCCGCAGCCCGTCCCCACCCTTCTGCACGTAGCCCTGGTCGCGCAGCTCGCGCTCGATCCGGCGTAACTGGGCCATGTCCTCGACGGCATTGCGGCCGAGCGCTCGCTCGATGAGCTCCTCGTCGATGTCGTCGAGGCTGGCGCCCGGGTAGTCCTGGCCGAGCAGCTCGTCGAGCTGGTCGAGGTCGGCGAGCTCGGCCAGCGCGCTGGTGGCATCGGAGTAGCCCATGCCCTCCTCGCCGTCCATCCGGCTGCGACCGCCCCAGCGCAGGTCCGGCCGGGCCGAGCGGAGCCCCTGCTGCAGCCGGGCCATCTCGTCGGCCAGCCCGGCCTGCCCCATCGCGTTGAGCATCAGACCAGCGAGTTCGTTGCGCTGTTCGGGGGTCAGCGAGTCCATCAGCTGCTGCGCGGCGGCCGCCCGCCGGGCGAGCGCGTCGATCAGCTCGTCGAGGCTGGCGGGGTTCTCGGGGAAGAAGTCGCCGTACTGCTCCATGAACTGCGCGAACTGTTCCGGTGTGTGCTCGCCTCGAGCGTCCGCGTCGAGCATGTCGTTCAGGGCGCTCATCATCTCGCGGATCCGGGCGAGATCCTCAGGGGTCGCGTTCTGCAGCGCGTCCTTCATACCGGCGAACTGCGAATCGAGCACCTCGCTGCGCAGCAGTTCCTGGATCTGTTCGTAGGCCTGACGCGCCTCAGGCGAACGCCACTGGTAGTCGGCAAGTTGGCGGACGGCGCGGGAGGTGTCAGGAGGCAGCGAATCGAGTTCGGCCTCGGCCATCCGCGCGGCGTCAGCCGGGTCCGGGAACAGCGCGCGGCGCTCCTCTTCGATCGCCTTGTCGAGCAGCTCGCGGACCTGCTCCAGAGTGCCGTCGAGGCGCCCGCCGCGGCGCAGCTCGCGCGCCCGCTCCCGGGCGCGGCGGCGCAGCGAGTCCAGCCCGTCGCGCCCGGTCGCGCCCCGGCGTAGCAGCCGGTTCAGCGCCGCTCGCGGGGACATACCGGCAAGGACGTCGTCGCCGATCTCGTCCAGCGCATCGCGGATGTCGTACGGCGGCTCGAGTGGATCCGGGCCGCCGTGCCACGCGCCGTACCGAAAGCTCATCGGTCAGGCCCCGTAGATCGTGCGGCCGCCGTCGGAATCCTTGGCCAGCCGGCGATTGAGGTAGAGCCCTTCGAGCGCGAACTCGAGCACGGACGCGGCCACGCCGATCGCCATCGGACCCTCGCCGACACCGTCCGGTTCGAGGCGGTCGAGCAGCCCGGACAACACCGGGACGGGACCGAGCTGGGTCAGCAGCTCCTGAGCCCCGACCGCGTCGCCGGTGGTGACGGTCAGCCCGCCGTCGAAGCGTTCCTGCAGCGGACGCAGGTCCATGCCGGCCAGGCGCGAGCGGTAGGTCTCGACGATCGCCCGGCGCAGCAGGTGCTCCAGCACTTCGAACTCGCGGCCCTCGTCGGCGTCGTCGAACTCGACCTTGCCGCGGGAGGCCGGAACGATCGCCGGCAGGTCGCATACGCGAGCCACGGCGGCGTCCTCGTGGACGAGGGCGGCGCGCCGGACCGCGGCGGCGGCCACGGTCTCGACCGCAGCGATCGCGAAGCGGGCCGAGACTCCGGAGCGCTGGTCGACCTGCGGCGCATCGCGCACGGCCCGCGCGAACCGGGCGACGACCTCGAGCAGATGCGAGGGAACGAGCGGCGCGGCGAAGTCCGTGTCGGCCCACAGCACGGCGGCCTCTTGCGCGATGAGCATGAGCTCGTCGGTGAGTTCGAGCGGGTAGTGCGTGCGCACCTCTGCGCCGAACCGATCCTTGAGCGGGGTGATGATCCGACCGCGGTTGGTGTAGTCCTCGGGGTTCGCGCTGGCGATGACCAGGAGGTCCAGCGGCAGCCGCAGCTGGTAGCCGCGGACCTGGATGTCGCGCTCCTCCAGCACGTTGAGCAGCGCCACCTGGATTCGTTCGGCGAGGTCGGGCAGCTCGTTGATCGCGAAGATGCCGCGGTTCGTGCGCGGGACCAGCCCGTAGTGGACGGTTTCCGGGTCGCCGAGGGTGCGGCCCTGCGCGACCTTGATCGGGTCGATGTCGCCGATCAGGTCGCCGACGCTCGTGTCCGGGGTGGCCAGCTTCTCGCCGTAGCGCTCGCTGCGGTGCTTCCACGCGACGGGCGTGAGCTCGCCGTCCTCGCCGATCAGGTTCTGGCAGCGCCCGCAGATCGGCGCGTACGGGTGGTCGTTGATCTCGCACCCGGCGATGACAGGCGTCCATTCGTCGAGCAGACCGACCAGGGTGCGGATAAGGCGGGTCTTGCCCTGGCCGCGCTCGCCGAGCAGCACGATGTCGTGCCCGGCCAGCAATGCGCGCTCGACTTCCGGGATCACGGTC
>JAVHVD010000157.1:0-16224 GCA_032160745.1 Pseudonocardiales bacterium
TCCAGCTGGCCGGTGAACCAGCCCGTCGCTTCCTTGAACGCGCGATACTGCAGCAGCCGCGCGAACAGGAGGTCGCGTGCCTCCAGCAGGGCGACATCCTCCGCGTCCACCAGCTCGCCCTGCGGCAGGAGGCCGGCGACCTTCAGGTCGAGCAGGGTCGCGGCGACCACCAGGAATTCGCTGGCCTGGTCGAGTTCTTCCGGCGAATCCAGGTTGCGCAGATAGGCGATGAAATCGTCGGTAACCCGGCTGAGCGAGATCTCGGTGATGTCGAGTTCGTGTTTGCCGATCAGCGACAGCAGCAGGTCGAACGGTCCGCTGAAGTTGCTCAGGCTGACGGAGAACCCTGCGGCCGGCGCATCATCCAAAGCCGCCACATCCGCATCGTCCACGATATCCACGGCGCTAGGCCGCAGCGCCACGCGCGATCAACTCTCTGGCGAGCTGGCGGTAGGCCTCCGCCGCAGGATGCTCGGGAGCGTAGGTCGTTATCGGACTCCCGGCGACGCTCGCATCCGGAAACTTGACCGTGCGGCCGATGATCGTCTCGAACACCTTGTCGCCGAAGGTCTCGACGACGCGCTCGAGCACCTCGCGGGAGTGCAGGGTGCGCGAATCGAACATCGTGGCGAGGATGCCGTCGAGCTGGAGGCTCGGGTTCAGCCGGTCCTTCACCTTGTCGATGGTCTCGACCAGGAGCGCAACACCGCGGAGGGCGAAGAACTCGCACTCGAGCGGGATGAGCACACCATGGCTCGCCGTGAGCGCGTTCACCGTGAGCAGGCCGAGCGACGGCTGGCAGTCGATCATGATGATGTCGTACTGGTCGCTCACCTTGCGGAGCACCCCGGCGAGGATCTGTTCGCGGGCGACCTCGTTGACCAGATGCACTTCGGCGGCGGACAGGTCGATATTGGCCGGGATCACGTCGAGCCCAGGGGTCGAGGTGTGCTGGATGGCCTCATTCGGGTCCTTGATCGTGCCGAGCATGAGGTCGTAGATGTTCGGAACGTCGTGGATCGGCACCCCGAGACCGGCGGACAGCGCGCCCTGCGGGTCGAAGTCGATGGCGAGCACCTTGCGGCCGTAGCCGGCGAGTGCCGCGCCGAGGCTGATCGCCGTGGTGGTCTTGCCGACCCCGCCCTTCTGGTTGCAGAGGGCGATGATGCGCGCAGGACCGTGGCTTTTCAGCGCTCGTGGATTCGGGAAGCTACGCTGCGGACGCCCGGTCGGTCCTGTCGCCGCGAGATCAATGCCGGTCAGTTGTTCGGCTGTTTTGTCTCGCTGTGCTGTCATCCCGACATTCCTTACTGCTCGTATCCGACTGGTGCCGATTCACCGATTGTAGCCGGGCATTCTCCGCACTCTGGGAGGCGCGGACAGCGGTTCGGGATGCGCGACTCAGCGCGCTCGCGGGTGCGCCGTGGTGTACATGTCCCGCAGCGTATCCGCAGTGACGAGGGTGTAGATCTGGGTCGTCGCGACCGAGGAATGGCCGAGCAGTTCCTGCACCACCCGCACATCCGCTCCCCCGGCCAGAAGGTGTGTCGCGAACGAATGCCGGAAGGTGTGCGGCGAGATCTCGATCCCGAGTTTCGCCTTCTCCGCCCTGGCCCGGATGATCAGCCAGGCGTTCTGCCGGGAGACCCGCTGGCCGCGCAGCCCGAGGAACAGCGCAGGCGTCGCCGTCCCCTTCGCCGAGAGCGACGGCCGCGCCCGCACCAGGTAGGCGTCGATGGCCGAGCGTGCGAAACTGCCGAGCGGCACCATCCGCTGCTTGCCTCCCTTGCCGAACAGTCGCACGATGTCGCCACTCGACCCGTCCGAACTCAGCACGTCGTCGACGTTGAGGTCGACCGCCTCCGAGATCCGCGCGCCGGTCGCGTACAGCAGTTCGAGCAGCGCCCGGTCCCGCAGCGACTGGAGATCGTCGCCGGTCGCCGCATCCAGCACCCGCCCCATCTGCTCGATCGTGATGGCTTTCGGAAGGCGGCTGGCGAGTTTCGGTGGCTTGGTTTCGGCGGCGACATCCTCCCCGACGACGCCTTCATCGAGCAGGAAGCGATGGAATCCTCGCACGGACGAGAGCATCCGCGCCATGGATGATGCGGTCAGCGGTGACTCCGGGCGGGTGCGCAGTTCGTTAGCGAACGCCGACACATCGGCCTCGGCTATACCCTCCGGCGTGGTGACACCACGGGCGGCGAGCACCTCGAGGTAGCTGCCGAGATCCCGTCGGTATGCGGCGACGGTGTTGGCGGCCAACCCGCGCTCGATCGACACATGCCTCAGGTACTGGTCGACGTTGCGATCGAGGGCCGACGCGACCATGGATTTGTCAGGCCTCTGCGCCGAGCAGCGGATGCCGCGGCCAGGCGGCATTCGGGTCGCCGAGGTTGCTCCAGCCCCTGGCCTTCGACGCGTGCGCGGCCAGTGCGGCGATCGTGAGGATCGAGTTGCCGATCCGGCGATCGAGCACGGCGTCGACCACCTCGTCCAGGCTCGCCCACCGCGTCTCGAGGTCGGCCTCCTCTTCGGTGCGATCGAACGCAGGCGTGACGCTCAGTCCCCTCGCCAGGTAGACCCGGATCACCTCGTTGCTGCCCCCTGGAGAGGTGGCGAACTCGGACAGCAGCGACCAGTCGGATGCCTCGAGGTCCGCCTCCTCTGCCAACTCTCGCTGCGCGGCGACGAGCGGACCCTCGCCGGTGACGTCCAGCAATCCAGCCGGAAGCTCCCACTCGCGAAGCCCAACCGGATGCCGGTACTGGCGAATCAGCATCACCCTGTCGTCGTCGTCCATGGCCAAAATCGCGACCGCGCCAGTGTGGGCGACATACTCGCGGGTGATGGTCGATTCCCCGTAGACGAACTCGTCCCTGCGCACATCCCAGACGCGTCCGTGAAAGACCGTCTCGGTCGAATGACGCTCTACCGCGAACTCTTCGTCCGCCAGCGCATCCGCATATTCTTCTGCCAGCGCGTCCGGCAATTCCTCAGGCATCGGCGGCTCAGGAGTCTTTCACTTCGAACAGGCGGCTGGCCTGCTGGCGGGTGAGGGCTGCTCCGATGAGTCCGGCGAACAGCGGATGCGCGCGGTTCGGGCGGGAGCGGAGTTCCGGATGCGCCTGGGTGCCGACGTAGAACGGGTGCACCTCGCGCGGCAGTTCGACGTTCTCGACCAGGTGGCCGTCCGGCGACAGGCCGGAGAAGACCAGCCCGGCGTCCGAGATCCGGTCGCGGTATGCGTTGTTCACCTCGTAGCGATGGCGGTGGCGCTCGGACACCCGCGGAGCACCATATGCCTCTGCGGTAATAGATCCCGCGACCAGGTCGGCCGGGTACAAGCCGAGGCGCATCGTGCCGCCGAGGTCGCCGCCTGCGATGATGTCGACCTGCTCCGCCATCGTCGCGATGACCGGGAATTCGGTAGCAGGATCGAATTCGGAGGATGACGCTCCTGTCAGCCCGACAACATTGCGGGCGTATTCGATCACCATGCACTGCAGGCCGAGGCAGAGTCCGAGCACCGGGATGCCGTTCTCACGGGCAAAGCGCAGCGCGCCGAGCTTTCCCTCGATACCGCGCACGCCGAAACCGCCGGGAACACAGATTCCGTCGAGTTCGGACAACAGCCGCGCCGCACCTTCCGGCGTCTCGCATTCATCCGACGGGATCCAGTGGATCTTGACCTTCGCCTGCTGGGCGAACCCTCCCGCGCGGAGAGCCTCGGTCACCGAGAGGTAGGCATCGGGCAGGTTGATGTACTTGCCGACCAGTCCGATCTGCACCTCGTACTTCGGTTCGTGCACCGCCGCCAGCAGTTCCTCCCAGCCGGACCAGTCGACCGCACCGGCCTGCAGGCCGAAGTGTTCGATGATGTAGGCGTCGAGTCCCTGCTCGTGCAGCATGGTCGGGATGTCGTAGATGCTCGGGACGTCGATCGCGTTGACGACCGCCTCCGGGTCGACGTCGCACATGAGCGCGATCTTGCGATTCATCGACTCCGGGACCGGACGATCGGAACGCAGCACGATCGCATCCGGCTGGATTCCGATCGAGCGAAGCGCGGCGACGGAATGCTGCGTCGGCTTCGTCTTCTGCTCGCCGGCCGCGCTCAGATACGGCACCAGCGAGACGTGGACGAAGAAGCAGTTGGCCCGTCCGATCTCGTGGCGCACCTGGCGGGCAGCCTCGAGGAACGGAAGGGACTCGATGTCGCCGACTGTGCCGCCGATCTCGGTGATGATCACGTCGGGCTTCGCCTCGCCGTCGCCGAGCGACTCCGTCGCCTGCAGGCGCATCCTGCGCTTGATCTCATCGGTGATGTGCGGGATGACCTGCACGGTGTCACCGAGGTACTCGCCCCGGCGTTCCTTCGCGATCACCTGGGAGTAGATCTGCCCGGTGGTCACGTTGGCCGCCTGGCTGAGGTTGATGTCGAGGAACCGCTCGTAGTGACCGATGTCGAGGTCGGTCTCAGCGCCGTCGTCCGTGACGAAGACCTCGCCGTGCTGGAACGGATTCATCGTCCCGGGATCGACATTGAGGTAGGGGTCGAGCTTCTGCATGGTCACGCGGAGTCCGCGGGCCTTGAGAAGTGAGCCGAGGCTGGAGGCCGTGAGGCCCTTACCCAGCGAGGAGGCGACGCCTCCGGTCACGAAGAGGTGTTTGGTGGCCACCGTATTGGCCAGATGAGCGGTGCCAGCCCACGTCCGATCCACGGAAGTTCACGCTAACACGGACGGGCCACGGAGCGCGCATCGTGCCCGCGACGCGCCGCGTCGGTCGGGCCCCCGCCTGCTCCGCAAGCGTCGCTCACCACGGGCCCTCGCTCCGCTCGGGCTCTGGCTTCGCCGGCGCCTCTGTTTGCTCCGCAAGCGTCGCTCGTTGGCCGTTCTCGACCTCGAGCACCCGCTGCGCATGCACCAGGTGTTCGTCGGTCAGCAGCCCGCTTGCGTGCATCTGGCGGATCAGCCGGGCTCGCGAGTACGAGGTCGGGGCGAAGGGCGCGGCAGCCCCGACCAGCACGAGCGCGAGCTGCCGGGCGGTGGCCACGACGGAGTGGTCGGCGTCTTGACCCAGCGCGGGCAGGACGTCAGCGCCATCGCGCCGGGCCCACAGCGGCGCAATCGTTCCGGAGACCTCGGCCAGCCGATCCCGCACGAACGCCGCGAGCGCGACGACCGCCTGGGGCGGGGTGGGAATCTCCATGCGCTCCTACTTGGCCGGTGCAGGGAAGAGGGCGTTCGCGCCCTTCTCCGTACCGTAATGCCCCACCAGACCCTTGCTCGCACCGGCAAGCGCGAGGACGGCCGACACCTGCCCGAAGGAGTCGTTCGCGTTGTCCACGGTGGTCACCGTGTCCCGGTTGGCCTTGGACCCGCGCACCCGGGCCACCAGTCCGCCCTGCACGGCCGAGCCGCTGTCGCCTGCGACGACGACGTGCCCGCCGGCGCTCGCCAGCGCGGCGACCAGGGACAGCTCTGCCGTACCGGCGTAGTCCTTCGCCGGCATCGATCCGTGGCCGAGAACGACGACCGTGGTCGACGGCGTGATCTCCTGCCCACCGAGCGAAAGCATGTGCAGCTCGGAGAATCCGCTGATCACCTGAGTGAGGTCGGTGCGCTCGCCGTGGCCCATCAGGACGTAGGCGAGCAGCGCGCCGCCGAGCTCGTCGGCGTTCGGCGTCTCCGGCAGGGTGAGGCCGATCGGGTGCGAGGCGCCGGTGGCCAGCGAGTTGATACCGGCTCCGCGCGACGGATCGAGGTAGGCGCTGGTCAGCGTGACCTTGCCGCTGATCTTCCCGCCGGCCGCGGCGACCTGCTGGGAGAGGCCGTCCTGCATCTCGTTGGTCGCACCGGGCAGCACGATCTCGAGCACGTTCTTGCCGGTCAGCGACCCGGCGACGAGCTGCGTTCCGTACGTGGCGGCGAACTGTCCGGCATCGTCGATCTGGCCCTGTAGGACCTTCACCTGCGCGGCGAGGGTGTCGCGCTGTTTCTTGACGTCATTGACCTGGTTGCGCAGATCTTTGGTGATCGGCCCGTTCAGCGCGGTCGTGCCGACCACGATGCCGAGGGCGAGCGCCAGGAATACGGCGACGATGGACACGATGTGGTACCGGAAAGAGATCACGAGAACTTGTCCTGTATCCAATCGACGGCGGAGTTCCAGTCGTGGTGCAGCGAGTCGAGATACGTTCGCCCCGCGTCGGAGATGGCCAGCGCCGCCACGATCGCCACCAGCGCGGCGATCACCAGCAGCAGCAATGCCGCTCCGGAGATTCGGTTGCGGTAGAGCCGGGACACGCTGTGGGCGTCGACGACCTTGGCGCCGAGCCGCAGCCGGGTCAGGAAAGTGGACGCCATGCCGGTGCGGCCGCGGTCGAGGAACTCGGTCAGCGTCGCGTGGCTGCCGACCGCGACGACCAGTTCGGCGCCCTTGTCGTCGGCGATGAGCATCGCCGCGTCCTCACTGGTGCCCGACGTCGGGAAGGTGATCGTTTCGATGCCGAGGTCCTGCACCCGGGCCAGGCCCGGCGCCCGCCCGTCCGGGTAGGCGTGCACGATGACCTCGGCCCCGCTGGCCAGTGCGGTGTCGGACACCGCGTCCATGTCGCCGACGATCATGTGCGGCTTCAGGCCGGCCTCGATCAGCGCGTCGGCTCCGCCGTCCACTCCGACGAGGACCGGCTTGTACTCGCGGATGTAGTGCTTGAGCGACTTCAGGTCCTCCTCGTAGTCGTGGCCACGGACCACGATGAGGGCGTGCCGACCGGCGAAATTGGTTCGCACCTCGGGGATGCCCTCGCCGTCGAGAAGCAGGCCCCGCTCACGCTCCATGAAGTCGGCGGTGTTGACGGCGAACGCCTCGAGCTGGGACGACAACCCGGACTTCGCCTCGAGCATGAGCGTCTTGACCGTCTCGATGTCCTGCGGGGTACCGGTGACGACCGGCGTCTCGCCGAGGAAGACAGTGTGTCCGTCGATCCGGACCTTGGTGCCCTCCTTCACCGACGCGAAGATCTCGCCGCCGACGTTGTCCAGCAGGACGATGCCGTGCGAGACGATCAGCTGCGGACCGAGGTTGGGGTAGCGGCCGGAGATGCTGGGCTGCGCATTGATGATGGCCGCCGGTTTCGCGGCCACCAGCGTTTCGGCCGACATCCGGTCGAGGTCGACGTGGTCGATGATCGCGATGTCACCGGGGTTCAGCCGGCCGGCGAGGCGAGGAGTGCGACGGTCCAGCCGGGCGACTCCAGAGACGCCGGGAAGGGCGTCGGCGCGTCGGCGCAGTGTTGCGAGCCTCATGGCTGCCTATCGTGCCACTCGTTCGTGGGCAGACCCCGTTCCGCCACGCGGGACCGGGCGCCTCAACCGCCGGTTTTGGCCGTCTTCCGCGGCTTTGCCGCACGAGGACGGGTTCCGTTCGTCGCTTGCCCGGCGCGAGCGTCGACCGCCGCGTCGACCGCCGCGTCGGCCAGCAGCTCGGCCGCGTGCTCCCGGGCGGTCGCGGTGTCCGAGCCGGCGAGCATGCGGGCCAGCTCGGCGATCCGTTCGTCCTCGGTGACCAGTCGGACGTCGCTGGCGGTGACGCCGCCGGTCCCGCCGCCGACCGGCTTGTCCACCACGACATGGTGATCGGCGAACGCGGCCACCTGCGGGAGATGCGTGACCACCAGCACCTGACGCTGCCGGGCCAGCCGGGCCAGCCGCCGGCCCACCTCCACCGCCGCCCGGCCGCCGACGCCGGCGTCCACCTCGTCGAACACCAGCGTGGGGACAGGGTCGGTGCCGACGAGACAGACCTCGAGCGCCAGCATGACGCGGGACAGC
This sequence comes from Pseudonocardiales bacterium, assembly GCA_032160745.1. GTDB lineage: Bacteria > Actinomycetota > Actinomycetes > Mycobacteriales > Jatrophihabitantaceae > Jatrophihabitans. The sequence continues at coordinate 7,839 of JAVHVD010000157.1, forward strand.
TCGCCGCCGGAGGCTCCGCGGCCGACCGGCAGCGCCGGCGCACCGGGGTGCGGTTGGAGCAGTAGCGAGACCTCGTCAGTGCCGTCCGCGGCCACCGCCACCTGTTGCCCGGCGACCACGAGGGCGGGCAGCCCCGCAGTCGGCGGCCGCGCCGTGACCTCCACCTGCAGCCGGGCGTCCGGCATGGCCAGCCCGGCGAGTTCCGCGGTGGCAGTCGCGGCCAGATCTCCCGCCGCCTGCCTGCGTCGTTCCGACATGGCGCCGGCGAGGTCGGCCACGGCGGTGGCCGCGTCGTCGCTGGCCGCCCGAAGGACGGCGATCGCCTCGTCGGACACGTCGATCCGCTCCAAACGCGAGCGGGCGGCGGCCGCCCAGCGGAGGACACCCTCGACGGACGGCTCGGGCTCGTCGCAGTACTTGCGCACCAGCGCGGCGAGCGCCGCGCGCCGGGACTCGACCTGCTCGAGGCGGGCGGGGTCGGCATCCAGCTGCTCGGCGTACGCACCGAAGTCCGCCCCGAGGTCTGCGGTGAGTGCAGCCAGGTCGATCAGTCGAGCGACCAGGGCGTCGAGCTCGGTGTCGGCGCCCTGCTGCTGGGCCAGCGTGCGCGACACTCCACCGAGCAGGAGCTGGACGTCGGTGGCCTCGCCGGTCGGATCGTCGGCGTTCCCGAGGAGGGCATCGTGCGCAGTCCGGGCGGCCAGGGTCAGGGCGTCGGCGTGCCCGAGCCGGGCCGCCAGGTTGGCGAGCTCCTCGGCCTCCCCCGGTTGCGGGGCGACCGCCTCGATCTCGGCGATGCCGTGAGTGAGCAGGTCGGACTCGCGGCGCAGCTCAGCGGCTCGCCCCACCCGGTCGGCGAGCTCGGCGGCCGCGGCGCGCCATTGCGTGTACGCCTGCCCGAACGGCTCGAGGTCGATGCCGGCGTACCGGTCCAGGGCGGCGCGCTGGGCCGCCGGGCGGACGAGGCGCAGCTGGTCGGACTGACCGTGGACCGCGAGCAGATGGTCGGCGAGGTCGGACAGCACGGCGACCGGTGCAGGGGCGCCCCCGACGTAGGCCCGCGACCGCCCGTTCGCGCCGACGACGCGGCGCAGGACGAGTTCGCCGCCGTCGTCCAGCTCGCCGCCCGCGTCGTACACACGCTGGGCCGCCGGCGAATCGAGGTGTACACCGAGCCGGCCGTCGACGCTGGCCTGGGGGGTTCCCGTACGCACCCGGGCCGAGTCCGCGCGTCCGCCGAAGAGCAGGAGCAGCCCGGTGACGACCATGGTCTTGCCGGCGCCGGTCTCGCCGGTGACGACGGTGAGGCCGGGTCCCAGAGGCAGCACCGCCTCGTCGATCACCCCGAGGCCGCGGATCCGCAGCTCCTCCAGCATGCTCGAAGGCTATCCGGGCGAACGACAATCGGATGTCGCCGGTCCACAGCACCGGGCAGATATCAGTCGTCGACCTCGCCGAGCGGCGGTGAGGCCTCACGCAGGCTGCGCACGGGCAGTTGGAACTTCGACACGAGCCGTTCGGTGAAGCTCACGTCGGCCAGCCGGACGATCTTGATCGACAACGCGCCGCGGCGCATTCGCACCCGCGCCCCGGCCGGCACGGCCATCGAGCGGCGCCCGTCGCAACTCAGCACTGCTTCGTGTCCCTGGCTGATCAGATCGACGTCGACCACTGACGACGGGGCCACGACGATCGGGCGGGCGAACAGCGCGTGGGCCGCGTTCGGGACGACCAGCAGGGCGTCCACATTGGGCCAGATGATCGGGCCGCCGGCCGAGAACGCATACGCCGTCGAACCGGTGGGCGTCGAGCAGAGCAACCCGTCGCAGCCGAAACGCAGCAGCGGCCGCTCATCGACGGCCACCGCGATCTCGAGCATCCGCTCGCGGTTCGTGCGCTCGAGGGACGCCTCGTTCAATGCCCACGCGTGCCCGGTGACGACGCCGTCCAGGACGATCTCGGCATCGACGGTGACGCGCTCCTCGACGCCGTAGCGGCAGCTGACGATCGCTTCGACGGCGGCGTCGAGCGATTGTGGATCGGCCTCGGCGAGGAACCCGACGTGGCCGAGATTGACGCCGAGCATCGGCACGCCGGCCGGCCGCGCCAGCTCGGCGGCGCGGAGGAACGTCCCGTCGCCGCCGAGCGCGAGAACGAGCTCACACCCCTCGGCCGGGTTCGGCGCATCGAGGACGCGCACCGACTCCGACATGCAGGCCGCCGCTTCGCGGGGCGACATGCGTACCTCGATCCCCGCGGCGTGCAGCTGACGGCTCGCCCGGTCGGCCAACGTGACGATCTGGCGGCGGGACGTGTGCGCAACGATCAGCACCGCTCTCATGGGCCGCCTCCCTCGCTCGTCACGGTCTGCCGGATCTCGTCATCGGTCATTCTCGGCTGCTGATCTCGGCGCAACCAGAGGAAGAACTCCACGTTGCCCGACGGGCCGGGCAATGGACTCCGCGCCACGCCGTGCGCCGGCCAGCCCAGTTCGGCAGCGACATCGGCCACGTGAATGACTGCATCCGCGCGATGTCCCGGATCCCGGACCACTCCGCCGGCCCCGAGCCGGTCCCGGCCGACCTCGAACTGCGGTTTGACCATCGGGAGCAGGTCGCCATCGACCGTGGTGCATCCCACCAGCGCAGGAAGCACGATCGGCAGGGAAATGAACGACAGGTCGGCGACGGTGAGCTGCGCCGGTCCGCCGATCGCGTCGGGGGTCAAGGTGCGGACGTTCGTGCGGTCGATGACCGTCACCCGCTCGTCGGTACGCAGCGACCACGCGAGCTGGCCGTACCCGACGTCGACCGCCACCACATGCGCGGCGCCGGCCCGCAGCAGCACATCGGTGAAGCCGCCCGTTGACGCACCGGCGTCGAGGCAGCGTTTTCCGAGGACGGTGATCGCGGGGAACGCGGAGAGCGCCCCGGCCAGCTTGTGGCCGCCGCGCGACACATAGCCCGGGTCGTCGTCGTCGGGAAGGACCCGCACCGAGGCGTCGCCGTCCACTCCGGTGGCCGGCTTGGTGGCCAGCACGCCGCGCAGTTCGACGCGGCCGGCGGTGATGAGCTCGCTCGCATGCTCCCGCGATCGCGCCAACCCGCGCCGGACGAGTTCGGCGTCCAGCCGGGACAGGCGTTTGGCCACAGCGTCGAACTCGCGGAGCTCAGGCGTCGTCGATCGATGTGAGTGCACCCTGGAGCTCGAGATGGATCCGCTGGTAGGCGTCCGGGTGCTCGGCGAGGTCCAGTTCGCTGACGCCCGCGAGCTCAGCCCGCGCCCGAGCGACCTCCGGGCTGATGGAATCGGACGCCGGCTCGGGTCCGCCGAACTCAGGTCTCGCCCGGCCCTCGGCGTCGACGACGAGAGCGCCCGTGTCCTCGACGCCCGCCTCGGGCTGAACGCTCTCGGTGCCGTCCGGGCCCAGTGTCTCTGACACTCGCACCTCCTCGATTTCCTGCATTTCGGTCCTCCGACTGCAGCGCGCGGCTCGAAGCAGCGGCGCCGGCTGCGCGGCATACGCCCCAAACCGTACCGGGGTGAGGCTGCGGTAGCGTCCATTGGAATGGGGCCGTCGCCGTATCGAGGACCCGACCCGGGCGCAGAGTGACAAATCGACGGAAGGACAAGGGTGGCGACAGTCGAGCAGTGTGAGCAGGCACTGCACACCCTCGCCCAACGACTCGCGGACAACGAGGCGTCACGCCGCAAGGCAGGCTTCGATCGCAGCGTCACGTGCACCATCCGCGACCTCGACGTCGTGTTCGCCGGACGGTTGAAGGACGGCCAGCTTATCGACATCGGGCGGGCCGCTGCCCGCGACGCGCAGGTGCGGCTCACGATGACCGGCGATGACCTCCTCGCACTCGTCGACGGCGACCTGAAGATGGCCTCCGCCTGGGCGACCGGCCGAGTCAAGATCGAGGCCGGCGTCCGCGATCTGATGAGGCTGCGCTCCATCTTCTGAGCACCCGCGCATCACCCGAGAAATCAGCCCAATCCCAGCCGGTCGATGACGGCCGCGACCTCGTCGTCATCGTGATCGGCACCGCCGGCCTGGTCCACCCGAAGCCCGGTGGCCGCACTGTCCGGATGGGCGGCCCAGGCAGCGGCGCACAGCGCGCGCCACGCGTCCAGGTCGCTCGCCCGCTGCTCCGTTTCCGATGAGCCGACCGCTCGGGCCGCCATTTTCCGCAGCGTGAGCCCAGGATGCCCGCGAGAATCGACCCGAGCCGCCTGCCAGCCCCCGCACACCGCACCGTCGTCGAGGATCCGCGGTTCCGGCTGAGCGACCAGCAGCGCACCGACGTCCCACCCGAGATAGGTGGGCCGAAGTTTCGGCGGAGCTTCGATGGCTTCGAGCGCGCGCGTCACCCCGGACAGCACCAGCAGGCTGTCGCAGCCGACCGCGTTGGCTCCCTCGATGTCGGTGTCGAGCCGGTCGCCGACGACGATCGGATCGCGCGCCTCCGATCGCAGCAACGACTCACGGTGCATTGTCGGGTCGGGCTTGCCCGTCACGACGGGCTCCCGTCCAGTGGCGAGCCGCAACGCAGCGACGAGGGATCCGTTTCCGGGCAGCGGCCCGCGCGGCGAGGGCACCGTCGGGTCAACGTTGGTCGCCACCCACAGCACCCGACGGTTGATGGCGACAGCTCCCTCGGCCAGCAGCCGCCAGTTCATATCGGGCGAATAGCCCTGCACGACCGCGTCGACCTGGCCCTCGGCGTCACTCACCGGGATCAGTCCGCGCTCCTGGAGCGCCTGCTCGAGACCGGTCGTGCCCAGGACCAGCACTCGAGCGCCGCCCGGCAGGCGGTCCGCGAGGTATCGCGCCGCGGCCTGGGCGGATGTCACGATCTCCGGCGCTTTCGCAGCAATGCCGAGCTCGGTCAGGTGATCGGCCACGACATGCGGTGGCCGGGCCGCGTTGTTGGTGACGAAGGCGAGCCGCATCCCGGCTGCCCGAGCCGCGGCGAGCGCCTCCGGCGCCCCAGGGACGGCGTCCGGCCCGACGTACACCACCCCGTCGAGGTCGAGCAGTGCCACGTCGTACAGCTCGGTCAGCGGACGCGCGGATCCGCGCAGATACCGGGGCACGGGTCGCATGATCGCACGCAGGCCGATGTGCGTACGATCGCCACCCATGGGCGACCCGGCAGACCAGGACCGCCGCGGCGGACTTTCGCTCGAGCCGTTTCGAGGCCTGCGCCCGCAGGTCGACAGCGCTCGACTTGCCGGTCTGCTGTCTCCGCCGTACGACGTCATCGACGCTGATCGGCGCCGGCAGCTTCTCGCGCAGGACCCGGACAACGTAGTAGCAGTAGTTCTTCCGGAGCCCACGCCGAGCGGCTACGCCGCCGCGGGTGCGCGGCTTGCGGACTGGGTCGATCAGGGCTTGTACGCGGTTGACGCCGATCCCACGCTGTACGTCTACGAGTTGCGCGATCCGGGCGGGCACGTCACGCGCGGTTTGATGGGGGCAGTCGAGCTGCGCCCGGCCGAGGACGGCGTGATTTTGCCGCACGAGAACACCATGGCCGGACCGGTGGCCGACCGGCTCGAGGTCATGACGGCGACCGGCACCGATCTCGAGCCCATCTACCTTGTGTACGACGGCGGCGGCCCGGCTTCGGAACTCCTGCGCACCGTGGATTCGCAGCCGCCGGTCGCCGAGGCGACGACGCCGGATGGCGTGCGCCATCGACTCTGGGCCGCCACTGACCTGGATGCCCTGAGCACTGTGGCCGATGACCTCGCCGGCCGCCGGGCGCTGATCGCCGATGGACACCACCGCTACGCGACCTACCAGGAACGCCAACGTCGCCGGCGAGAGGCGGACGGGCCGGGACCGTGGGACCGCGGGTTGGCACTGCTCGTGGACTCCTCGGAGTACGGGCCGCAGGTTCACGCCATCCACCGGGTGATCGGCGCCCTGAGGCTCGACGACGCGGTCAGCGCGCTCGCCGGTTGGGCGGCGGCCGAACGCGTGGACATGTCGCCGGCGGAGACGCTCGCGACACTTGACGAGTTCCGCGGCTTCGCCGCCGTTCTCACCGACGGCACTCGGTCATACATTCTGGCCGACACCGACCGGAAACTGGCCGCCGAGGCCGCTCGCCCTGGAGACGTCCCTGCACTCACTGATCTGGACGTGACCGTGCTGCACCGCGCGCTAGTGGAACGGGTGTGGCAGCTGAGCGACGACGAGGAGACCGTGGGGTACGCCCACAGCGTCGATGACGCATTGGAGGAGGCTGCGGCAGCGGGCGGAGTGGCTCTGTTGCTGCGCCCGACCCCCGTGAGCGCAGTCGCCGCCGTGGCCGCAGCGGGCGCGCGGATGCCGCGGAAGTCCACCCTCTTCACCCCGAAGCCGGCGTCCGGCCTGGTGATGCGGCGCCTCGACGACCAGCTCGGGTGAGACGGACGGTCTCTGCGTCTACCGCGTAGCGGCTCGCCGGCCCGGCCGGCGTCCGCCAGAAGCGCCGGTGCAGGCTGCCCATCACCTCTACGCTGTCACCCGCAGCCGCGCGGGCGAGCGTCTTGTGGACGCGGGGCTTCACGGTGGCGCATTCGATGCTGTCCACCCGGGCGCGCTCACCAGGTGGGCGCGGCACGGTCACCCGGAAGACGGCCAGTATGTCGCCGCTCGGCAGGTCGCGGTACTCGGGCACATCTGCCAGGCGGCCGCGCAGGAACACGTGATTGTCGGCGGTCGGCGGTTCGAGGGATTTGGTCATGGGCCACATCCTCCGGCCACCCGCCGTCGATTCCGCGGCGCAGTTATCCACCTGTGGACAAGGCTGTGGAGTGTGGACGACGGCTTAGCCTCTGTCGGCCACGGGTGCTAGCGGCACGGATGATTCTGGGCCGCGGGATTTGTCAGAGCAGAGCGGCGGCGCGGTCGGCCGAGTCCAGCTCACCTTCGGGGTCACGGGCCGCCGAGGCCGCGAACCACGCCGCGGCCTCCTCGGTGCGGCCGGCCGCTTCCAGTGCGTCTGCGTAGGCGTACCAGAGCCGGGCGGCCCCTGGGCCGGGGCGGTTCTTGTCCAATCCGCCGCGAGCGAGCACGGAAAGCGCGGCATCCAGTTGGCCCACGTCGCGACGCGCACCAGCCACCACGATGAGGAGCTCGACCCGCGTTTCGCCGTCCAGCCGCCGCACATCCGGATCGCTCAGCACGCGGGCCGCCTGCTCAGGGCGGCCGAGCGCGCGCTCGCAGTCGGCGATCAACGGAAGGTTCCGAGGGTCGCCGGAGATCCGGCGCGCGGTGCGCAGTTCAGTCAGCGCCTCAGCCCACTCTTCCGCGTGGTAGGCCGCTACCCCAACCGCCTCGCGAACGGCAGCGACCCGCGCGGCCCGAGCCCGCGCGGCCCGAGCGAGACTGAGCGCCCGATGCGGATCGGTGTCGATCGACTGTCCGGCGGCCACCAGGTAGCGGCCCACCGCGTCGGCATTCAATTTGCTGAGCGAGCGCAATTCAGCGCGGACGCCACGATCCAGCAGGTTGGGGTCAGCGTCCTCCGGTATCGGAGGCAGGCCGGCCAGGTTCTTCTCGAAGTCCGCGCTACGGTCGCGTTCCGGCGCTCGCCGGGCGCGGGCGGGATCGCTGCCGGCCCGACCGCGGGCGGCTGCCTCTCGGCTCGGGCGACCGGTGGAGCGAGCGTCGCGTGACTGCCTGTCCGGACGCTGACCGCGTGGGGGAGCATCCGAACGCGGCCGCCCGGTGCGCGAGTCCGAGGTCGGACCGCGTCGCCCGTCGGCCGAGCGGCCCGGGTGCTCGGTGCGCGAGCGGGCACCTGCCGCACCGCGCGAGGATGACGACGCACCTTCACCGCGGCTGCTCGGCCGCCCGGTGCCGGACCGGGGTCCGTCCCCGGCTGAGCGGCCGGCGGCCTTCGGGTAATCCGATCGCGATGCCGATCCACGGCTACCCGACTCCGAACGTGCCGGACGAGCGGCCCCAGGTGTCCCCCGGCCGCCGCGAGCCGCTCCGCCGGATGAGCCTGCCCGCGCCGCATTCGCCGACGACGAGCCGCGACCGGACCCACCAGCAGCCGGGCGACCAGCTGCCGAACCGCGACCCTGCGCGCCGCCTCCCGCCGCCCGGCCCTGCCCGGAACTCGGGTCCTTCCGGCGGCTTGAGCCGCCGGCGCCTCGCCGTGGAGTTGACATAACCGATCCATCCCTGTGAACGCGACTGCAATGTAAAAAAGACGAGGGCCGTTCGGCGAACCGAACGACCCTCGTCTGAAAATGTGTCCGGCGACGTCCTACTCTCCCACGCAGTGGCCCGCGCAGTACCATCGGCGCTGAGAGGCTTAGCTTCCGGGTTCGGGATGGGACCGGGCGTTTCCCTCTCGCTATGGTCGCCGAAACTCTA
>JAVHVD010000158.1:0-8909 GCA_032160745.1 Pseudonocardiales bacterium
GTTCCGAGCGGCGCCGACGTCCGCTGTGGTGAAACCGTGGCGGCCGCCTTCACGGACCCCGGGCGGCCACGCGCCGACGTGTCGCACCACGCGGGCCCGTGGCTCGGTGGCAGCAGGTAGCGGCCCCGGCGTCCGGTCGACCAGAGCCGCGACCGCGGCCGGGAAGCCGGCCGGCCAGGACACCGTTCCCGCGGCGAGGGAGACGACGTCGACCCGGACACCGAGCTCGGCGGCGAAGCGGGCCATCGCCGTCCGGTCGTCGTCCCGCCGGAGGTCGACGAGGGTGGCGACGACGTAGTGGCCGCGCGGCGCCGACATGTGCAGCTCGGTGATCGTGTTCCGCGCCGTCCGTCCCGTCGACAGCTCATCGTCGACGAGGACGAGGACCTCAGCGCGGCCGAGCAGCGCTGGATCCTCAGGCAGCAGGTGGTGGGACGTGGCGTGGCTGTGCTCCTCCTCGAAGCCGCCCGGCGCCGCAATGCCCGGGACGGACCGACGGGTGGAGTGCAGGTAGTCGGCACCGAGCGCCTCCGCCACGCAGTGGCCCAGGCCGGTCGCCGTCTCGGCAAATCCGAGGACGAGCGCGCTGCGGCCGTCGAGCACCTTGCCGACCAGCCGCCCGAGCTCGGCCCCGGTGCCGTGGACCGTCCGTGGGTCAGCCGGGAGGTGCTTGCCGAGCACCGTGGACACCAGCAGGTGGGCCCGCCGCGGGTTGCGCCGCAGCGCCAAACCGAGCAGATCGTGCAGCGCCGGATCGCCCTCGAGGCGTACGCCGAACCGGTCCGCGACCCACGTCGTGGGATGCGTCATGGATGCAGTCCGGCGCCGAGCAGGTCGACGAAGGACACGCCTTCGCGGGCGACGCCGAACGTCTCGGCGCGCAACAGAACCCGGCGGGCCCAAGCCGTGTGCGGCTTGCTCTCGTTCATCTTGTTGCCGAAGCTCGACGCCGCCGCGCCGCCCCGCGCGTCGGTGGCGACGACGTCACACGCGTCGCTGTACTCCTCGTGGGCGACGACCGACAGCGCGTGCACAGCCGCGACGTGCGTGGGGTGGATGACGGTCTTGCCGGTCAGCCCGTTGGCGCGGTCGAGCGCGACCTCGCGGATGAGCCCGTCGAGGTCGGCGGCGATCAGTTGGGTGCGCAACGCACGCTCCTCGTGCCCGACGAACGGCGACTCGCGCAATTGCGGCTTGAATATCCGCTCGGTCGCCGAGAAGTACTCCCAGACCGGCCCGGCGACGATGTAGCCGTCACCTTCCACTCGAGCGAACACGTTCACCACCGCGCACATCACGTCAGCCACGACCCGCAGGTCCCACACGGTGAATTCCCGCGCGCGGCGCAGGCCGTACGACCCGGACAGGTCGGTGGCGCCGATCCGGACCGCCGGAACGTACTCGCGGTACTTGTCCAGCAGCCGACGCGCCCCGAGCAGGCTGCTGATCCGCGACTCGATGTAGCTCAGATCGGGCGACTCCAGGACCGGCATCACCAACAGCCGCCGACCCACCTGCTGGCCGGCCGCCACGATCTCGTCCAGGTAAGCGCCGCCGTTCTCCTCACCGAACTTCGGGACGACGAAGCCGGTCAGCACGCCGATCTGGTCGCCGAGCGCGGTAACCAGCATGGGGATCTGCGCGACGTTCCGCACCCGGATGTAGATCATCGGCAACGCGACCTTGGCCTGGCCGAGCTGGCGCAGTTGGACGACGGCGTTCCGTTCCGCAGCCGCCAGCTCCGCGTCGGGCACCGAGTCCTCGAGGCAGACCACCATGCTGACGACGCCCTGCGCAGCGCGCTTCGCGATGTCGCGGGCCAGGTTCGGCCGGGTGGCCGGGCAGTAGAGCGTCGCGCCGAGAGCGATCCCCAACCGTTCGGGCTCGGCGTCGGCCGCGAACGGCTGCGGAGGATGGACGAACAGCCGCTCTCGCTCGTCACTTTCGAGAAAGTCGAAATGCCGCATCTGCGCATGGTGCCATGCGTCGGCGAAGCCTTGCAGTGCATAACACGGCGTTGCGGGCTGTTCGCCTGCTGTTCGCTCGGGATGCGGTCTGGCACGATCCGCTCATGACGCAGATGAGCATGGGCAGCAACATCGCCATCCCCGCCGCTGCAGTGCGCGCGACCCTGTGGTGGACGGCCGGGCCCGGCGTGCCCGATGTCGATGCTTCTGCCCTGCTTCTGGAGGAGAACGGCGAGGTCGGATCCGACTCCGACTTCGTCTTCTACAACCAACCGCAGCACTTCAGCGGGGCGGTGCGGATGGGCGGCAAGACGACGGTGCCGCACGCGTCGGACTCCGTGGACATCGACCTGTCCCGGGTGCCGGCCGACTACCGGCGCATCGTGCTCGTCGCCTCGTCCGACGGGGGTACGTTCGGCCAGGTACCGGGGCTGCAGATGGTGCTCAGCGATCTCGCCACCGGCCAGCCCCTGGCGTCGTTCCCGATGCAGGCGGGCACCGAGACCGCGTTCCTGAGCGGCGAGATCTACCGCCGGGAGAATGCCTGGAAATTCCGAGCGGTGGGGCAGGGTTACTCGTCCGGCCTGGCTGGATTGGCCGGCGACTTCGGCATCGACACCGGCGAAGCCGCGCCCTCGAGCGGAGCCGAGCCCGCCGCGCCCGTTCCGCCTCCGCCGGCGGCTCCGCCCGCACCGCCACCCGCCCCGGAACCGCCCGCACCGCCGCCCGCCCCGGAACCGGTGGCGGTGGCACCTCCGGCAGCGTCCACCGGTCTCGACCTGTCCGGCACCGACGCCGGTTTCGGGGTCGCGCCGCCCGCCCCGCAACAGCCGTATCCCGCCTCGCCGGGCGCGTTCCCGCCGATCCCGGCCGAGTACGCGCCCCCGCCGCCACCGGGCTATCCGCCCGTCCAACCGCCACCGGCCTACCAGCCGCCGGCGGTTCAACCACCGGCCTACCAGCCGCCGCCGGTGCAACCGCCTCCCTACCAGCCACCGGCGGCGAACCCGGCGCAGCTCCAGGTCGCCGCGCCCGCCCCGCACTCCGGTGGCGTCAACCTGCAGAAGAACCAGCGGGTCGATCTCACGCACAGCACGGTCGGACCCCTGACCCGCGTCGTCTTCAGCCTCGGCTGGACGCCCGCCGAAGGGCGCGAGGTCGACCTCGATGCATCGGTCATCGCGTTCGACGCCAACGCCGCGAAGCTCGCCATCGTCTGGTACATGCACACAAACGAGTTCTATGGATCGCTGCAGCACACCGGCGACAACCGCCAGGGCGGCGTAGACGGGGACGCCGAGCAGATCCTGGTGGACCTGGCCCGGCTGCCCGCCACAGTCACCTCGCTCGTCTTCACCATCAATTCGTTCCGCAAGCAGGCCTTTACGGACCTGACCAATGCGTACTGCGCCGTGCGCGACGTCGACACCGGCGAGCCGCTCGTCCGCTTCGATCTGACCGACACCCAGCCGAGCACCGCGGTACTGATGGCGGAGCTGCGCCGCAGCGAGCAGCCGGGGCAATGGCGGATCCGGGCGATCGGTGAGTTCCATGACTACCGCACGGTGAAGAAGCTGGTGCCGGCCGCCGCGCGGCAGGTGCAGATCGGCGGACGCGCCAGCCAATGATCCTCGAGGGCCTGGGCGAATAGGCCACGATGGACCCATGACGACGATCACCAAGGGTGCCAACGTTCCGGTCCAGGCGGCGGCGGTGCGCGCGCAGCTGTCCTGGCGGCCCGGCGGGGTGCCGGACGTGGACGGCTCGGCCTTGCTCCTGCAGGGCGACGGCCGGGTGTCATCCGACGACGACTTCGTGTTCTACAACCAGCCCAGCCATCCCAGCGGCGCCGTGCGACACACGGGCAAGAGCGGTACCGCCGACACCGTCGAGGTTGACCTGTCGGCGTTGCCGCCGGCGGTCGAGCGGGTGGTGCTCGCGGCGTCGGCCGACGGAGGCACGTTCGGGCAGGTACCCGGGCTGCGCCTCGTCCTCTCCGACGCGGCGACGGGTTCGGAGATCGCGCAATTCGACATCGCGGCGACGGAAGAGACCGCGATGATCAGCGGCGAACTCTACCGGCGTAACGGTCAGTGGAAGTTCCGCGCCGTCGGCCAGGGCTACGCCAGCGGGCTGGCCGGGCTGGCCACGGACTTCGGCATCTCCGTGGGCGACGCTCCCCCAGCGGCCGCTGCTCCCCAAGCTCCGTCCGCCCCAACACCGTCCGCCCCGCCGGCCGGCTTCGTCCCGCCACCGCCGCCGGCCGGCTTCGTCCCACCACCCTTCCCGGGACCCGCAGGCGCGCCGGCGACGACGCCGCCAACCGCCACCGCATCGCAGCCAACGACGCTCGACGCCGGCCGGGTCAGCCTGGTCAAGGGGGCGCGGGTCAGCCTGGTGAAGGGCGGCGCCCCGGCGCTCGCCCAAGTCACCATGGGTCTCGGATGGGACCCGGCGCCGGGCAAGCGAAGCGTCGACCTCGACGCGTCGGCGATCGCCTTCGACGCGGGCGGGCAGCGGATCGGGATGGTGTGGTTCACCCATCTGAAGGAGTTCAAGGGCGCGCTGCTGCACGCCGGTGACAACCTGACCGGCCACGGCGACGGCGACGACGAGAAGATCCTCGTCGATCTGCAGAAGCTGCCGGCTGAGGTGACGTCCCTCGTCTTCACGATCACCTCCTTCCGCGGGCAGAAGTTCAATGAGGTGTCCAATGCGTTCTGCCGGTTGGTCGACACCAAGAGCGGCCAAGAGCTCGTCCGCTACAACCTGTCCGAGGCCGAGCCGAAGAGCGCGGTGATCATGGCGATGCTGCGGCGGACGACGGCTGGGTCGTGGGAGATGCGGGCGATCGGTGAGTTCCACGACGCCAAGACGGTGAAGAAACTGCTCGACCCGGCGGCACAGCACGCGACCTCGGCCTGATCCGGCTGGGTTCAGTCGACCGGTAACCGGTCGTCGCGCCAGGTGATCCGGTCGTAGCCGTAGGCCCGCGCCGCCTCGCGGACGTCGCCGGCGATCGTCTCCATCTCGGCCCGGATGACGAATTCGCCGTCGAGGTTGTAGATCGAGGTCAGGACGGCGACCTTGCCGGCGAAGAGCGACTCGAGCGGCAGGTCGACCCGGCCGCCGCCGAACGTGGAGATCACGAGGGTGCCGGCCCAGGCGAGATCGGTCCGCGCTTCGGAGAAGGCATAAACCGCCAGCCGCTCGAGCTCGCGGGCCTGGCGCAGATCGATGCGTAGGTGCTCGTACTCGTCCCGGCCGGCGACGACCACCGGGCGACGCGAGGACGGCGCGAACCGGTTCCCGCCGGCGTACTGGACGGTGGAGCTCGTGCCGTCGCGAAGTTGATACGCAGCGCCCAATCGCAGATCCCCCACATCGGGCGAGCAGACCGCCTCGATCTGGAGCTGTCCAATGCCCGACTGCACCCGGGTCAGGGTCACCGTCGGATCCCTGATGCTCATCAAGTGCTGCTGTCCGGCCCGGATCCGCACGTCGCTGTGTACGGGTGCTTTCGGCGGCGCCGGTGACCGTGGCGCGGCGGGGGGCGACGGGGCGGACGGTCCGGCCGAGAGATCGAGCGCGTCGCGGGCCGGTGGCGTGTGCGGTGCGGTTCGTGTCGGGGTCGACGGAGCGGACAGGTCCAAGGGGCTGGACGAGGACGCGGGCGCCGAGAGATCCAGCGGGCTCGTTGATGCCGCCGGAGTCGATGCTGCCGGCCGAGCCGGTGGCCGCGCTGCCGGTGGCCGCGCTGCCGGTGGCCGCGCTGCCGGCGGCGGGGCTGCAGGCGGCGGGGCTACGGGCCGGGCTGCCGCGGCGGCCGCCTCAGCGGCGGCCTTGCGGGCAGCCCGTCCCGGATGAACGGCCCGACCGGCGATGAAATCAGCCAGCGCGGGATCGAGGGGCTTCGCCTTCGGCTTCGACCGCCGACGCAGGAAGGTTAGATCGGCACGCCGCGGCGCAACCGAGGGATCGGCGATCATGTCGAGGTCACAGCGGGATCCCGTAGTCGGCCGCGATGCCGGTGACGCCCCGCGAGTAACCCTGCCCCAGAACCTTGAACTTCCAGTCGGTCCCGAGCCGGTAGAGCTCACCCAACGCGACGGCAGTCTCGCCGTCGAAGGCGGACGCCAACTCCTCGGACCGGACCAGCTCACGGTTGTCGGCGGCGTTCAGGACCCTGATCACGCACGAGCGCAGCTGCCCCAGCGTGCGCCGCTGCGCGGGCCCCTCGTTGACGTAGAGAACGACGACGATCCGTTCGACGTCGGCCGGCACCGCCGCCAACTCGACCACGATCTGCTCGTTGTCGCCGCCCAATGCCTGCTCGAGCTGCTGCACCGACTGGTCAGGGGACGCGAGCTGGTTGAAGAACACGAAATCCTGATCGCTGCGGGCCCGGCCGTCGTGGCCGCAGAGGATCGCCGCGAAGACCAGGTTGTCCTCCAGCGCACGCTCGGCGCCGGCGTTCCAGCTCATGCCCATCACGAGTGCCGTCAGCCCGGGTATCTCCCGGGTGAGGGCCACGTTGGCCCCCCGCTTCATCTCAGCCATCTCGTGCTCGACCCTAGTAGTCGCTCAGAGGTCGAGGTCGGAACGGGTGAACTTCGTCCTCAGGAAGTTGCCCTGCGAGAACAGCCGGTCGGCATCGTGCGCCTGGGTGGCCTGGAACAGCTCGTCAGCCGCCAGCGCCAGCGACTCGACCTGCTCCCGCAGCGCTTCGCGCGGCGTCCGCCCGGACGGCCCGGGCCGCTCGACGAGCGACGGATCGAGGTTGAGGTAGGTGCGCAGCGTGGTGGGCAGGTAGTCCCCGACGATGCCGTTGATCGACACGACGGCATAGACGTCCAGATCGTGGTCCTGCGACGTCTCGATCAGCTCACGGATGGCGTCGGTGACCTGCCGTGAGATGACCACCGCCTCGACCGGCAGCTTGCCGGCGTTGCGGTTGATGAACTGGACGAGCTCCCACAGGCGCAGCCGCAGTGCGTCGGGTGAGTCCTTGTCCTCTTCGGTCTCCGGCGCCGCCGGCGGGGTGGTGTCGTGCCCGCGCCGGAACCACGTCATGGGGAGAAGCGGGTCATGCCGGCGTCACGACCCGATCGCCGGAGGCTGCCCGCCGCCGAAGTCCGCGCCGCCCACTTCGCCGCGCCTGGTCCGCTCGAGGTAGGGCTTGGCCCGTTCGATCTGGCCCTCCAGCGCGGTAACGGTCTGGGCCATCGAGTCGACGGCCTGCGAACGGAACGAGTCGATCGCGTCCATGGTCGCGAAGACGTTGTCGAACGCCGCCTGCAGTTTCTGGATGTCGACAGTGCTGCTGGCCGCCTGCTCGTTGATCGCGGCGCCCTGCACCTTCAACTGCTGGGACGTGGACTCGATCAGGTTCGACGTCGTGGTGTTGAGCGCGCTGATCTGGTCGAGGACGAGCTTCTGCCGGGCCAGCGCCTGCGACACGATCACCGCGGTCCGCAGCGCCGAGATCGTCGTGGTCTGCGCCCGGTCGACGCCCTTGATGAGCTCGATGTTGTTCTTCCGCACGAGGTCGAGCGCCATATAGCCCTGCACCGACACGGCCATCTGGGTCATGATGTCCTGCCGCCGCTGCCGGATGGCGAACAGCGCGTCGGACTTCAGCGTGTTCCCCGCCTCGGTGTTGCCGGCCGCCTCGAGCTCGGCCACTTTGTTGGTGATCGCCTCGTCGAGGGCGGATGCGAGCGCGTTGTACTCGCTCAGCTTGCCCATCGTCGTCCACATGTTGGCCTTCTCGGTCTCGATCGCCGCGTTGTCCTTGCGGAGATCGTCCTGACCGGACTCCAACGACTTGATGATCGCGTTGAGCTGCGTCTGGGCCGACTCGTACTTCTGGAAGTACTTCTGGATCTTGTCCCCACCGGGCAGCCACTTCAGAACCTTCTTGACGCCCGTGAGGTCGGCCCGGTTCGGGTCAAGGTCGGTGACCGTATTGCGCAGCTCGTTGAGGGTGCCGGCCACCCGCGTCTGAGCATCGCCACCGCCACCGCCCTTGCCGGCCTTCATCACCGCAGCCGGACGGTCCAGCATCCGGTTCGACACCTGTGCGGACGCGCGCAGCTCCTTGTCGCCCATCGAGGTGAGCGAGTCGACCTTCTTGGCGAACTCCGGCGCGCGAGTGTCCATGGCGGCCAGCTCGGCGGCGAACGCTTGGGCGCGCTGGGCGAGTTCGGACTTCTTCGCGTCGTCGACCGGGATGGCGCCGGCCGCCTCTTCCTCCTTCACCATGGGAACCGGCGCGGGCGGGGCGAGCACCAGCCCACCAGCGGCGGGCGCGGCGGCGGTGGCCGTGGTCGTGGCGGGGGTGGCGGTGGAACCGAGGTCGAGCTCGGACATGGCGTGAACTCCTAGCTGCGATGCGTACGTCGGAACAATGGTGCTACAGGTGCCCGGCGATCGCGGGCAACAGATCCTTGAAAGTGCGGCCGGTGGCCGGCACCCCGATCGCGGTCATTGACCAGCCGGCGCCGTCGCGGGCCACCTTGGCCATGATCTGCGCGGTGTGGCTGCCGGACCCGGTCAGCTCGTACCGCGCGATCTCGCTGTCGTTGGCCTCATCGACGAGCCGGCAGAAGGCGTTCTCGATCTGCGAGAAGTCCTGACCGGTGAACGAGTTGACGGTGAACACGAGCGTGGCGATCTTCGCCGGGACCTTCGACAGATCGACGCGGATCGACTCGTCGTCGCCCTCGCCTTCCCCGGTCAGGTTGTCGCCGGTGTGCTGGACGGATCCGTCCTTGCTCGTCAGCTGCTGGAACCACACCTGATCGACGAGGTCCCCCGCGCTGTCGAACAGCAACGCCGATGCGTCGAGGTCGATCGTCTGCGCGCGCTTGCGGCCGAACAGTCCGCGGACGGGCGCGGCATCCCAGCCCAGACCCATCCGCACCTTGGTCAGGGCCCCGC